>JAFRTJ010000041.1 GCA_017427185.1 Bacteroidaceae bacterium | reverse complement strand
GCCCCAAATGCATATTTGTTCCAATTTGAAATTGGGCACAAAGGTACGCATTCCAAAAGTGGGACACTATTTTCAAGAACTACTTTGTTGTACATAAGAGAGTTAACTGTAGTAATTAACAAAAATTAAGAGACACTAGTGATGCAATTTCATTTTTTTACCACCAACCCTACCAAATGTCCCTGTATATTTTTCACCTTCAGCAACAATTTGAAATGTATAGTTTGTGTTGTCGGCCTCTCCATTTAAGCTAAACACGTTGTCAACCAAAGTACCTGTAACTTTCATCGTGGTAACGTAGTTTATATTCTTGTATAGGCCAGTTACATTACCATTATTAATTGTTAAATCTAATGTTAATGGGAATCCGTCAGCGTTTCCAACCAATGATAATTCCTTATTACTATTGACAACATTTGTGAAAGGTATGCTAATCTCATTCTCCGATATTCTCTTGAAATACCTATATGCATAAAATCCACATAGTAATAATAAAACAATCCCCATGCAACATGTGTCATACCACAAGGAATAAGATTTCTTGGAGGTGGTTTCAACTTCTTGTGTTTCTGTTTTATAAGGTAGAGTCTCTTCGGGTATTATCTGTAGTCTCATCCCACAGTTTGAACAAAAAATGCTATCATCCTCTAATTTTGTGCCACAATGGGGACAAGATCGAAATTCGATTTTCTTCCCACAATAAGAACAAAAAATAGAGTCTTCTTCCAGCTGTGCTCCACAATAAATGCATTTTTTCATTTCACGGAGAATATGATTTATAAATAACTTTAGGACTTATTCAATGGGTTCCAATTTGTCAAATTCAAATTTGTAAGGTGTGAAATGTTTGCTTCCACCAAAGAACGCTTCACCTATACCCCAACTTATTGATCGCTCATATTGACCATTCAAATCATAAAGTTTGCATGTAAATCCTCCAAATGAGGGATGCGACTCTTTAGATTTTCTTAATATGTTTTCACCAGAATTACTTGGGCCATATTGATATGCACTCCTTAATTTGCCATCTGAGAAGAAATTGCAAGATAGATAGATTTTCTTTGTGCTATAAAAATATGACTTAATAGATTCTATCTCTCCATTTGAATACCATGTAAACTCATTGATATATTCAGGTTTGTTATTATTCCCATAAATGATTTCCCATTTGCGAAAGCCGTTGTTATCAACAGCAAACTCAAATATTATCTTTGTATCAGTTTTATCATATCTACAAGAATATAGCTTATTTGTTTTGTCGTATGTTATGTAATCTGCAGAGAATAAAGAGGTGAATATAAACTCCTCCCTTGAAGGGTCAAAAAATTGTAAGCTCCCAGTATATTTATAGTCTTGATAATAGTTACTCCGTTCAAGATTTTTTGCAAGTGCAATGGCTTCTGAAGGATTTTGGCATTTATATAGTTTTGATAATTGGCTGCTTGACAATTTGTATTTTCCCAACCAATTACCTTTCAATTTGTTTCCATCCGAGAAATAGGTTGTTCCGTCAATAAAAAACGGACCAACAGTCTTTGATGAAACATCTCCTTCGAACCTATCTCCATTGGGATATTTGAACACCCCATTGGTTGCCATTGAGGAAACCCCATCAACCGTAACTGTGCTCTTTATTGAGCCTTCGAAATAGTTCCCATTTCTATATGTCCACTGAGCAAGATAGCAGTTTTCGTAAATCTTACCTGTATTCCAATAATCCATCTCAGATAATGTTCCATCGTCCCTAACATACATCGTTTCTTTTGACAGAAGCTCATTGTCATCATTATCTTCCTGAGTATATACAATATTACCATTCTCACGACTGACGGTGATTCTCTTAGGACCTGTAGTCATTCCCGTCTTTTGTCCATCCAATGTATAAAAAACGATAGTGCCATCTTCTCTTGGCGTTGGTTTGACCCGACCTCTGAACATTATTCCATTTTCCCAACACATCGTGACATCATCTTTTGCTTGAAGGAGTATTTGATAGATGTCAAAAGACTCATCATCATTGAGCGTAATATTGGGGATTACAGCTGATAAGAAAGAATATCCTCTCCCTCCTGTCTTACCGTCAACATAGACCGATGAACTTCCACCAACTAAACTTACAATCACGGGGCACCGAAGATAAAAGCCTTCAAGATATGCTGCATTTTGGCACTTTATCCTTAAATTACCAGCTTTTTTCGCTTTATAGTTCATGGAATAGTCATCCATATTATAGACATAAAACGAGCCGAATAACTTATTCGTTTCCGCTGGTGTGCTTTCGTACTTAATGCCGTCAATAATCAATCGACTTGCATTGTATGTCACTTTTCCTTCCAATAACAAGTTAGGAGTGAGGGATGAAATGTCATAAAACTTGGCTATTGTTCCTTCGCACAAGACTCCTTTTGAGATAACGCCCTCTATAGAATAACGCTGCGTGGGAAACTCTATAGTTTTAGGGGATTTAGAGTTTAGGACAAATGTTTCCTTATGTTCATTAGACCAACTCCTGACATCTGCTTCAATCGCATCAAAAGTCGTTTGGGATAAAACTGATATGCAATTGCATAATAGTAGGACAGATATAATCTTTCTCATAGTAAGTTATTTATTACATTTTACTAAGAAGAGCTGCAATACTGCCAAATATAGCAATAATAATTATAATGCCTATAATTGACAAAAGAAATCCTGTTATAGCTAAACTTCTTGGAGCTTTGAATAATCCAATAAAGGAGAATAAAAGACCTAGAAACCAAATGACGAAGTCAACTACGGGAACCCATGAAAGAATAATACCCAAAAGAGCAAACACGAATCCTGCAGTTCCAATTCCATTGGACTTTCGCTCATTCACAATAACTGTGGTCTGATTAGCCTGTTGAGGTTGTTGGGAAGCATACACAGGTTGTACTGCGGGCCGTATGGAATAAAATTGTGTGTGTGGGGTATTTACTTGAGCAACAGGAGCCTTAATATTACTCAATGGTTTGCCACAAGTAGAGCAATAGGACGAATTGGATAAAATTTTACTACCACAATAGCGACAAAAAGATACTGAAGGATTCGTCATTCTAACGTTATCTCCATCATAAGTGATTTCTTCTTCGTTCATAATCACCCAAGACTCGCTCTCCAGCCGCCACAAGAGCCTTTAAATGTTATAAAGCGTGGCACTGATATACCACTTCTTCAATCGGAGGTCGTGAGAATTACCTAGTCAGCAGATGTAGTAACCAGTCCACGCTATACGCGGGAACCGCCACACTTTCTTGCTGACTTTGGAAGTTTCTCACGTTTCCGATTACAAGAAAAGCATAACGCTTCGTTATTTCAATATGTCTTGCAAGATGGCATGTTGCCATTATGCGTTGCAAAGGTACTTAAAATATTTCATTTATCGTACCTTTTGGTGTCACATGGATGAGTTTAGATAAAAAATTCCTTTAATTAGGTGCGAAACGATGATTTTGTGTCACCTTTTCGATAAAATTGTGTACCTTTCCAAATGGATTTGCAATAGAAAGGCTATCGATGACAATCGAAGATATAAAGGTCATCACGTTCACCTGAACAACCATATAACCATACAAGTCTACCATACAACCTCAAAAGAACAAGCTAAAAAAAACGTCAAAAGTAGTTCTTGTTGGCTGTTGGTGAAAATGGTGCAAACTTTAAATCTTTAATGGATGGTATGAAATTGCACAACAGATCAAGTTTTGTTAACACCTACATCACACCAAATTTGGCAGATGGTTTTATTGCTTTGCTCTATCCAGAGGCACCAGACCATCCAATTCAGTCCTACTATCTAACTAACAAGGGTAGGGAATTATTGAAGCAATTCTAATGCTATATCGTCAAGTTTATTAATGGCTTTTCTCCAAACGTGACAATTGAGACAATTAGGACAATTGTTTTTATGCACCAAACTCCCCCAAACTGAGGGTCAAGAGAATGAGACATTCAATCTATATTACTAATAATCAATCAGTTAGGCATTCTACTACTGTGTAGCACTTATTGTTTTCTCCTGAAAATAGCCTCATTTTTGGCTCATTTTCCTGCATTTTCCTTCAAAAATCTGCATTTTTTCCCGTTTCCCCTCCTGTTTTCGTGGAAAACCTCTCCAGAGTACCCATTTCTGATTATATATGATATTGATTGTATTATTATAAAGTAACAATTATTATAATAAATCAGTAAATAACGTTATAAGCATATATATATTAGTTGGTTACATTACTATTTCAACTAATTGTTTAGAGAAGATTTCCCCCCACGTGAGCAGCGAAACATGCAAAAATTAATTGTCCTAATTGTCCCAATTGTCACGCTTAGCCTTTTTGTTTCTCTTCTTACCTGATAATCAATCACTTACAAAATCTTCCATCCCAGAGACGGCAATTTCAACGCGACGAAAAAGGCATCTCAACGTGTTAAAATGTCTCAGTCAACACGTTAAAACACCCATAATGACATGTTTTTCTCTAAAAAATGAGCATTTGCGTGAAAGAAATTCTATCTTTTCACCTTGGCAGTCTTGTTTCCCACGTGGATGATATAGATCCCATGAGGAAGAGAACTGAGGGATATGGTTTCATCGTTCTGCTCAACCTTCGCAGAGTAGATCATGTGACCAGAAGCATTATAAATGCTGAAGAGTTCTCCACGACCATGCTGGATATTGATAGCCTCATTTTCGGGATGAAGGGATATCTCAGTAGAGGCTATGCTGCTGACGGATGTTTCTTCGTCGGGCATGATTGTTATGGATCGGATGGCATTGTTGTATGCGGATGTCATGCGTGCAGTATTTCGTGAGCAGATGTAGGAGCCACCCGTACAATCAACACTTCTGAACATGCGGATTTTGTATCCCTCTTTGGCAATCTCCACTGATGAGATATCGTTTGCGGCGATACCATAAAGTGCAAGATCTGCTTGCGTGAATTCACCCTCAGGAAGTCCTACGCAGTACCCTTTGTAGTTGTACTCACTATAGCAATTGATTACAACGTCTTCTTGAGGCACAGTCATGCAATGGAAAGTACGGTTCATGGCTGATGCCCATTGGTTGAGATTCCATGTCTCATCATTATAGACCCATACAAAACCGCCAGTAGCTGCATTGCTTTTATACCATGTTTCCATTTGAGCGATGGATGTGTTCATGTCAGTCTGGTAATTGGTACGGCCTGCATGACGGGTGGTGCATCCGTTGAAATTCCAGTCAGTGGGATTGTTGTAGGCTCCGCCGTCATAGCATTGCACCATAATGCGGTCTACCGCCCAAGGACGATTGGAATGAATCTTGGAACAGAGACTTGTCCAGAAACTCTTATTCGTGTAAGGAGCGAGGGTAGTTTTATAGCCAAGCCGATGCATCATAATATGGAACTTGGAGGCTGACTCAGCATCATAACAATGTTCGTCATCGTTGTTGACAGCTTCTACCTCAGGTAAGGCATCTTTCAGAGCCTTGAAGTTCTTGTAAAGAATGGAATTGGAACCTGTTCCATTTGAGTTTACAAGTTTCTTGATGTTGTCGTATGAAGTGTTTCCCCATCCGCCTATGCATATTTCTACACGTTGAATACTGGTTGGAGCTGTCTTCAGGTTCGCCACGTCTTCCTGGTAATGTGGTTGGGTTTTAGCAAAGACGTATTCGCCATTTTTCACAATCGTCTCGCCATCCGTGGTAAGAGTTCCGTCACTTTCCACATGAACATTGAACAATATGACATAGGTGAATCCGGAATTGCGAAGTGTACTGATGGTGTTGGGACGATTCCTGCGGATATGGCCTCCAACATATATGCCAGAAACTACTTGTTGTGCTAATAGGTCACCTGTACCTAATAGAGTGGTTATGAACAGAAAAAGCAGTTTTGATTTGAGAGACTTCAACATGTTTTCTTATGTTTGTACGAATTTGACAATAATCATTGTTTGCAGTTGGCTTTTACCTCACTTGATGAGAAACTTATGGCCATCCCGAATGTAAATTCCAGGAAGGAGAGGTGCGGCTTGTGGCATCTTTCGACCTTGCAGGTCATAGATAATACCATCTGAGATGGGAGTGGAATTCACTGGAGCAGAAATCCTGGTTTCACCAGAAAGGGTCAAGTTATTGATGACAATGTAACCCACGTAATCTCCATTCTCTGTGGCAGAGTTGGTCCCCAATTCGGCAGCGGAAAGACTGCTGTCCATTTGGCGCCGGATGCGTATTCCAGAAGTACCGCGATAGGTGTTTCCTTCTGCATCTTCCACCTTGAGCGTGTTGTCCGACGTGCGGCGCAGGATGTTTGCATAATCCAGATTGAGGGTTTGTGTCTGTGCAATGATGTAAGGATTCTTGAAGTAATACCGTTCTCCTGTATCATCAAGGAAGTAGCACTGAACAGCACTTGAGCCACCTACAGGATCCTCAAATCTTCCTGCAAAAATGCTTTTGCCACGTTCGTCCAGATTTGCTGAACCAGGAGTGATAGCCATATAATATACGGAATGTGAGGTGATGTGACCAGTTTCTCCTTTTTGTTTAAGCAATTTCACCTTAAAGCCTTGGTTGGTGATGTCGTATGCTTTTGCAATCACAGGAAGCGTGCTGCTGCCTGTTTTGAAAGGTTGGACAATCACCACGGGTATGATGCCTTCTGGGAAAGGTTCGTTGAAGAAGATTTCGACGGCCGTTTCCTGAATTCCCTTAGAAATGGTGCCATCTTCGCGGGTATATTGGCACGTGTCCACTTCAGCACGCAGGTCTCCCCAATGATAATTTCCTGCTTTGATGGCGAGGAAGTCTATGTTTTCGTCCTTGTTCATCGAGGTCGTACCTGGCAGATTCCAGGGTTGGAAGTTGAAGGTGAATTGGCTGTTGGTTATGGAGCTGATGTGTGGCACCAGTCCTATTGTGCTGTTGGAGTTGGTGGGTATCCCCATAAAGACAATGGGGCGACTGTCGAGTTCCTTGCAGGTGACTTTCATCGTTTCAGGACCACTTGCCTGCAGGGTTCCGTATTGCAGTTGCTCAGTTCCGTTGGTATAGGCAGCAAACACACTCACGCTTGGACTGTTGACATTCGTGTTTTTGTAGCTTACCTCATGAATCCGATACTCATAGTTTCCTGTCTCCGTCAGTTCATCACGATAGGAGTATTTGAGTTGATCTGGTCGAGTCCATTCCTGCAATGTTTCCCACGTCCCTGAGTTTACTCTCCGCTGGAGAGCCATAGTGTTGGCGAGGTCTCCATTATAGGTTGTCCATGAGATCGTGCACATGTGAGTCGCTTGGTTCAACGTGGCTGTCAAGTCTTTAGGCGGGTCTAAGCGCCAATTTGTTGGTACGAAATCGTAGTTGCCTGAATAGCTGGTACCTGTCTCCATCTGAGCATATACTTCTCCTGCAGGGGTCAGATTCCCATTGATCATGATTTTGGAGCAGTTTGCTTCGTCGTTCCAGTAGGCGTATCGTTCCACAAAATCCCAATCGTTGAGCTTGTTCCAGATGCGAGTCAATACGGTCTTGTTCTGTTCCAGGATTTCGGCAGACGGATTGTTGCGTTGCGCACTGGTGGTGGCTACGCTGAAAATTCCAAGTCCTCCGCTCCATGATGCTCCCCAGATGAATTCTGTGATCCATACAGGACGCTTGTAGCGGTCTACCCATGAGCTCTTGATATTGTTGTAGGTCCCTTCGTTCCAATAGCAGTGTATGTCCAACACGTCGCATCGCCATCCGCGCGAGTCGATGCTGTCCAGAAAAGTGGTGAACCAATTGATGCTTCCGTCGTGAGAGGAAGGTGTGAGGAGGCGTCGGCCAGTGCGCATCATGTCATTCCATCTTTCAAGCTCTTGGAGCACGGTAGCAGGGGAGGGATCGCTGTTGTTGCCTGGTTCATTGTCAGTCTTGAGGTAAGGCGATTGGTCATTAGCGCCCAGTGAATGGGTGGAATTGCTCCACAGGTGATTCATGTGAGGCACGCACTCGTAATCAGTGCCTAAACTTTGGCCTGCCCCCCAGGTGTAGGTCCAGGTGCAGTTAAGTTTGCGGAGTCGGCTCTGATCGGTTATGTTAGCCACACCATTCTTTCCAATGTTGTTGAAACGGAAGATGCGGTATGAACTGATGCGTTTATCCATGATGTCAGGCAATTCATTGACCACCAGATCCTTGTCGCTTGCTATGAAGCATCTTTGATATCCGTATCCTTCATTCTGTAAGGCAAAAGTGACCATGTATCCACGCTTCAAGGTAAAGCTGCGTATTTGATTGTTCAGCTTTTCATCGGTGAGCGTGTTCATGTACCCATTGGTGTTCTCGATACCAAAGAGATTGCAGGATGTGCCTTGACAGTTCCGCTCGCTGTAGACGGTGAGTGGATGGAAACCATCTTCCTCTTTACTTTCTGCCCCATAGGGTAGTAGCAACGTGCCATGATCATAGGGACGTAGTTGGCAGTTCTGCTCACTTGCAGCAGGTTGACCTTTTATGGTAATGTGGGAAAGGCTGCGTATAACTGATGAAGGACGCAAGCCATCGAAATATACGACAGTATGTTCCGTGTCAGCGAGATCTACAAATCCTGTGGTGGAGAATGGCGTATTGCCTGTAATGTGGAGTTCGTTGCCATCATTGAGAGTGAGGGCTGATGTGACTTGCTCTACAGACTGATAGGGACATTCGCCTGTGCTGCTGTAGAGACGGAAGTCATCGATGCAGAACCATCCTTTTTCCGTGGAGCTGTTTCCTGTGCTTCGAGCGCCAATCGTGATGTTTTCTTTCTCGTCGAGAGAGAAATCCACTTCCAGTTTCTTCCATTCCATGTTGCCTGCCGAGGCAAGTGTGCCAGAATTCTTGACTCCTGATTTGGTGACGGCATAAACATGCTGATTGTTAAGCCCCTGCGTGTTCGTTTTCAGTTGAGCAGACAGAGTATACTTACCAGCAGGAAGTGAGACGTTTTGAAAAATATTGATGGATTTCACGCGTTGTGCCCAAATGTTGTAGTGTCTGATTCCATCTGCAGTTCCTTCGGTAGCTATGAAATAATCTTCCCATCCGGACACATTGGTCTCAAGGGTCCAACCTGATGTGCCTTTTTCGAAACTCGGATTGTTTATTATTGCTGTCCACTCGTGTTGAGCCATCATGGTCATTGGGCTCATCATGGTTGTCAGGAGCAGGATGGTGCGGCGTAGTATCCTCATTGATTTTTTATCTTTTCTTTAGTGTTATGGTATTTCTATAGTGAAGGGTGCAGGGCGATGGAACTTGCTGGTGTAGACCTGTCCGAACGAGTCGGTCACACGAACGTTTACGTCTTCTGTTGCTGTGCTGGCTTGAATGAAGAAGATGTGGCTGGTCTTACCTGCTGCAGAGCCCGTTCCATAGACCCCATCAGCTTTGAATTTGGGAACATCGTAAGCCAACGTGTGAAGTGGGTCCTCGGTGGTTACCCGTTTGAGAGGCAGGCTTACTCCGTTTTCTTTCACCTCTATTTTCCAGTCAGTATCATAGTTGAAGACGTTCAGCAGGATGAGGTTGTCACCGATGGAGCCATAGTCCAAACGATTATCGTATTTCTTCAGGATTGCCTTCATGGTCTCATCCGTTTGGTAGAACTCTTTCACCTTATTCATATCATATAGGCGGAACTGGACATCGCCATTCTTTTCGGTAGAATGATATTGCCATTTGATGTCTTTTCCACGAATGGTGAAGAGTTCATAGCCACCGGGGGAACCATCTTTGCAGATGTGACGCCCCGACAGTTCACCAGTCGTCCACCAAGTGGCACAGATGGCTGCTATGTTGTTCTCGTGGATGTTGGGATAGGCCTCTGGATGTGCGTGGTAGTTGTAGTGGGTGTGGCCTGAGATGATAAGTACTTGTTTGAAGTCTTTCAGCAGTTCACACAGCGCCTCGCTGGAGTTCTCGTTGTTGTGGCTGGTAAGAGAGGGGAAGACTTCGAACGTGTTCTGTCTAAGATTCCAGACAGGAATGTGAACACCCACAATGATGGGGGTTTCCTTGTCCACCTGTTCCAAATCCTTGCGGAGCCAGTTGAATTGGGTGGGAGTGATGTACGCGTCGTAGTTGCGTGATCCAACGATTCCTTTGTTGTATTTTCCTCCTGTCTCGGTATTTTTGTAATAAATGTCGTCCAGCACCACATAGTGAACTTCGCCCAGATTGTACGAATAGTAATTCGGACAAATGACCTTCCGGAACATGCCAGATGACAGGAAATCGCAATCCTTTCCGGCTGGGATGGCACCATTGTTGTCGTGATTGCCTATCACGGGAAACAGGATGATGGGATAGCCTTCATCCGTCAGGGTTTGCATGAGATGTTTGGGCCCGTAATTGTTCTTGTACCAATAGGTGTCCCATGCGAGGTCGCCCAGGATGGTGGAATAGATGGGAGTCTTGCCAGCCTTCTTTATTTCTCTTTTCAGGCTTTCCAGGAAGCCATTTCGGAACTGGGTGAGATCGTTCATTCGGGCTGCCAGATGACTGTCGGCTCCAGCCACCATGTAATGGTTCTTGTTCTTAACCTTTTTCAGCTGGAAATTGTGTTCCTCTCGAGTGTTTGTGTCTTCGGTCAATGGGGCCCAGAACATGGGATAAAATCCATTCTTCACTTCTGGCTCGTAACCTGAGGGTAATGTGTAGAAAACATATCCGTTCTGTTTCAGCGAGCGGAGTTCGTAATATCCTGCCTGGTTCGTCTTGGTCAGTTCATATCCGTCGGATACGACCACATTAGGCACTCCTTTCCCCTTGCAGGTGATTCTTCCTGTGACGTTCTGTGCGCTGAGAGATAGTGTTGCGCACAGCATCACGATGAATGCGCGTATTCTCATTTCTCGTTGGATTGTTTCTTTGTGTATACCAAAATATTATGACAGTTTACTTGGATTCCTTCTTCTGGGTTGAGCCACTTGAGTTCCATCGTGTGATGGCCCTCTTCCAAGTCATAGAACCAGCAAAGTTCCTGACTGCGGTTGTGATAGTTGGCTGCGGAAGTAACTGTTTTTGCCAGTTCATCGTCTAGGAAGACTTCCACTTCTGCCACATAGTCTGGGCGGGGACTTTGAATCCAGTTGCAGACAACGATGCCGCACCCCTCAAATTCTATCTTTCCGAGTTGGTCTATCGTGTTTCCTGGGAGCAGTTCTTTGGGCGTGATTCCAGCGAAACATTCTTCCATAGGAACGGCTTTGGGAACCTCCAGACGGAGCTTTATCTGGTCCCCAGAAATGTGTCCTCCCGTTTCTTCTATGTTTTGAAGCGCCAGTTCAAAGCTGTATTCGTAAGCCTTTTTCAATGAGATGTTTGTGAATTGGAATGGTCGGTCTTCGATATCCTTCAGACCTGCTTTCCATTCCTCTGGGATTTGGCTGTATCCCATCATGCATCCCAGGATACCTGCAGCCGATGCAGGGTTGCAGTCAGAATCTTGTCCGCAGCGGGTGGAAATCTCCAGCGTCTTGCCAAAGTCTCCTTCGCCGTAGAGCAAACCTATCACGATGTAGGCAGCATTGATGCTTGCATCGATGTCCAGGGGGCGGTGCACACCTTCTGGGCAGCCCACTTCTTCCGCATAGTTGTCCTGACAGAGTTGCCAAGTCTGGCGCCAGTCGTCAGGATACTCGCTGTGCCACTTTATCACGTCGCTGATGCATTGGTGGAAATTACTTTCAGCGGGAATGGTCTGCAGAGCCTTGTTGATGATACTGGGAATATCTTTCATAATGAATGCTTGCGTATACATAGCGCCCACGAAGACGCCACCGTAGTATCCGTCCCCATAGTTCATGATGTGGCCTATCTTGTCGGAATATTTGCTTGCCAGATTAGGCAATCCTGGGCACATGATGCCAGCATAATCAGCTTCTATCTGATAGTCGATGTCGTCAGCGTGGGGATTGTTGAGCCAGTGTCCTGATTCAGGAGGCATGATTCCCCTGAGGATATTGCATCGCGCGGCCTGATTGGCGTGCCACAGGTGGTAATCTGCATGAGCGAAAGCCAGGGCGAAGGAGTCCACTGGAGCATCTTTCCCCAGGCGGTGCAGGACATCGAGGAAGGTCAGGTCCATGTAGACGTCATCGTAGAGTCCAGGTTGGTTGTCAAAGAAATCCTTCACTTGATGGTCGCTCCAGAGGATTGGGATGCTGTCTGCGATGGTCTGCCCCTGATAGCGGAACTCTGTGGGGCCGCCATAAGCGCAACCAATGGTTTGAGCTGCCCAGCTGCCTTGAATCTTGTCCATCAGTTCGCTTTTGCTCATCGTGTATTCCTGGTGTGAGCTGCATGCGCAGATCAGGAAGGGTAGGGCAAGGGCCCCGATGTGTGTCAGATACCTATTCATGTGATTCTTTTTTGTTTTAGATTCTGCTTTTCAGTTGCAAATATCTGCATTTCTTGCGTCTTTTTCAAGAAAAGTGGTCACGAAAACCGAGTTTTTGTTCTTCTGAGGGCTTTTTTATGAAATTCTTTTGTAAATTTGTCGCTATAATCTTAATTAAAAATCATAAAAATCAAGAGGAGAATACTATGAAACGACTTGAATCATTGGATGCTTTGCGAGGGTTCGATATGTTTTTCATCTCTGGTGGAGCAGCTCTTATCGTGGCTATCGCTAAACTGTTCCCTGATAATGGGGCTTGGCAAGTGATTTCTGACCACATGGAACATGTGCCTTGGGATGGACTTCGTCATCATGACACCATTTTCCCCCTCTTCCTTTTCATCGCTGGAATCTCCTGGCCATTCTCTTTGGCTAACCAGTTGGAGCGGGGCAAGTCTAAGGCAGACATCTACAAGAAGATTGTCCGTCGTGGTCTGATGCTCGTTTTCCTTGGATTGCTTTATAACGGTTTGCTCGATTTCCACTGGTCCACCGTCCGTTTCTGCTCCGTGCTGTCCCGTATCGGTCTGGCTTGGATGTTCGCCGCCCTGATTTACACCAGCGTGAAGGACCTGAAGAAGATCATCGCCATCCTCCTGGTCATCCTCGTTGGCTATTGGTTGTGCAACATTCTGCTCGTAGCGCCAGGAGCGCCTGAGGGAGCCGATCCGCTCTCCAAGGAGGGGAATATCGGTTGCTGGCTCGACCGCGTGATTCTGGGTGTTCATTGCTATCGCCCAGAGTACGATCCTGAGGGACTCTTTTCCACGATTCCTGCAATCGGAACGGCTTTGCTGGGTATGCTGACAGGCCGCTTCGTCAAGTTGGACGACAATCTCTTCTCGCGTCGCAAGAAAGCGCTTTACATCGCCCTGGCTGGCGTGGCATTCGCCTTGATCGGATGGGGTTGGAATTTCTTCTATCCCATCAACAAAGCCCTCTGGTCGAGCTCCTTCGTGTGCGCTGTGGCTGGTTATTCCTTGCTGATGTTCGCCCTCTTCTATTATATTATAGATGTGTTGAACTGGCGTCATTGGGATTTCTTCTTCGTCGTGATTGGTATGAATTCCATTACCATCTATTTGGCTCGTCGCTTCGCCTTCTTCAATGGCGTTCAGCATGCCCTTTTCGACGGATTGGTCAACCTGTTCCCAGAGATGTACCAACCCATTGTGGCAGAGTGCAGCTTCATTGCTGTCCAATGGATTTTCCTTTATTTCCTCTACAAGCATAAGGTCTTCCTGAAAGTCTGATTCGGGAGGATGGAGAAAAAGAACGTGTTGAAGCGAGGAAATCAACGTGTTGAAATGAAGGAATTAACGTGTTGAAAATATCTTTACAGCATGAGGCATATCAGTTTTTCATTTCTTATGGCAGTCCTGCTGAGCAGCGTCTCCTTTGCTCAGACCCCCAGGGACGTGAAGTTTGTTTTTACGGAGGCTACTGACCTGACGATGATTGGGCAGTTCTTCCCTGAGAACCCCGTTCCCTATCATCGCGTGGATACGGTCCGTTTCACGGGTTTCACGAAAAGCGAGAACACGCAGGTACGCTACAGCGTCGGCTTGGCTTGCGCTTTCCGAACCAATTCTACGGTGATCTCCGTGAAAGCCAAGTTTGGTACCACAGGTTTCCCCAACAACACCAACGGCCATGCTGCGCGCGGATTCGACCTTTATATCCGCAAGGACGGCAAGTGGCTGTTTGCCAATTCAGCTGCAGCTCCAGACAAGGATTTGGGGCGCAACCAGGTGGTGCTCAACAACATGGATGACTCAGAGAAGGAGTGCCTGCTCTATTTCCCCTTGCAGAGCGAGGAATACAGCGTGCAGATTGGTGTCCAGGAAGGCAGCCGCATCGAGGCTCTTCCGAATCCTTTCCGCCATCGCATTGCGTTCTTCGGCAGCAGTTTCACACATGGGAGCAGCACCTCTCGCGCCGGCATGTGCTATCCTTCCCAGTTCAGCCGTGCGACAGGCTATCAGGTGCTCAATCTGGGTTGCGCAGGCAACTGCAAGCTTCAGCCCTACTTCTGCGACGTGCTATGCGCCACAGAGGCCGATGCTTTCGTTTTCGACACGTTCTCCAACCCCAGCATTGCTGAGATCCGCGACCGTCTGTTTCCTTTCATCGAGAAACTCCAGAAAGCCCATCCCGGCAAACCGCTCATCTTCCAGCGCACCATCTACCGCGAGAACCGCAATTTCAGCGTGACGAACCAACGGAACGAGCAGTCGCGTCAGGACTTTGTTGACAGCATCATGAGCGTGGCAGTCAAGCGCTACGACAACGTCTACTTTATCCGCAAGACAAATGCAACCTCGCCCACCCACGAGACCAGCGTCGACGGGGTTCATCCTGGTGATTACGGCTACACCCTTTGGGCTGAGTCCATCGTCAAGCCGGTGACCAAGATTCTGCGAAAATACGGGTTGAAATAAACCGCCCATCAGACAGAAAACGGCAGGAATATGGCAAACAACGATTGGAAACACCGCTTAGGCATGGTCTATAGCACCAATCCTGATTACAGTTTTCAGGAGGAAGGCGAGGGCCAGCCTGCAACGCTTCCCAAGCAGCAGCAGAAGCTTCGCGTCAGCATGGAGCGTGCCGGCAGAGGAGGCAAGACGGTCACCCTCGTTCGTGGTTTCGTAGGTTCCGATGCGGACCTTGCAGCCTTGGGAAAGATGCTGAAACAGAAGTGTGGGGTAGGAGGCACCGCCAAGGATGGCGAGATAGTCATCCAGGGTGACTTGCGGCCCCGTATCGTGGAACTCCTTCGCTCAGAAGGCTATACGCAGGCCAAATGAGAGCCTCGCATGAAATTTGATAGATTATGAAAGTCAGAAGATATCTCCTTGCATTCTTGTTTTTGGGCATCGGCAGTCTTGCCTCGAGTGCCCGTGAATACACGCGTGACAGCCTCAAAGTGGATGGCCAGTATCGCGTATTCCGTCTCTATCGTCCCGAGGGGTTGGCTCAGGATGCGCCCCTCCTGTTCGTCCTCCACGGCTACAGCAGCCCGGGCGAGGTGAATGATTTGGCGTGTCACGCAGCCGACAGGCACAAGTTCGCCGTCTGCATCCCCATCGGCCTCAAGGACCCCACGGGGAAGCACAGCTGGAATGTGGGCTATCCCATGCAGGAGGGATGGAAGGTCGACGATGTGAAATCGATGTGCCGAATGGCGCGTTACGTCCAAAAGAAGTATCATCTCAGCGCGCGCAACACCTTCCTGTCAGGAATGTCGAATGGCGGAGAGATGTGCTATCTGCTGGCGTATTCCGACCAGAAGGTCTTCAAGGCTTTCGGTTCCCTCGCAGGACTGACCATGCAATGGCTCTACAAGGAGCGCCGCATTCCTCGTCCCGTTCCCTTCCTCGAGATTCATGGTACCAGCGACACCACCTCCATGTGGGAGGGCGACCCTGAGAACACGGGAGGATGGAACCCCTACATTGCCGTTCCGATGGCGGTCCACGCTGTGGCAGCTGCCGACCGTTGCGAGGTGGAGGAGTGCGACACGGTGGTCTACGAGCAGACACGCAAGCATCGTCCCATTATCCGCCACAAGTATCTGCGGGGCGACCAGGGGACAGAGGTCTGGCTCTACGAGGTGAAGGGTGCGCCCCATTGCTGGTTCACCGACGACATGGACACGGGTGAGGTCCTTTGGGAGTTCTTCAGCAAGTATCTCGAGTGAAGCGTCCTCGGCAGGCACGTGAAGCGTGATAGCAAAAAATCCTTACATTGAATGATAGCAAAAAATCTTTACATATATTAACTCTAAAGAAAAGGAAAAGTATGACACGAAGAGATTTTATTGAGAAGAGTGCTGCACTAAGTGCAGGCCTTACCCTGAGTCCCCTCATGATCCGTGCTGCAGCGAAGCCTGTTGGCGCAAACGACAAGATCCATCTGGGTCTGATTGGTTGCAAAGGGCAGGGATTCGCCAATCTGCAAGCCTTCCTCCGCAATCCTGAGGTCGACTGCATCGCCCTCTGCGACATTGACTCTGGCGTCCTCGAGCAGCGGGCTGCCGATACTGAAAAGCTTCAGGGGAAGAAAGTCGCTAATCTCTACAAGGATTGGCGGAAGCTGATTGACAACAAGGATATCGACGTGGTCATCATCGGCACCCCCGATCATTGGCATTGCCTCCAGTTGGTGGCAGCCTGCCAGGCAGGCAAGGATGTCTATTGCGAGAAACCTTTGGGCAACAGCATCGAGGAGTGCAACATCATGGTTCGTGCTGCAGAGAAGTACAAGCGCGTCGTGCAGGTGGGACAGTGGCAACGCAGCGACCCACACTGGCAGGATGCTATGGATTTCGTCCACAGCGGTAAGCTGGGCAAGATCCGCACCGTCCGTGTCTTCTCCTATCAGGGATGGTGTCCCTCCATTCCCGTCAAGCCCGACGAGGCAGTTCCTGCAGGCGTGGATTACGACATGTGGCTCGGCCCTGCTCCCAAGCGTCCCTTCAACCGCAACCGTTTCCATTTCACCTTCCGCTGGTTCTGGGATTACGCAGGCGGCCTGATGACCGACTGGGGAGTGCATCTGCTGGATTATGCCCTCTATGGCATGAACGTCACGGCTCCCAACAGCATCATGGCCTCTGGCGGCAAGTTCGGCTATCCCGACGATGCCTGCGAGACGCCCGATCTCCTGCAGACCATCTATACCTTCAATGACTTCACCGTCATGTGGGATCACGCTATCGGCATCGACGATGGAGCCTACAAGCGCAATCATGGTTTGGGATTCGTAGGCGAGAACGGTACGCTTGTCGTTGATCGTGGCGGATGGGAAGTCATTCCAGAGCGCGTGGGAGGCAACGAGCGCATGGAGCCTGTGGCCCTCCAGAAGGCATACGGCGAGGGAGGCCTTAATCTCCACGTCAAGAACCATCTGGCCTGCATCAAGGACCGTAATTTCAATTGCAACGCCAGCATCCAGATCGGTGCTCACATCGCCAAGTTCGCCCACCTGGGCAACATCGCTTACCGCACAGGCAAGAAACTCAGCTGGGACGGCAAGACCTTCCACGACGCAGAGGCTGACACCTATCTGTGCAAGACCTATCGTGAACCTTGGAAGCTGCCGAAGGTATAGTTCCCGGTCTTCTCTCTATTTTCGTATATGCTAAGACTGCGTGGCGTCAATCATATCGCCATTATATGTTCTGATTATCAGGCTTCCCTGGGATTTTACTGCAATGTCCTGGGGTGTCGGATAATCAGCGAGGAATACCGTGCAGAGCGCCGTTCCATGATGACGAAGCTCTCGCTGGGTGGCGAGTATCTCATCGAGCTCTTCACTTTCCCAGACTCGCCCGATCGCCCTTCCTATCCTGAGGCATGCGGACTCCGCCACCTCGCCTTCACGGTCGAGAATCTGGCGCAGACGGTTCAGGAACTGGAGCGAATGGGAGTTCCTCACGAGCCAGTACGCACGGCTCCCAACGGTGAGCAATGCTGCTTCATCCATGACCCTGATGGACTGCCCATCGAGCTGGTCTCTTCCCAGCCGCCTTCCAGCACCATCGGACCTTTTTATGCATAAAGAGATTTACCATTTGGGATAGGTAAGGAGTTCTTGCGCTCCAGCAGAAAAAACACGGGACTGCCGGATGGTGGCACAAAGCTGCAACCCTTCTATTCTCTCGCCAGGATGGAGCGCCTCTTCATCGCCACGAAGTTCACACCCCCAGAAAATGTCGTTTTGTCGTTTTGTCGTTTTGTCGTTTTCAGTGTGTGAGGGTTCTCCTTAACGCATTAATATATTAACGCGTTTTTTATATATATAATAAGACCCAGAAAAAAACGCTGGGGCGCAAAAACGACAAAACGACAAAACGACAAAACGACATTTTGGGCGAGGATGGAGGGTGATGGTTTGGTGGATTCTATCTTTCCTGCCTGAAAGGTCGACGATTACAGAAACCCAGGGCAACATCTTGGGTATTAGAGGTTTTCATCCCCCTTCGGACAGTTGTTAAGCTGCCACTTCATTTACCGATTATCGCCGATTCGTCGTCCTCTTTTTTTTCTTTGAAAAAACTTAGCATTCTTTTTTGTAGTCTCGCATTTTTTTTGTACCTTTGCATCAGATAAAGATAATTAAGCTTAACCATGATAAAAACGCGTAAAACGATGAAGACGGCTCATTCGCCAAACAAAAGAAGAGTTTCCTTGCTGCTGTTGATGGCTCTCATGGCTACTCTGTCCCTGCATGCTGCGCAGAGAACAATGGAGGAAATGGAATCCATCGCCTACGCCGCATTCAACTTAAGTGAGACACAGACCGACCCGTTTGCTGTGCCGCTGCTGGGTGTGCGATGCAAGTCCTCCGACCTTCTGGATGCCAGTCTGCTGGAGAATGGCGAAGAGGCGTTCTACGTCTTCTCCTTCACCAACAATGCTCCTGGCTATGTGATTGTGTCGGCTGATACCCGTCTGCCTGAGATCATCGCATACTCAGCCTCTGATACCTTCAGAAAGGACGGATTGCCGGATGCGATGGTCGCATTCCTGCAGACCTTCGTGGAGAAGATGAAGGCTACCCCCAAGAGCTATGTTGCCAAGAAGCGGGCTCGCGGAAAACTCTTTGCGAACAGTCAGTTTGCCTCTGTGGAACCTCTGCTGGGGGAGATCGTTTACGACCAGCGGACTCCCTACAACAGTACCTGCCCTATCGTGGATGGACAAAGGCCGCTGACGGGTTGTGTGGCTACAGCGATGGCTCAGATTATGAAATACTATGAGTACCCCCAAAGGATGAAAGGAAGCCCCATCAGCTACACCACGACGACCAAGAAGATTCCTGTCACGTGGAACTGCACCTCCACGACTTTTGACTGGACGAAGATCAGAGATACATACTCGTACCCTGTGGAGCCCTATACAGCCCAGGAGACGGTAAACAACACAAAGAAGATGTTCTTCACGAGCATGGAATTTGACGAATACAACGATATCGTTCTGAATGAGTTCTGGAATTTGTCGGGAGGGGACTTGGAGTTCAAGGCGCAACCCATCCTGACTGACAGCAAAGGGAATTTCATCCGCCCCGTTCCCATTATTGATCGGTATCAGAATCCGAATCCTTTCATTTCACTTGGTGCAGGATACTATTACTTCAGCTACGCACTGTATCCCGTCCTGCCTTACAGCATCAGCGACGGAAACTACCGCCTCTACATCGGCATTCAGGAGAAGGGCTCCTCGCAATGGTCGCTGGTGAGGAAGGTTGACAAAAGCACTTGGTCGGACGAGGAGTTCTACCTGACGCTCAAGAAGACTGGAAACTGTTTCACCCTCAGCGGTTCCACGTATAAATATCCCTGCGGCTATTCCGATGAGGAGGGGGCAGAGGTGGGAAAGCTTCATGCCGCCTGTGGAGCATCCGTAGAAATGGACTATACGGTTAATTCCAGTTTCGCCTACTATGCTGCCGCAGGAAAGGCGCTCATCGAGAATTTCTCCTACGATCCCAGCTTGGAAGAGGTGACTCTCGCTTTTCTGGGAGAGGCGCGCATGCATGAACATCTTCAGAACGAGCTGGCCATCAGGCGTCCTGTCTTCGTGGGCGGCACGTCTCAGGAGAATTATGGCCACGCATTCATCATCGACGGATTCCGCTACGACGGCTCCACTCCTTACTATCACGTCAACTGGGGTTGGGGCGGCGTCTGCAATGGTTATTTCCTCCTCGACAACATGGTGGGGCAGGGCGTGGATTACTCGTATGATTACAGCCTCTATTGTGGCATCCAGCCAGACAATGGAACGGATGAAGGCAAGTCCTTCGGCTGTCTTTCCTATTCAGTCGACAAGTCGGAATATACCGCTGGAAAAATGATGAGATTCGACATTCCAGAGGGCGCAAAACTGGAGAACGTTTCTTTCCAGTCCTTCACAGGAACGATCAAGGCATACGCCTGTGCTGGAAACACCAGTTACGAGCTGGGCGAAGTCGTCTCTTTCAACAATCTGAAGTCCAGAAACTATCCTATTTATTCCATCACTAAAAACTTTACCATTCCCGCCACTCTTCCAACAGGCACCTATCGCATCGTGATGAAGTCGAAGGAGGCAGGTTCGAATGTGGCGCGAGAGGTCTATTCCCCAGCGAATCCCGTCGTGAAGATCAATGGGGGGACGTTGCGGGGAGATGTGAACGGCGACAAAAAGGTGGACGAGAAGGACGTGAAGCAGCTGGTCGACTATATCTTAGGCAAGAATACGTCTGCCAGTGTTCTAGCGTGTGGCTATCTGAACAGAGCCGACAACATCAGCATCGCTGAGGTTTCAGCCATCATAGCCATCATCAAGGAGAAGAAGTGATTTAATTGGCGAAAACAGGTCCATGAGAAAAACTTTTTGTATCTTTGCAGCATCCATTCCATCTGATATGCATTTACGTCATCATCCACTATGCTGAAGGCAACGCATTTTCCGGCATGTTACGTAGAGATATCAGAGGGTGTATCTCTTGGCGTCTCTCCTGGAGCAAAGAAGAGAGCCCCTTTCTATCTGGCTGCTGAGGAGTGGATCGCCAGGAATCTGCCTGCTGACAGCTACCTGTTCACCTGGCAGCTGGGACGAACGGTCGTCATGGGGCGCAATCAGGTGGCCCATCAGGAGGTAAACCTCGATTTCTGCCGCGAGCATCATATCGATGTCATCCGCAGGAAGAGCGGCGGTGGAGCCATCTATGCCGACGAGGGCAACATCATGATAAGTCTCGTCACTCCCCACGCCAGAGTCGAGGATCTGTTCCGCGAGTATGCCGAAACGGTGGCAGGCGCCCTGAGAAGGCTTGGAGCGGAGGCAGAGGTGCATGGACGCAACGATGTCGTCCTGATGGGCAGAGGCAAGGTGTGTGGCAACGCGTTCTATCACATGGGGGAACGTGACGTGATTCATGGAACAATGCTTTACGACACGGATCCCGACCTGTTGCAAGGTGCCCTGCATTCCAACCCTCAGAAACTCAGCGCGAAGGGCGTGCAGAGCGTCAGGGCGAGGATAGGTGTGCTGAAAGGCATGCTGAGGGCTCCTGAGGGCTTTTCTGAGCAGCAGGAAGTGGGATGGCTGCGAGAGGAGCTGCGAGGAATGCTGACGGACCGCTGCATCGTGCTGAAGGAGAGCGACGTGAGAGAGATTGAGCAGCTGGAGCAAACCTACTACGCCTATGATTTTCTCTACGGGAGTTCGGCTCGCGACGAGGAAGTGAGGCAAGCGAGAGTGGAAGGATGCGGCTCCGTTGAGGTGCATTTCCGGCTCAAGGGAAGCATCGTGAGAGAAGTAAGCGTGACAGGCGATTTCTTTGAACTCGCGGACGCCCAGAAGGCTTTCCAGGAAGCTTTCGAAGGAGTAATGTTCACCCAGGAGAATCTGGTGGAGGCCATCCGTAGGAGTCATCCTGAGAAGGCTGTCAGGATGCTTACTGAGGAACAACTTATATCATTGATAACCAATACGTAATATTGGTTTACTTAGAGAATTTGATTAACTAACATATAACGAAAGGATTTACTATGTCAGACAAAAGGACTTGCCTCTACGAGAGGCATTTGGCGCAGCATGCTAAGATGATTTCATTCGGAGGATTCGAGATGCCTGTTCAGTATACGGACATTGTGGACGAGCATTTGGCAGTTCGCAATGACTGTGGTGTTTTTGATGTGAGTCACATGGGCGAGGTGCTGGTCTCAGGCCCTGAGGCAGAGCGTTTCGTGCAGCACATCTTCACGAACGATGTATCCGTTTTGGCTACTGGGAACACGATGTATGGCATGATGCTTCACGAGAATGGAGGCACGATCGACGACATCATGGTCTACAAGGAGGCTGACGACTGCTTCTTCATTGTCGTCAATGCTGGTACTCAGGATAAAGACTGGGCTTGGATCGAGTCTGAGGCAAGGAAGTTTGACGTGGTGGTTGAGAACCAGAGCGCCTATTATGGTCAGCTGGCCGTTCAGGGTCCCAACTCTGAGGCTGTCCTGCTGGACGTGCTGGGTTTTGATTGCAAGGAACTGCTGTTCGGAATGTTCAAGAAGCTCGACTGGAACGAAGAGGGGGGAGAAGTGATTCTGATTAGCCGCACAGGCTACACAGGCGAGGATGGCTTCGAGATCTTCGGCTCCCATTCCTTTATCCAGAAGCAGTGGGACAAGCTGATGGAGAGCGGCCGTTGCAAGCCGTGTGGGTTGGGATGCCGCGACACGTTGCGTTTCGAGGTCGGACTTCCGCTTTATGGCGACGAGCTTAGCGACGACATCACTCCCATCGAGGCAGGTCTGGGTATGTTCGTGAAGGTAGACAAGGAAGAATTCGTTGGCAAGGAGGCCGTTGCTCGCCAGAAGGCAGAGGGCGTAACGCGCAAGCTGGTGGGCATCGAGCTTGAGGGCAAGGCAATCCCTCGCCACGGCTATGAGGTCGTTGTGGGCGACGAAACGATTGGAACAGTAACCACTGGATACGGCTCCATCTCTGTGGGCAAGAGTATCTGCGTGGCTCTCGTCAAGGTCGAGTATGCTGCATTGGGTACCCCTGTTCAGGTTCGCATCCATCGCAAGCTGCAGCCAGGTGTGGTGGTGAAGAAGAGATTCTACAAGACGTCTTACAAGAAGGCTTGAGAAGCAGATAGATTTTTTCTGACAAAAAAGAATTCGAATATAGTAAAAAAACTTAACAGATTGTATTATGGCAAAGGTAATTGAAGGACTCTACTATGCCGAGAGTCATGAGTATGTAAAGGTGGATGGCGAGTATGGATACATTGGTATCACGGATTATGCCCAGTCCCAGTTGGGTAATGTCGTATATGTCGATATGCCAGAAGTTGACGACGAAGTGACAGCAGGCGAGGAGTTCGGCGCTGTCGAGTCAGTCAAGGCAGCCAGCGACCTGTTTTCTCCTGTTTCAGGTACGGTGGTCGAGGTGAACGAGGCGCTCGAGGATCAGCCAGAGCTTATCAACGAGGATGCTTTCGAGAACTGGATCATCAAGGTAAAGCTGTCCGACCCATCTGAACTCGAGAGCTTGATGAGTGCCCAGGAATACGAAGGGATTTGCGAGTAAACGCGAGGTGACCTGTTATTTGGAATCAGATATGTACAAATATTTTCCTCACACTTCCGATGATGTCCAGCAGATGCTGGATGTCATTGGGGTCAAGAGTCTCGAGGAGCTGTATGGCGAGGTTCCTGAGGAGTTGAAGCTGAAGGGAGAACTCGATGTTCCCTCTGAGAAATCAGAGCTCGAGGTGCGTCGCATCATCAGCGATCTGGCGAGCCAGAACAAGCCGTTGGTATGCTTCGCTGGAGGCGGTGTGTTCGACCACTACACACCCAGCGTGGTGCCCTTCATCGCCTCGAGGAGCGAGTTCTCGACGAGTTACACTCCCTATCAGGCAGAGATTTCACAGGGTACGCTGCAGTACATCTTCGAGTACCAGACCATGATGGCAGATCTCACAGGCATGGACCTCTCCAATGCTTCGATGTACGATGGCTCTACAGCTACCGCTGAGGCAATGATGATGTGTGTCCATGCAGCCAAGAAGCGCAACAAAGTGCTCATCTCTGAGACCTTCCTCCCTGAAGTGATGCGTGTTGTGGAGACGTATGCCTCCTTCCATGGTGTGGAACTGGTGAAGGTTCCTGCCAAGGATGGCGTGATGGACAAGGCTGCCGCCCTGTCGCTCCTCGAGGGAGACGATGTGGCAGGACTCATCGTGGCGCAGCCCAACTGCTATGGCATCATCGAGGATTTCACCTCTCTCTCTGAGGCTTGCCACGCTCATAAGGCCCTGTTTGTGGTCAATGCGGTAGCAAGTGCTCTGGGTGTGCTCAAGATCCCAGGAGAGTGGGGAGCTGACATTGCTTGTGGTGATGCCCAGAGTTTGGGTATTCCCATGAACTATGGAGGCCCCTATATCGGATATCTCTGCACCAAGGAAGCTTTGGTCCGCAAGATGCCTGGTCGTCTGGTGGGAGCCACTACGGATGCTGAAGGCCGCAGAGCCTTCGTGCTCACCTTCCAGGCTCGTGAGCAGCATATCCGCCGCGAGAAAGCCACGAGCAACATCTGTACGGCTCAAGGCTTCATGTGTCTCTATGTGGCTTGCTATCTGAGCCTGATGGGCGAGAAAGGGCTTCGTGAAGTGAATGAGCAGAGCTATGCTGGTGCCCATTATCTTCATGACGAACTCCTCAAGACAGGCAAGTTCGAGGAAGCCTTCCGTTCATCGCAGCCCTTCCTCAACGAGTTCACCCTTCGCCTGAAAGACGGCGATGCTGCCCTCATGCGCAAGAAACTTGCCCAGCGAGGCATCCTCTTGGGTGTTCCCGCTGCAGGCATGCCGGACTGCCTCACCATTGCAGTGACAGAGAAGCGCTCCAAGGCTGAAATCGATTCACTCATCTCTAATATCTTATCGCTATGAACAACGTGTATTATGGAAAACTCATCTTCGAGTTGTCGAAACCTGGACGTGTAGGATATTCGCTCCCCAAGCAGGAGATAAGTGGCTATTCCGTGGATTCCCTTCCTGAAGGACTGAAACGGTCAGAGAAGACGATTCTGCCAGCGTGTGACGAGCTTACTGTGGTGCGCCATTACACCAACATGTCGAACAACAACTTTGGTGTCGACACAGGTTTCTATCCCCTGGGTTCATGCACCATGAAATACAATCCCAAGCTCAACGAGGAACTTTGCTCGCTTCCTGGTTTCAACTGTCACCCTTCCGCTCCAGCCGAGTTCGTGCAAGGGAGTCTGAAACTCTATGACGAGGTGCAGAAGACGCTCGCTGAGATAGCTGGCCTCTCACGCTTCACCCTCAATCCCTATGCAGGTGCTCATGGCGAGTTGACAGGCCTCATGATCATCAAGGCCTACCATCAGGAGCGGGGCGATACGGCTCGCACGAAAATCATCGTTCCCAACTCAGCTCATGGAACCAATCCTGCCTCAGTTGCTGTTGCAGGATTCAGTGTGGTCGAGGTGAAGAGTCTGCCAGACGGAACTGTCGATGTGGAGGACTTGAAGCCTCTGCTTGGTCCTGACGTGGCAGGCATGATGATGACCAATCCCAACACGTTGGGTATCTTCGAGCGCAACATTCCAGAAATAGCCAGAATGGTCCACGAGTGCGGCGGTCTGATGTACTACGATGGTGCGAACCTCAACCCCATGCTGGGCGTATGCCGTCCTGGCGACATGGGTTTCGATGTGATGCACATCAATCTCCACAAGACGTTCTCCACTCCTCATGGAGGCGGAGGACCTG
Source organism: Bacteroidaceae bacterium (assembly GCA_017427185.1). Taxonomy (GTDB): domain Bacteria; phylum Bacteroidota; class Bacteroidia; order Bacteroidales; family Bacteroidaceae; genus Physcousia. Next base: position 4,065 of record JAFRTJ010000041.1, on the reverse strand, counting down.
GGAGCGGCCCTGTAGGCGTGCGGAAAGGCCTCGAGCATCTGCTCCCCAATCCTCAGGTTGTCTGCGATGGAGAAGGGCAATACAGCCTTCAGAGCGGCGACAGGTCGTTGGGCAGCATCTCTCTCTTCCTGGGTAACTTTGCTGTCATCATACGCGCCTACGCTTACCTCCTCTCGCTGGGAAAGGAGAACATTCCTCTGGCAGGAAAGCTTTCAGTCCTGAATGCCAACTATATCAAGGAGAGCCTCAAGAGCCACTATCTGCTGCCCATCGAGGGACTCTGCAAGCACGAGTTTGTCTTCGACGGCCTGCGGCCTGAATATGGCGGCGATCACCACGATGAGGGACACGCCACCACGCTCGATGTGGCAAAGCGTCTGCTCGACTACGGCTTCCATGCCCCCACCATCTACTTCCCTCTGCTTTTCCACGAGGCCCTCATGATAGAGCCTACGGAAACGGAAAGCAAGGACACGCTCGACGAGTTCATCGCTGTCATGAAGAAGATTGCTGAGGAGGCACGCGACGACCGCGAGATGGTCAGGACAGCTCCCCACGACACTCCCATCCGTCGACTCGACGACGTGAAGGCCGTGAAGGAGCCCAAGTTCACTTTCAAAGACCTCTGATATGGAGACAGGCATCATCATCATAGGAGCTGGCCCTGGTGGCTATGAGACAGCTGTCAGGGCAGCTCGATTGGGGCAGCAGGTTGTCATCATCGAGAAGGACAGGTTGGGAGGAACGTGTCTCAATGCTGGCTGTATCCCTACGAAGTGTCTTTGCCACACAGCCGACACACTCGAAGTGCTTCGTGAACGAGGCATCCAGCTCGATTCTGAGGAGCTCGCCAAGGCTGTTGCCCACAAGGACGAGACGGTGGAGCGGCTGCGCTCAGGCATCGCCATGCTCATGAAGACGCCAGGCATCACACTCGTTGAGGGTGAGGCACAGTTTGTCGACACCCATACAGTCAGGGTGAAGACAGAGGAAGGCGAACAGGTTTTCACAGCTCCCCACATCATCATCGCCACAGGAAGTACCACCAAGTTCCTCCCCATCGAGGGAGCCCATGCAAAGGGTGTATTGACATCGACTGAGATGCTCATCCTCACCTCACTTCCCAAGCGTCTCTGCATCATTGGCGGCGGCGTGATAGGCATCGAGTTTGCCAGCATCTTCTGCAGTTTTGGTGTGGAAGTGGAAGTGGTGGAGTTCATGAAAGAAATCCTGCCGCCCTTCGACCGCGACCTTGCCAAACGTCTGCGCACCTCGCTGAAGAAGCGTGGCATCACGTTCCATCTGGGGGCTGGTGCCAAAGCTATTAACGAGGGTGAACCCATGCGTGTTGACTTCGAGGAAAAGGGTAAGCTCCAGAGTCTGGAGTGCGACATGGTGCTGATGGCTGTGGGACGTGCTGCCAACGTGGGAGCGTTGAATCTCGACGACATAGGCATCAAGTACAGCCCACGAGGCATACAAGTGGACGAATACATGCAGACCTCTGTGCCAGGCATCTACGCCATCGGCGATGTCAACGGACTTTGTCAGCTGGCCCACGCTGCCACCTTCCAGGGCTACTGCGCCCTCGAGCACATCACTGGTTCAGCTTCCTCCGTCTATCAGGACGCTCTCAAGGTGATTCCTTCCGCTGTCTTCTCCTCTCCTGAAGCAGCGATGGTGGGAGCCACTGAAGAGCAACTTGCAGAGGCTGGAGTGGAGTACAGGAGCCTGAAATCCTTCTATCGTGCCAACGGGAAAGCTCTCTCGATGGATGCTGACGATGGACTGGTGAAGTTGCTGGTTTCGCCTGACGGCGAGTTGTTAGGAGCCCACATCCTGGGAGCACACGCCAGCGACCTTATCCACGAGCTTGCCCTGCTGATGCGCATGGGTGGCAAGGTGGGTGACTTGGCTCACACAGTTCATGCCCATCCCTCGCTCAGTGAAATCGTCCTGGCCGCATCTGAGGCCTGAATGCAATGAATTAAAAGATTAAGTTTCTGAAGTAGTTAAGTAGCCAGTAGTTAAGCCGATACTGTTTGTCAGTTATCGTCATCGTCATCGTCTTCGTCGTAAACTATTGGCTTAACTACTGTCCGCAGGACGAGCGAAGCGGTATTTACTTAACTACTTAGTTACAAAAGAAAAAAAAGAACAAGCGAACCTTCAGTTAAAAAAGATTACCTTCATGCACTTCCTTTCGATTGATACCTTACGCCGCGTGTCGAGGCTGTTTCTGCTGACACTTCTTTTTGTACAGATTTTTCATCCACTCAAAGCTACCTCGCAGACACTTTCCTACTCGCCTGTGGACCATGGGAAGGCGCTCGTCAATCCAGGGATGGGGTGGCAACTTTATTACTACTCCAACGTCCTGGCGAACTACGGCTCTCGGCTTGCACCTGAGGATATCGTCGAGGAGTTCCCAGGCATGAGTACCGTCTTCCTGCGTCTGCCCTGGAGTTTTCTGGAGCCAGAGCGCGACAAGTTCAACTGGGAGATTATCGACACTCCAGCGCAGCGCTGGCTGCAAACGGGCAGGAAAGTGGCTTTCTGCGTTTCTGCCACAGAGAACTGGACGCGCCAGGGCACTCCCCAATGGGTTTTCGACGAGGGTGCGAAATTCTACACCGTCAACGGCTTCCTCGAGGTCGATTACGACGATCCCATCTTTCTCAAGGCAGTAGAGCATTTCGTTGAGAAGATGGCAGAGCGCTACGATGGCAACCCTGATGTGGCCTATGTGGCGATAGGACATTTTGGCATGTGGGGCGAGGGCCATACGGAGGTGACGACTCCTGTCCACCACAAGTCGTGGGGCTACGAGACCCAGAAGAAGTACATCGACATCTACACCAAGCATTTCCATCGGACGCAGCTTTGCCTTTCCGACGACTATGCAGGTCACGACAAGCCAGGAAGCCGTTTTCCCATCATCGACTATGCTTTCAGCAAAGGCGTTACCCTGTGGGACTGCAGCATCCTCGTTCAGCCCTATCCGCGTTGCTGGTACCATAGCGAGATGGCACAGCTTTTCTGGCCTACGATGCCCGTCATCCTCGAGCACGAACACTATGGTGGCAGCGTGGGGCGTGGAGCGTGGGACAAGGAGTTGCTGCTGAAAGCCATCGAGGACTACCATGCCTCCTACATGTCCATCCACTGGTGGCCGCGTGAGGAGCTGGAGGCCAATCGCGACATCATCGACAGAATCAACCTGCGAATGGGTTACAGAATCCACATGACAAAGGCACAATGGCCTGCCGTCATCCGCAAGAACGAGTCGTTCCGCATCCAGAGTGCGTGGCAGAACGTGGGCGTGGCTCCTTGCTACGGCGGAGGCTATCCCTGCTTCACAATCAAGAACAGTCAGGGCGGCATCGTGGCTGTGCTGGTCGACACAGGATTCAACGTGAAGGACCTGCAGGTGGCAAAACCTGGCGAGGCACCAACCACATCGCGTGACGTGGAGTTCACGGTGGCACAAGCCTTCAGCAATTCCTTTGGGACGTTCAGCCGTTCGTGTCCTACGGGCGATTTCGAGATTTACTTCTCTGTAGGCACCGTCTACGGCTCGCCTGTTTTGGCGCTCCCTTATCCTGACGATGATGGCCACAAGCGCTACAGGATGGGGTCTGTGAGAATCGAGGAGCAATCGGAGTAATCCGAGTAATCCGAATAGTCTGAATAGTCTGAATAATCTGAATAGTCTGAGTACGCTGAAATCAACGTGTCGGATTCCTCTTTTCAACACGTTGAGAGGCATCGAAGAACGTGTTCCCTCCTGCCCATTTACGGGTGAAAATTGATGTAAAGATTTTTCGTATACCATAAAATTGCATAGAGCGGGGGAAACCAGGAGCCTGCGATGCCCCTATAGTGTTACAAAGTATATGTAACACGAATGTAACAGGCGAAGATAGATGTAAATTGTTGATAAGCAAATGATTATGCAGCTATTCAATAGAACAGAGTTACAGTGTTACAAAGTTACATTTCGATTTTTCATATTTGTTACTTAAATTGTGATATGAATTTTTATATTATATATTATATAATAAT
>JAFRTJ010000040.1 GCA_017427185.1 Bacteroidaceae bacterium | reverse complement strand
TTCAGAAGGTCCACATACTCAGAATAAACCTCATGCTTGGAGAGATAGCTGTAGACCGTCTCGTCCGCAAAAACATAGCGGGCAGAGGTGTCCACCTGCTCTGTACAACTGACCATTGCCGCCGCGAGGAGCACACCTGCGAGCATTCTCCTCAATGTTCTACCTGTTTTCATATCGTATGTCATTTTTTTATTTTTCCAGATTACATTCACTTCTTCACGAACTTTGTGGAGCATTCATTGCCCTCACTGTCTCTCATGCGTGCCACATAGACGCCAGGCATCAGCATCAGGATACTCTCCTGAGCATGACCTGTCTCCAGCCTCAGCTTCTTCTGCATAGCCAAGGCACCGCCAAGGGTATATATCGACAGCACGACGTCTGGATTCTCCTCGCTCTTCAAGTTCAGCATGCCTGCTGAGCAATTGATGCCTAACCCGCCGCTGTGGGCTATCAGAGTCTCGCTGATTCCATTGTACTCATCAGGCACGATCCATTCCTTCGTATAGCTGTTCATGGTGTTCTGCTTGCAGATGCTGGGATTGGACATCACGTACAGCTGGGCTCCACCATCAGGGAATCTTCCAACGGTCTGGTTCCCATCATGGGCACAATAAATCAAAGTATCCTGCCAGCAAAGGTCTTCGCTGGTAAGCACAACCAGGGAGCCATCCTCGTTCTTCAGGTTGAAGGGAGCATGCAGCTCGCTCATCGATTCCTTCTTGTCGCACCAAATCACCTTATAGCCATTGGCAGGAATGATGGTGCTTACCTCTGTACCTTCAGCCGAAATCTTATATTTGGTGGCATTCCACAGGTCGTCACTCAGACACATGCCACTGAGGTCGATGTCGTGGTCCGTCTGATTGTATAGCTCAATCCAGTCTTCCTTCTTGAAATATTCGTTCACATAGATGCTGTTGCCTGCACTCACCTCGTTGATCAACACGCCACGGATTCCTGTCTTGTCGGCATCGTTGGCAATCCGCTCGAAGCATGCTTCCAGGACGATCTTGCCTGGCGAGGAAGGCATCTGGTATTCCTCATGGGTGCTCACATAGTTCACCTCAGAGACTTCACTGGTGACAATGCGCGTCAGACTTGCATCCCAGCAGATGTCTGTACTGGCGGAATTGATGTTGTGCACCTCCACTGCTATCACATTGGTCCCTTCGATGAACATGCTGGCAGGGATTTCCATGCTGCCCGTCACAGGTTCCGTACTGGCGGAGGTGGAGGCGAAAGTGTTGTAGGTAACTGCTCCTGAGCCCATATTGACGCGTCCTGCCTCCTGACCATTCACGTAGACAATGCATCCGTCATCGAGTGAATAGTTCAGATGGAACACGTCGTTCTCGTTGATGTCATCGTCTATCATGAACCCCTTGCGGAAATAATAAGTGGGACGCTTGTTGCCAGAATCCTCGCCATAGTCCAATTGGGTATTCACCTTGAAGATATTGCTGTAGCCCAAAGGAGCCATACCAGTCTTCCACTTGCTTGCAGAATAGTTTCTCATGCGCCAGTTCATGCTTGAGATCTCACCTTCGTCGTAGTAAAGCCAGTTGGAACCAAGGCCAAAGATCGTCTCCTCGTTGCCAAACAGACCTCCACCTTCTGCCTTCCAACCCAGGAAACGATATCCGCTGGGAGCCTGAGCTTTGAGGGTGACAGGCGGGAAGAGCTTGCCGCTGAACTTGTTGAGAGGTATCACCTGACCGTTCACCAGCAGACGAGCCTGCTCCACATTGGCAGAGAGTTGGATGTCCTGGGGAGTGACTCCTGAAAGGCCGAAAGAGCCGTAACTCTTCAAGGCTGAGTAAGCGATGGCTTGACGATTCTGCAACCGGTCGATGACGGTGTTGGCAGTCCCCCAAGGCGACACGTTCCTCCCTTCGTATCCGCTTTCCTTGATCTGCATGGGCTCCACAGCATTGGCCAGCTGACGAACGATAGCTATCGCACGAGTGGGCTCAAAGACAGAGCCACCCACCAGACAGAAGGCATCGATGAACTGGCGACGGAACTGGTCATTCTTGATCATGTTGAGGAAGAGGGGAACAATTTCCACCTCGCGTGTGAAATGGCTCACACCTGGCACATCATACAGCTGGCAGAAGGTGAACCATTGCCTGCTCTGGAACACAGCGAAAGGACTTGTGTTGGAGAAGGCATCGTCGATATCATACAGCACGAATCTGAACTTGCCGTCCTCTGCAATGGGGCGCCATCCCTTCTGATTGTTCTGGGGCCAGTCATTGTTGCCAAGATACAGCTCGATGGCCATATAATTGCAGAACTCATCGATGTCGAGCATGTTGTTCTTGATCTGCTCATAGATGACAGGATCGCTGGCTGAGGCACTCAGGCTGAGAAGATTCTTCCAAGCCTCATCCGTTCCACACATCTGGCGATAACAGCTGTCGCACTCAATCTCGAACATGTCTATCTCATCGTCGTCCAGCCCATGATTGGCATAGACGTTGTGCTTGTTGTTGGGCTCGCGCAGATTGATGGTACCCATATACTGCCCATTGATGTAATGGCAGATGGGCTGATAGGCCTGCAGGTCCACATCGATGCCACTGGTAAGTACCACATGTTGCAGAGAAGCATCCTTGATGCGGCAATAGAAATCATTCGCTCCGCCACGAACCTGGAGTGCCTTGTGCTTCAGGTAAGGCTTCAGGCGGAAGAACTGGTAAGGAAGGTAGTTCTGATGCTCAAACTCCTTTGACGCATGGACCTTGAAGCTCATGGGCGTAAATCCCTTGCTGTGCCCACCGCATCGGCTCAACTCTGCCTCCTGATTGACCAGACACTTGCCCTCTGGGGAGAAATACTCAAAATTGATGGGACGATCCCAATCCATGTTCCAGTTGCATCGCTGGCCAGTACCTTTTCCTGCACGGCCATTGTTGCCAACGACGAAAACGCCCAGTTGGCTGCCGTAGAGGTGATCTGGATTCGTCACGATGGACATGATTGGCAGGTTGAAATTCTTGTCCTTGCGGATATAGGTTCTCGTCACCACAGGACTGCTCAAATAACCATTCTTGAACAGGGCAAAGCGATAGACGTGGGAGGCAGCCACTGTGAAGCCGCCTGTAATACTGGTCCTTCCCCTCGTCAAGGTGGGGGTGGTTCCATCCATCGTGTAGCGCAAAGTGCAGCCTTCAGGGATTTCTACTGTGACATGCAACGTGGTGGTGAAGAGTCGGCTGTCGTGACTGACGACGGGTGCCTCCAGTCGCTCTTGTGCAAAGACGATTGTCTCGTTGCTTGCCTGGGGAGTGGGATTCGACGCATAGCCCCATTCTCCCTTGCCGTCCTCTGTGCGTGCCCAACTGGCGCGTGGGATAGCTGGAGGGTATTCCACCTGATCGATGATGCGTCCGCTGCTGTTGCTCAGATAGATGGTTCCTCCGTCGCAATCCAGCTTCATGTTCATCTGGCTAACGGCCTTGATGTAGTGATGGTCAAACCAGAGATTGGCAAAAGAGCCTGCAGGAATCGGCGTATCCTGAGTCACGTGACACATCTTCAGATTGTTGGGGTCATCGCTCACCCACAGACCTTTCAGGTTCATATCCCTCACCGTGGGGTTGTAGACCTCAATCCAGCCTCCATAGTTCCAACTGGGATCGATGAACTGATCCACGTTGGCCGACATTACTTCGTTTATTCTCAAGGCACTCACCGTCTGGGCCGTCAGGGATTGCGCTCCCATGAGGACCCAGCCCAATGCCATCAATTTCCGATACATTCTCATTTATCTGTTCTGTCTTCTTCTTGAAAGTCCGCTCTCTAAAGCAACTTCTTTTTCATTCTTTTTTCATCTTTTCTCTTGGGGATGAAGCAGTTTGGGGAGCCAGACACGATAGCGGCCGCTCTCGTCCCACGTGCTGCCTGCTGAAGCAAAGTCGCAGACGTGGATCTGGCGAGTGTCTACAGAACTGTCAGAATAAGCTCCTCGCACCATAGGCAGGGTAAAGGCCATCCACATGCCACCAGGAGCATTGGCGGGCTTCATCTCCACCTGTCCATCCTTGTTAGGAACACTTACCACCTCATCGATGTATCCGTCATTGAACCTCGAATCTCGCGCAAACACCACAGGACCACGCTCCAGAGCCAAACATCCGTTCAGCTCCACCACTTTGCCCTGCATGTCCATCCTCAGGCGAACCTTGTCGCCAGCTTTCCATTCGCGGCTCACTACACAATACCTTCCAGGAACCACTCCTCCAACGGCTTCTCCGTTTACCTCCACCTGAGCGTTCTTTGCCCATGCAGGAATTCTCAGCGCGATGGATGCAACCAGTGCCTTCCCTTTGTCTGGAGTCATCGTCAGCACTACTTCACCTGTCTTGGGATAATCCGTTTCCTGGGTTATCTCCAGGCTCCGCTTGCCCAGCTGGATGGTGGCCGCACTGGGAATATAGAGATTCACATCCACCCTACCCTCTTGGGGCGCACGATAGAGGACACGCGGAATCATGGCAAACGCTCGAGGAGCATTGGCGTTACAGCAATTGATGCGGACATCGCACTGGTTCCCTCCCTCGCGGCGGAAACCTTCCAGGGGAGTGTATTGCTCAATCTGGCTGCCATCGTCCTTCATGCTCGCCATCAGGGCGTTGTACATGGTACGTTCTATCTGATCCACATACTTGCTGTCATTCGAAAACTCCAGCAATCGCTCGTTGAACTGCATCCAGGTGAATGTGACGCAAGTCTCCATCGTATGCAAGGCAGGACGCGTTTGAGCCTCCTTGCCATGATAGAAGCACTCCTGACTGGCAGCTGAGCCGCAGATGTTGATCTCCTCGTCCACGATGTGTCGCCAAGCTGTCTCAGCAGCGCGACGATACGTTTCCACGCCCGTCACACGATAAAGTTCCAACAGTCCCACGTAGCACGACATCATCTCGTAAGCTTTCTGACCATTCTCGTAACTCCACCACGACTGACCTTCCTTGAGGGGGAACCGTTCTGCCACAGGCTCATCGCATTTGGCAATCAAGCGGGGACCATCGGCACTCTCGTCATCCTCCACGATAAACTTCGCAAAGTCCAGATAACGTGGATTCTTCGTGAGGTTATACATCATCATGACAGGTTCGAGAATACTGCTGGGAGGCATGCCTCGATAGAATCCAGTCGAATAGATATGAGCCTTTCCTGGACCTATCTGCGTCAGGGTGTAGTCGAGCAAGCGGCAAGCGGACTTCAAGGCGTTCTTGTCGCCTGACAGACGGTACCACTTGAGCAAGCCCAGTAGGGTGTATTTCCTCCCCCACACATCCCAGCCTTTCAGCTGGTGGTCTGTATCATAGTCGCCAATGTAGCCATTGGACAACTGGGTAGCCATCAGTTTCTCTGCTCCATCCTTGATTTTATGATAGAGGGCTGGATCCTGGTTGTACTGATACGACGACATGGCACCCTGTATCCATTTCCCCCAGAACTCGCTAGCCCATCGGCCTTGCGTCTCGTCCTGGAGCTTAAAAGGTTCAACCAGTTCGTCCACGTTCTGCCCCATCACGCGCTTGCGAATGCAGTCATCTACCCGCTTGCCAATGTACCCTTCCATGCTGACACGCTTCACCTGCGTCGCTTCTGCAACTTTTGCCTGCAATCCTGCAACAAGCAGCAGCACCAGCAAGAAAACTGTCATTCTGCGTAAAATCATATCTGTCTCGAGTCCTTTTCTTTAGAAATATCCCACAAAATTAAGCATTCTTCTTGACTTGGACAAATAAAAACCAATTATTTAACAAACGAAAACTTTCCACCTTCGTCTCACTTTGGAACGAAGGTGGAGCAGGCAAAACAATATGTACTATACAAAATATTTTACATTTCCTTAAAAAAGAGCGATAGCAATCATTCCTTCTTCAGCTTCTCCACAATCTCGTCGTAAAGCTGGGCTTTCTTAGGATCTTGCTGAGCCAAACGAATCCATTCCTCGTCGCCTTCCACACCTGCCAGCATGGGATCAAACAGTTTGAAACCTATCTTACGCAGGGCTTTTTTGTTCTTGGGAGTGAAATCTCCTTTCACGATATCGGCCAGTCGAGGATCAACGATGAGGGAGTGCAGATCCTTGCCAGTCTTCTTCTGCCACTCAGCCAGCGAGAGGCCGTTCCACGAGGGAGTCTCACCATCCGTTCGCCAGTAAATATTCTTGTCACACTGGAAGTTCACCTTATCCCAATTGATGCCGTACATCTGACCTTCTTTGTATTGCAGGATATTCCCTGTAAAGGTGAAAGGCAGATGGTCAGGCTCCACGCGAGTTGCTTCCAACTGCGCCTTGATGTTGTTCACGAAGATATTGTTGCGGATGATGTTGTCTTTTCCATAATGCTGATGGAAGCCGGAACTCTTGCAGTTGTAGACCAGATTGTTCTCCATCACGATTCCTGTCGTGCCCTCATCTGGATAGAGTCCCCAACCGCCGTAGCCATAGGAATAGATATCATGGATACGGTTGTGGCTCACTTGCGTGCCTTCTGAATTTCCCAGTGTGTAGATGCCTCCCATATCACTCAGGATGCCCCATCCGATGTGGTGTATATGATTGTAACTGATGGTGTTGCGCACTGACGGGCAATGAGCGTAGCCCCACACCCATCCCACAGAGATTCCTGTGTAGTAGAGATTCGATATGTCGTTGTGGACCACCTCGTTATCGCTGGCGTTGCGCAGCATGATACCCACCGCTGGAGGGAAGGTCTCTCCAGCCTGACAGATGATGTTGTTGACCACGTGATTCCCACATGACAGTTCGTGCTCCTCATCGTCAGGAATCCCAGAGGTGCCTATCTTCACTCCCCCGCCTCCCAGGTCGTGAAGATAGCAATGCTCCACCCTGCAGTCACGGCTTGCCAGTCCCATTTCGACGGCCCAGTTTCCTGTGTGAGTCACTTCCACGTTCTGCAGCGTCAGATTTCGAGCATACTCAGCCGACACGGAGGCGTCAGTCAAGCAGGCTCCCTGGTTAGGTTCATTGCCCTGCCAAGGAATACTGTAGCGCGAATACTCCAGCGTAAGGTTCTCTATGCGGACGTCCTCTATCCACTTCTCAGCGGTTCCCTTCATCTCCAGCAACTGCGAAGGGACAGGAACGGTGGCAATAGCCTTCTCCAGCCTCTCGTTCTCGCGTGGGATATAATAAAGGTAGCCCTCGCTGCGATCCAGGAAATACTCGCCAGGAGCATCCAGGAAACTGCGGTCGTTCTCCAGATAGCAGAGAGAAGCACCTGGCCTATCCATGCGGTTCCAGGTGTGCATTGCCTGACCTGAAACAAAGACGACAGCACTATCTGCTGAGAAAGACTGCACACTGCGACGCGTCATGTCCCACGCATGCAGCACCACGATGCGCATCCCTGAAGGGGAAGCCTGGGCCTTCCTCAGCACAGCAGAAGCCTCGTCTGGAAGTTGGATGCTTTGCGCAGCCATGCGATAGCGGTAGTTGTCAGGCAAAGAATCCATTTTCCACTCTTCAGCCCTCCCTGTCTTGAAGGTATTCAGCCCGTTGGGAGTACGCGCACAAACAGCCCTCTCACCATTCACATATAGTTGGGCGACATCACCGCCAAAGGCCATCAGAGAACCCACATCGGTCCGCCAGAGACCTTCACGCACCTGCTGGAAGGCGGGCAACTCCACTCCACCCGTAATGCGGGTCCGTCCTCTCCCATCACCCACGATGCGAAGCCCACTGTCCTGACTTCCCAACTGAATGGCATGACGGATAGGATAAACTCCCTCTGCCAGCCGGATAGTCACTTCAGTCGCACCAGCCCTCTGCCGGCGAGACTGCTCCACAGCTTTCTGCAGGGTCAACAAGGGATGAGCCTCATCGCCCTGATTCAGGTCGTTGCCCGTAGGGGCTACATGGATAACTTTCTCGGCCAGCAAGCCTTGCGCCAGGATAAAGAGCAGCAAAAACAGATTCCAAAACTTCTTCATAACGATATCATTATCATGTTTTTCTCCACAAATTTACACATTATTTGGAATAAGCAGTAAAAGCAGGCAAGTTTTTTTTCATAGGAAATGAGGGCGGCAGCATATCTCTCAGGAAAGACAACGTGTTGATTCATTGGTTTCAACGTGTTGATTTGTCCGATTCAACACGTTCTTTCTTCTTTCCTTTTTCATCGCAAATTCCCGGTTTTTGCAAGCACTTTTTTTTCATATCCCTGCGAGACTTCTTCGCTAACCCATAAGCGTAAAAAAAGGGGAATTGACGAGGACGACAACGAAGACGAAGACGATAAAGACGACAATGCCCTCTCCAAAATCGCAAATGCAGGACTCGGCCTGCGCCTGAGCACCTACGGCACACAAGAATTGCAATTGGGAGACTTTAGAAAAAAATGAGATTATTTGATGAGTACCTTACAGACGGTGTCGTCGGCCTTGCGAAGGATGTTGACTCCCTGCTGCAGCGACGGCTGGAGACGGCCCATGGGATCGTAGATGGAGATGATGTTGTCGTGCGAACCATGCTTCTCTGGGGGCGGGCTGATGGCAGTGGCATAGGACAGGCGAGCTTCGCGCAGCAGTTGCGTGGCACTCTGCAGTGCGGCCACATCCGCTCGCTTGACAGTCCCTTTCTCGATGAGTTCTTCCGTAGTGGCTATCAGCAGTTCCAGCGCATCGGCTGCGGCACAGACCTCAGGACTTGCCTTGCGGGGGCAGCTGTTGAGAAGGATATATTCGTAGAGCTGGAACTCAGAACAGGTGTACTGGGGTAGTTGTTGCGCAGCACTTCGCCAGGAGTATGCATGACATGGAAGCGCAGGTGGCAGCAAGGGCGCCGCAAGGGAAAATGGGGACTGGTATAGGTACGCAGAGCATCACCTCCAAAGTCATGGAACTCGGTCACATAATCCCACTGGGTGCCGTCTTCCGAAGCGGTGACCATGACATCTTGCCAACGGTCGCGCACACCATCGATAGCAGAGCCGGTATCACGCCGTCGGTAGGTGAAGCATACATTGGCAACCGGTTGCTTGAGCTCCACCTGCACATAGTGAGGCTGAGGACGCGCAGTACCCTTCCATTGCGAATGGGTGAAGGTAGACGTGTTCCCGTCAATGATGTTGCTTACGGGATATCCTGGCTCTGTGCCGTCAGTGCTGAGCTGGTCGGCCGAGGTAAGGAGTTTGGTGCGGATATACGCATAGTCGCAGACGCTGTCTATCTCGCACAACGCTTCGCGCACAGCAGCACGCGCATCTTCGGTCGCAGAGGTGGTGAAGTGTACGTCGGCCCAAAAGGGATAATGGTCGGAGAGGAAGTATCCGTCAGCATCCTCGCGCGGATCTCTCTGCACATGGTCAAAGGACACATTTTTTCGTCACGAAGATATAGTCAACACCATCTATGGCTGTGCTACGCTTATAGAGCTGCGGAGCAAAGCTCCACGCATCCTTCATGGACACACCCAGATTGGAGGCCAGCACGTGGTTCTCGCCCTGGAAATCCTCTGCCTTCGAGCCATCGGCATTCTCGTAGATGCGCATGTTGAAGTCGCCCGTCAGAAAGAAGTTGGTGAGGCCATACTGTTGCCTGAGATCTCGCATGCGCGTTTTGATAATTTGATAAGACGTATCTCGTAGTTGCGGATGGCAGCCGAAACGGTGCTGAGATGCGTGTTGCAGAAGCCGAAGCGGACACCTGACAGCTTATCCTCGAAGATTGCCCACGTGGCGGTGAGGTTGTTGATGCCACCCTCGACCTTCGACACCTCAGAGGGCGTGTCAGTAAGCCAGAAAGTGTCCCAAGCCAGCGCACGAAAGCGGTCAGTGCGATAAGCGATGGCGGTGACACGTCCCTCATCGGCACCGTTGTCGCAACCGCGCCCCACCGTGCAATAGGCAGGCATGCCAGAGAGAAGACTCATCAACTGTGTGCGCACAGTCTCCTGCATGCCGATGATGTCAGGCTGCACAGAGTCCACATATCGATAATGGCCAAAGCACGGTTCTCCCATGTGTTCTGGCCGTTGCCTATACTCACATCGATGCCGCCATGACGGATGTTGAACGTCATGATGCGCATGTCCTGACGTGCCGCCCATGTGAAAGGGGCGACGGCGAGGAGAACACCCCACAGAATGTTTCGCAACTTCATATAAAAAATATAAAAATGACGACTCTACTTCTACTTTGGATTCTTCAGGATGGTGCTCTTCAGCCACTGGATGACCTCGCCACGCCACTGCTCGCCAAAGACATAGGAAATGTTGCCACAGAAGCCGTGTCCGCCACTGGGATAGATGTGGAGGGAAGCAGGTACACCCTTCGAGACAAGCGCCTGGTAGTAGGCAATGGAATGGTAGACAGGCACCAGGCCATCGTCCGTGCAATGGAAGATGAGGGCAGGAGGAGTATCGCTGGTCACCTTCTTCTCGTTGCTGTACTCATCGACAAGCTCCTTGCTGGCACCTTTTCCCAGGAGATTGTCGCGTGTCCCGCCGTGGGCATACGCAGGATCGAAGGTAACAACGGGATAGTAGAGAATGGTGAAATCAGGCCTCTCCTCAGGCTTGGCATAATGGGTGGAGGACATCGCAGCCAGGTGTCCGCCAGCCGAACAGCCCTGGATGCCCAGGAGACGGAAGCCGTAGTCCTGCTGATGGGACTTGAGGATCTTCATGGCCTCGTGCACATCGTCGAGCGGCACCTCCTTGTGTCCGTTGGGCAGGCGGTATTTGAGAACTGCATAGACGATGCCGTTGTCGAGGAACCACTGGGCAAGATTGTGTCCCTCCGTGCCAATCCACACGTCGGAATACCCTCCACCAGGACAATCCAGCACACAGATGCCGCAAGGATTCTTGGGAACATAGACCGTCAGCGTGGGATCTGTGACATTGTTCACGTGGAGTCCCTGGTCATTCTCAGGTCCCGTCAGTCCGTTGCTGGTGGGCGCTCCGTTGGGCCAGAGCCTGAAAGTGATGGTGGGAGTGGGAAACTGGGCAAAACCTGCCATCGAACAGAGCAGAAGAACTGCTCCAAGAAAAAGTCTGCGTGTCATCATAAGTTCTAAAGTAAAGTTTCATCGCAAAGTTACATTTTTTTTCTGAAACGAATGTGCCCTTGTCCCCAAATTGACAAGAGTTGACTACAGATTGATAAAAAAACGTTAAAAAGAAGAAAGGAAAAGAGAGGAATGGATATATTTTTCCTATCTTTGTGTGAATATAAGTGAATATCAACGGCAAAGTCCGACTTCCACAACAAGCGAAACTTAAACAACATGAAAAGACAAAATGGCAAAATAACGATGAAGAAGATTATCCCACTCTGCATGACTCTGCTCATCCTCATCGGATGCAAAGAGGAGGTTGACACCTCTGCCCGCTATGTCTTCAAGGAAGAAAGCGTCACAAGCTATCTGAAGAAGCATGCTGACGTATACAGCACCTATACCGACATTCTCTTCAAGGTACCTGTCAGTCAAATAAGCGCCACGACGCTGGGGCAGCTGCTTTCCGCCCGCGGACACTACACCGTCTTCGCGCCTACCAACGATGCCATCCAGCTCTATCTGGACACGTTGGCAGCAAGCGACATCATCGACTCGCCCAGTTGGAACGGCTTCCGCGACAGCCTGACACTCGACTCCATCCGCAAAGTCATCGCCTATAACAGCATCATCGACGGAGGCGACGACATGACTTACTTCACCACCTCGTTCCCCATCCTGCAGGATGCAGAAATCCCCAGGGCCAACATGTATGACCGCCGTCTCGTGGTTCATCAGCCCAACAAATATGAGAACGAGGATCTGTACCTGATAAACGATGCTCCTATGGACGAGCGCAACCACGATATCCCCCTGCTCAACGGCTGTATCCATTCGATGAACGCTGTCATCTGTCCCTCGAACAACACACTGGGGCACCTGCTGAAGAGTTATGTGGACGACAGGGAAGAGGGATTCTATGTCGCATCCATGTTGGCGATGGCTGCAGGCCTCATCGACACCCTGACGCTCCATACGGACTATGTCTATGAAGACAAATTCCTAAGAGGCGAAATCATAAAGAGCATCCAACCCATCCACGTGGCAGGTTCTGTGCTTGTGCCTGCCCCTGGCTTCTGTACGCCTGAGCACCGCTATTACGGCTACACCTATTTCGCAGAAACGGACAGCGTATGGCGCGAACTGCTGGGGAAGGAACCCCTGAGTGTCACGCCAGAGGACATTATGCAGTATCTGGAAAGCCAGAACATCTACCCTGAAGCCAAACGGAACCAGGACTACAAGGACGAAGATAACCTGCTGAACCGCTTCGTCACCTACCATCTTCTGCCCGTACGTCTGCCAACTGACAAGCTCGTGCATCACTACAACGAGGTAGGCTACATCCCAGGCACAGGTACGCTGGGCGTGGCCATGAGCGAGTTCTACACCACAATGGGCAAACGCCGCCTGCTGAAGATCTATGAAAGCCACGAGAGCAACGGCATCTTCCTGAACCGCTTCCCCAACCTCAACAATGGACGTCACGGAAACTACCATGAGTTGAGTTGCGATCCTGACAAAGTGGGAATCCGCATCGGAGCCCCCAATCTGACAGGCAAGAACAACGTGCGCAACGGTATGCTCTACCCCATCGACAAGCTGTTGGTATATGATGAAAAAACACGCAACAACCTGGTCCGTAACCGCATCCGATGGGACGTGACAGCCATGATGCCTGAATTCATCAACAACGACATCCGCATGTCGCCCATCATGGACGTTCCCCACATGAACGTGCGCATCCCAGTAACATCGGAATACCGCTATCTGGAAGACGTGGATATCTCAGACGACACCCAGTTCTTCTACTGGACAGGCTTAGGCAATGGTTGGCTCAACTACGATGGCGATGAGTTCACCATCCGCGGCCTTCAGGACGTTACCTTCCGCCTTCCTCCCGTTCCCAAACGCAGCACCTACGAGATACGCTATGCTGTCAACAATACAGGTAAGCGTCGAGTCATCGCCCAATTCTATTGGGGAAAAGACAAGAACCACCTGGCCGTACAAGGTATCCCTCTGGACCTGCGCATTGGTCCCACTACGGTAAACACAACCACCCTCTCCTTCCCCAGTTTCCTAGGATGGGAGCCAGACACGGGCGACGAAGATTACGATGCTGAAATCGACAAGCAGCTGCGCAACAAGGGCTTCATGAAGGGCGCTTCCATCCATTATGCAGGAGGACCAGGATCAGGCAAACCTGCACGCGAAAGCGAACTCAACTCTCGACGCATCATCGTACGCCAAACCATGGATCCAGACGAGACCTATTACATCCGTTTCAAGACCGTGATAGACGACATCACGCTCTATCTCTACATGGACTATCTGGAATACTGTGCCAAGGAGGTTTACGACAATCCTGAGACTCCAGAAGACATCTGGTAATTCCCCCCTCTCTAAAACAAGAAACGAGAAGAAACTTATGGGAAAGCTTTCAGCAAGTGCTTGTATTGCTTCTTGCTGATCTCGATTACACATCCGTGACGTCCCCGCTCTGGGGCATCTATCTCTGCAGGCATCCAAGTATCAGACGAGAGCGATGGAGCCTGGAAAAGATTGTAGCGCTGAGGGTATTCCTCTGCATAGATGCTCCATCCGGAACCCTTCAACTGAGGAACGACCGTAGGAGCCTCACGCCACGCAGGAGTTACGGGTGGGCCAGGATTGGAATAGGGACCCGTCAAATGCTTTGACTGAGCAATCCTAATTGTCTTGCCTGTGGATGATGTGCGAGGCCATCGCTCGTCCTTAATGATAGCATAGTAAATGCCGCGATGCTCGACGATGGTGGCATCGATGGTTGCCATCTGGGCATCCTTGCCTGTAAAGTTGAACAGACGGGCTGGGAAAGTAAAAGACAGGAAGTCGGATGTCAACATGTAGAAAGTGCGCATGGATTCCCACAAGTCGTCGCCCTTTGTTCCTGGACGGAACGCATGCCACGTGATGATGAACTGACCGCTTGCCTTGTCATAGAACAACTTGGGCGCACCAATGAAGCCATTCTCATTCTGATATCCAATCTCTGATACTTTGTCGAAAGCTGTGCGGTCGAGGTTGCGTTTCTCCCACGTGATCAAGTCCCTCGAACTGTAAAGAATAGGAGTATGGAGCCGTCCTACTGGCTTGCGGCTCACGGCAATCATATAATAGACGCCATCGCCACCCTTCACAATGTTGGGATGCCCAAAGTACTCAGAGTCGATGCGTTCGTAGCCATTCAGGGTAATCCACTTCTTGCCATCCAAGGAAACTGAATAATAGAGAGCCCCGTAATCCGCATCCTTCATGTGGGCAAAGAGATAAGCTCCGCGTGGATAAACAGGAAGAGTGATCAAGAAGGTCAGCACACATACAACAGAATTTAGGACACTTTTAGCCATCGTATTAATGTTTTCTCATGTTATGATGCTGCAAAGTTACGTCTTTTTACTTGAACTGATGCTTCTGAATCACGAAAAAAAAGAGAAAATAAAACAATGACAAGAATACCAGAATAGGGAAACGGGAGAAAGAATAGGGTTTTTCCTTTCACAAAAGAGGAAAAGTTCTTGGAAGGAACGCAAAAAGAGACTAAATTTGCCCTCAGTAAACAACTTAAACGAGAAATATTATGAAAAAGTTATTCATCACCCTATTGATGGTCTTTGTAGCTGGAAGCTGCATGGCTATGAGCAAGTCCAAGATTCGTAAGAGCGCAAGATTCCTGACGGACCGTATGGCATACGAACTGGACCTGACGATACAACAGTATGATGACTGCTATGAAATCAACTATGACTTCATCAAAGCCGCCAACTACATCATGGACGATGTTGTCTACGGCTATCGCGATGCCATCTACCAGTATTATCGCTTGTTGGACGACCGCAACGATGACATGCGCTTCGTGTTATCCTATTACCAATACAGCAAGTTCATCGCATCGGATTATTTCTATCGTCCCATCTACAGTACGGGCAGCAAGTGGGCGCTGCGCATCTACACGATCTACAGCAACCACAACTTCTATTTCTTCGATGCTCCTTCTCACTTCAAGATCTATGATGGAGGACACAGCAGAATACACTTCTCCACTGGGTTCTATACCGACCGTTATCGTGGGTTTGACCACTATACCGATCATCATCACATCATGGGCAGCCAAATGTTTGGTCACAACCTGAAGAATGACTTTGGCACAAATCTGAAGGAACGCAATCAACCAATCGTGTACAACAACTACAAGAATCCTAATCAGAACAACCGCACGATGGACGAACGCTATCGCGACGTGAGCGGCAACACGAACTCGCCCAAGATCAACTATCGCAATCAGCCTCAGCAGAGCACCCTGCAGAGCACTACGCGACAGGGAACCACCACAACGGGCACACGTGGCAACCGTTCAAGCTCCACTAGTACGACGACGCAGAGCAACACATCGAGCAGCACAAGCACTCGTTCGAGCAGCAGCTCAAGCAGCCGTTCAACGGGCACGACCACCTCAGGCCGCCGTGGCGGAAGATAAGCAGAAGAAACTATCGGGCGAAGGGTCCATGATTAAAGGCAAGGTGTCGGATTCGGCACCTTGTTTTTTTCTATCGACACTTTCTTTCCCCCAGAGAGTTTTTTTCGCTTATTTTTTAGGATAATGAAAAGATTTTGCGTATCTTTGCACATTAGAAAAACAACAAAAATCCTCCAAAAGAAATTTAGAATGACAATTACACCCTCTGTGGACGCTGTCTACAAGATTTTCAGACAACTGAACCGCACTCCCCGTCCCTCTCACCATGAGGATAGGGTTGCTCTATTCCTGACACGCTTTGCCGAAAAATTAGGGTTGGAATACGAGCGTGACAAAGAAAACAATGTGGTGATACGCAAGCCTGCCACACCTGGTTATGAGCATGCTGAAACCATCGTTCTGCTCAACCACATGGATATGGTTTGCGTGGCAGCCGATGGAGTGAATTTCGACCCTCTTCACGACAACATCAAGCCCATCATCGAGGACGGTTGGATGCGAGCAGACGGCACATCCTTAGGGGCAGACAATGGCATAGGACTCTCTATGGCACTGGCCATCCTGCAGGACGACACAATCGTACACGGACCTCTGGAAGTGCTGACCACTACCAACGAGGAAGACGGCATGACTGGAGCTGAAGCATTGGCCACAGATTTCATAAAGGGGCGCAAGGTCATCAACCTGGACTCTGAGGACTACGACTCCATCACAGTGGCTGCCGCAGGAGCCTGCATCCAGGAAATCGGCATGCGTGCCAGAAGACTAAAGACGCCATTAGGCTCCATGTTCTATGATGTAACCATTTCAGGAGGACAGGGTGGTCATTCGGGTGTGGACATCAACAAAGGCAGAGCCAACGCTATCCTTCTGCTGGCAGAAATCCTAACGAAGATGAACAAACAGATCACCAATTGGTCCTGTCATTCTTTCGAAGGAGGCAACGCAGCGGCATCCATTCCCAGCTATGCACGTGCCTGTCTGATTCTCCCAGAAAAGAACATCGACAAGATGAAAACTTCGCTGAAGGCTGCTTTCAACAAAGCCATCAAGCCCTACAGCAAGACTGACCCAGGTCTGAAACTGAGTATCACTAAGGGAAAACCTGTCGATGACGTGATAGCGCCAGAGGATGTCGTCAATTTCATGGATACCATCTTAAGTCTGCCCAATGGCATGCTGAAAATGCGCCCAGACATGCCAAATGTGGTGCAGATGAGCTCCAACCTTGGTCTCCTGAAACAACAGAATGCCTATTTCGACTTCTTTACCCATTCCAGAAGTTTCTCTGACAATCAGATGCAAGGATTGGTTCAGAAAATCCAACACATAGTTATCGAGCAGGATGCTGCCTGCAAGATTATCATGAGGGCTCCAGCATGGCAAGAAGACAAGAACTCAGAGTTCCTGCAGATGGTGGACCAAACTTTCATGGATGTACTAGGATTCCGCCCGCGAAAAGCCGCCATGCATTTTGTACTGGAAGCAGGATACTACGTGCAGAAGTTCCCTGGCATACAAATTGCCTCCATTGGTCCCAGAATCATTGAACCTCATAGTCCTTCTGAGCGAGTAGAGCTATCCACAGTAGAACATATCTGGCAGGTAACTGTCGAGTTGCTGAAACGATTAGCTGAAAAATAAGGCAAGTGGGCTCTGGTGCCACGCAATCTAAGAGAAAGAAACAACAATGAAAAAACTCCTCTTTGCATTCATCCTTATACTAAATGGAGCAACACCTTCTTGGAGCCAAACCTTTTCTTTCGATGGACGAGAGAAGAATGCTATCCAAGTAAACCCCACTGACACATTCACGACAGAACGAGGTTATGGGTATGACTTCAGAGAGGTTGTGGAGAAAGCACGAAACATGCAAACTGAGACCTATCAGTTGGCACCTTTCATCACATACTTTTCCGTGAAAGTTCCTGATGGGAATTATCGTGTTACGGTAACCCTTGGGAACAAGAAGAAAAAGGCCTGCACTACCGTCAGAGCTGAAGCCAGGCGGTTATACGTCGAGAATGCAGAAACCAAGAAGGGGGAATTCAAAACCTATACCTTTACTGTAAACAAGCGAGACGATATCATCCGCACGCCTGACAACAAACAAAGCTATGTGCGAACAAAATCCAAGGGAGGGAAGAAACTCGTATGGGACGATTGCCTTACCTTGGAGTTTAACGGCGATGTACCAGCTTTGTCATCCATCCAAATAACTCCCGCTGAAGACGCTCATACGATTTGGCTTTGCGGCAACTCTACGGTTGTCGACCAAGATTGCGAACCTTGGGCTTCTTGGGGACAGATGATACCTCGATGGTTTTCCGATAAAGTGGCCATCGCCAACTACGCCGAGAGTGGAGAAACTGCAACATCCTTTCTGGCAGAGGGACGTTTGAAGAAAATGCTCACCCTGATGAAAGAAGGGGACTACCTCATGATAGAGTTTGGACATAACGACCAAAAAGAGAAATATTTGGGAAGTGGTGCCTTCTACAACTTCGCTTATGCGTTGAAACAATTCGTGGATGCAGCACGCGAGAAAAATGTTCGCCCCATCTTCATCACTCCTACCCAACGAAGGTTCTTCGATGAAAATGGAAGAATCAAGGAAACACACGACAACTATCCAGAAGCAATGCGATGGGTAGCAAAAGACCTGAAAGTTCCTGTCATCGAACTGCACGAGATGACTCGCACTTTCTATGAGACGCTTGGTGTGGAGGGCTCGCGCAAAGCTTTTGTCCAATACCCTGCGGGAACATTCCCTGGACAAGACAAGAATCTGGAAGACAACACCCACTTCAATGCTTATGGAGCTTACGAGATAGCCAAAATGGTAGTGAATGGGATCATAGAATTGCAACTGCCCATCACTGAGTTTCTTCGTCCTGAAGCTGTTCAGTATTCTCCTTCTAAGCCCGATGACGTCGATTCTTTTCAGTGGTCCTATTCTCCTTTCTTGGAAATAACGAAACCTGCCGGAAATTGATTTTTCTCTCTTTCCCAAAGAGGCATATCAGATTTTATTGCTATTTTTGTACAGAATTTCATTTTTGCTTTCAACATATCTCATGAAAAGATATCTGTTTCTTCTAATTCTGGCAATTTGCTCGAGTGGATTAAATGCTCAGATAAGCATCGACATTGACCTCAACAAACGAGGCATAGCCATCAGTCCTATGCTATATGGCATCTTCTTTGAGGACATCAATCATGCAGCAGATGGCGGACTCTATGCTGAACTGATACGCAACCGTTCATTCGAAGAGGAGGGACCACATCCTGCTGGCCCCAATCCTGAGAACCCTGAAGAGACGATGGCTTGGAACACCATCGGACAAGGAACAACTCTGAAACGTACCACAGAAAACATGCTTAACAAAGCACAAAACCATGCTGCCATACTGAACGTAAAGACTCCTGGGGGAGGTGTTACAAACGGGGGATTCTGGGGTATCAACTGTGTCGCAGGACAGCAGTATACCTTCTCCATATGGGTTCGTGCCATTAGTGGAAAACCTGGCAATTTAACAATTTCTTTAGTTTCCGAAAACGGAAGCACATTAGGCACCACAATGCTGAAAGGGAAACTCAGTAAACATTGGCAGAAAATGGAGGCAACTCTAATACCTACAGCCAACGACCCTAAGGCATTGTTCCAGTTAACGATGAGTGGAGTTGGCACCATTGAGATGGATGTGGTGAGTCTGTTTCCTCCAACATATAAAGGTCGCCCTAATGGATGCCGCCCTCAATTAGCAGAAATGCTTGCCAAGATGAAACCACAATTCATGCGTTTCCCTGGGGGATGTTATGTGGAAGGACAAGGTGACTCCACCAATGCATTCCATTGGGAACGTACCATAGGACCTATCGAGAAACGTCCTGGCCACTATAATGCCAATTGGAAATATTGGACGAGTGACGGCCTCGGATTCCACGAATTCCTGCAACTCGCTGAGGATATTGGCGCCAAACCACTATATGTAGTCAACGTAGGTATCTGGCACGGAGGCGTCACTCCCGTCAACCAATTGGAACCTTGGATTCAAGAATGCATGGATGCCCTGGAGTATGCCAACGGAGATATCACCACCAGATTCGGCAGGATGAGAGCTGAGAATGGACATCCCCAACCCTTCAATATTGAATACTTGGAAATTGGGAACGAGAATGGCAACAATCGATTTGACGACAATTCGGATATGAGTGACCATTACTTTGAACGATACCGTCTTTTTTACGATGCTGTGAAAAGCAAGTATCCAAACATGAAATGTGTTGGGAACGTACAAGCATGGGGAACCGACTGGCCAAGCTGGAGAAGCCAAGAACCTGTGGAACTGGTGGATGAGCATTATTATCGCAATCCATCCTGGTTTGCAGATGCTTTCAACAAATACAACAACTATGACCGAAAAGGTCCTGGCGTCTATGTTGGCGAATATGCCGTAACCTCACAATTCGGTAAGGTTGGAAACATGAACGCAGCTTTGGGAGAAGCGGTATATATGATTGGTATGGAACATAACAGCGACATCGTCAAGATGAATTCCTACGCACCACTCTTTGTCAACGACAATGCTTCCAATTGGCCAACAGATTTGATCCATTTCAATTCAAGCGATGCATTTGGGACACCCAGCTATTGGGTGCAGCAACTTTTTTCTACTCATGTTGGTACGCGTCTCATAAACAGCGAAATGGAATGGGAACTCCCTGAAGTAAAGATTCAGGAAACAAAGAACCCCATTCACATCGGTGTCTCAGCCTGGAACACCAAGGCGACCTTTAAGGATCCGCAAGTCATCATTGATGAACAAATCATCGCTCTGCCTGCCATCGAGGATTGGAGCACTCCCTTTCCAGATCAAAACCCAGATGGTCCCAAACGTATCAGAGCCAAAAGAAAATGGATTATCAAAGAAGGTTCTGTAACCAATTTTGGTGAAACACAAGGCAATCTTTGGATTTGTCCCACTGAAATTGCCGCCAAGAAATATACCTACAAGGTTCGTGCATACAAAGAGAGTGGGGACGAAGGCTTCTTGATGGTCTTTAACTATGAAAACGATAAAGACTTCGACTGGTTCAATGTCGGAGGATGGGGCAATGCAATAAACAACATCGAACAAAGTAAAGATGGTGGCCGCATTAATCTGACCGCAGGACAAGGCTACAAGGTGGAAGAGGGACGCTGGTACGACCTTCGTGTCGAAGTGGATGGAGACAGCATGACCACCTATATTGATGACAAACTGCAACTCCAGAGTAAACATCGGGACACATCCATGCGAGGCGTCTATCACAACGTGACCATCGACGAGATTAACAATCTTATGTACATTAAGGTTGTGAATGTCGGGAATACGGGTACTGATGGCACAATCAACCTTTCCAATGGTTCAGTCAGAACAGCTGAGATGATTCGGCTGAGCAGTCAAGATGGGCAAGACGAAAATACCAAGGAATATCCATTCAACATCATTCCTCGATCTGGAAAGGTTCACATGGAAAATAATGGGGCTCGCCTCTGCTTCCCGGTAGAACCCTTTTCCATCAACATCATTACCGCAAAACTGAAATAAAAATAACGAAAATTATGAAAAGAACATTAGGAAAAGGATTTGCCTTAGTGCTAATGGCACTTGCCTTCATGACGCTAGGAATCAAAGCAGCTTCTTTGAGTGCAGATAATGAATGGGAGAATTATGTGGAATCGTCTCAAAAGATGAGGAAGCATCCCCGCCTACTCCTTTTGAGAGGAGAAGAGAAAAAACTCTTGAAAGACATCAAGAGAGATTCCATATGGAGTCAAATCCACCAGAGTATCATTGATGTCTCAAATCAACTATCCAAACAGCCTTATAACCTATTAACAAGGAAAATGGAAGGCAGACGCCTGTTAGGCATCAGTCGATCTGCTCTCAGGAGAATTTTCTATACCAGCTATGCCTATCGTACTACCAAAGATGCCAAGTACAGGGACTATGCTAAATCTGAGCTATTGAATGTGTGCCAATTCACAGATTGGAACCCTAACCATTTCCTGGATGTTGCTGAGATGACGCTGGCAGCTGCCATTGGATATGACTGGTTGTATGATGACCTGACTCTAAAGGAACGGAGCATCATTGAGCAAGCTATTATCGAAAAAGGATTGAGGCCTTCATTCGACAACCATTTCAACATTAAGGGTGACAACAATTGGAACCAAGTTTGTCACACAGGCATATCCTGCGGTGCAATGGCCGTTTGGGAACAGGACATGGAACTCTGTGCTAAGGTGGTAAACCGCGCCATTTGGGGCGAACCCTTTGCCATGAAAGGTTATGATAATGATGGTGTCTACCCCGAAGGTCCTGGCTACTGGGAATATGGTACCTCTTTCAACGTACTCTTCATTGAAGCTATCCGCCAGAACTTTGGATCCGACTTTGGACTAAGCGAGATTCCTGGTTTCGCGAAGACAGGGGAATACATCACTCACATGTGTACACCCAACTTAGGATGTTTCAACTACAGCGACAATGGGAATGGCTCAACTGCAACTTCAACAGCCTTTTGGTTCTATCGCGAGAGTCGTGATCCAGCCATTCTCTACAATCAGATGAGAATTCTTCATCGCCGCAATCCTGAATCTATCACACAAGACCGTCTTGCACCTGCGGCCCTCATATACGGCCACAAATACCCACTTACCCTACCTAGTCAGCCTGAAAAACTTGCTTGGACCGGAGATGGAATCAATCCTGTCTACGTGACACGAAGCGGGTGGGGTTATAACGATGCTTTCATGGGTGTAAAAGCCGGAACAGCTAAAGCTAACCATGCTCACATGGACGTGGGAAGCTTCATCTACGAATCCCACGGTGTGAGATGGGCACTCGATTTGGGAACCGAGAATTACAATAATTTGGAGCAGGCAAATCTGAGTATATGGAATATGAAGCAGAATTCCGACCGTTGGACCGTGTATCGCTACAACAACCATAACCACAACACGCTGACTTTTGACGATCAGCTGCAGGTAGTGAACGGCAGAGTGGACTTCAAGGAACGTAAAGTAGCTTACCCAGGTTACGCTTCTATCGACCTTTCTCCCATCTATGAAGGACAGGTAAAAAATGTTACTCGCCGATGCGAGCTCAATGGAATGGATGACTTGAAAATTACAGATCATATCGAGACACTGAATAAATCCACGAAACTCACTTGGACTATGATGACTGAAGCTTCAGTGAGCATCGTGGATCCACAAAGCATTAAACTTACAAAAGGTGAGTACAGCCTAACGCTACGTATTCAAGGAGTAAGAGGCAAATGGTTTGTAGAAAAAGCCTCACCCTATCGTAAAGTTGAGAACCAAAACAAAGGAATCACTCGTATTCATTTCGTTGCCCAATTAGGAAGGAACACCACCACAGACCTTTCTGCCACCCTCAGCAAATAATCAAGGAACGATTTCTCATGACACGGAAAGATAAAGAATTCATGCAGCAAGCCATCGATTTGAGCATCGAGAATGTAAAAAACGGTGGAGGGCCTTTCGGGGCTGTGATCGTGGAGAATGGCAAAATCATCGCAACTGGAGTCAATCGCGTAACAGCAAGCAATGACCCTACCGCCCATGCTGAAGTAAATGCCATCCGAGCTGCTTGTCAACAAAAAGCGAACTTCAAACTGACAGGCTGTTCAATTTACACTTCCTGCGAGCCTTGTCCCATGTGTCTGGCTGCTATCTATTGGGCAGGAATCTCACACATCTACTACGGAAACACCAAACAAGACGCTGAGGAAATCAACTTTGGCGACAAATTTATATACGACGAAATAGAGCGCCCCTTGTCAAAGCGCTCTATTCCGACTCGTATGATTATGCGCGAGCAAGCTCTCCAAGCCTTTCGTGACTGGGCTGCGAAGCCCGACAAGACTGAATATTAAAAGGAGAAAAGGAAATCTTTTCCTGCTTTCAAGAGGTCTTCTGCCTTTTGAGACTCATCAAAGGTGTTCGGACGGAACTTTTCTAAGATGGCATCCAATTTCTTTAATTGGGCTTCCGTAGATGTTTCCTTCAGAATACGAATCTTCTCATAGTCCTGAATACCTTCCACCAATCGTTCCATGCGGATACTGCTACAACCAGGATACACCAGATAGCAATCGCCTGAAGGCCATGTAATAAAACGACTGTCTTGATTGGGTTGAGGCGTCCAACTACAATATGCCCAACGCAAATAACCGTTGTATCCGGCGGCCATCGCGTGCCAACCCAAGAAAGCTGACTCCGCAGGATCCGAGAAAGTAAACGTGTTAGGACGGTCGGGACCGCAACATGTGTAGAAAGTAATTTTCTGTCCCTTGGAATTCCTTCTGTCCAAGACATCCTTTGACAAGAGTTTGTATTGATAGGCGACACTCAGATCATACACACGGTCACCAATCTCTGAATCCACATCATAGTTGGCAGCACCTTCGATGCGCCAATTGGGATCAGCCTCTTTTACAACCTTCCAGGCTGCATCCATTTGGTCCATAGGACGCTCATCCATCGCGATACAAGTTCGATCGAACCATCCCTTTTGCTTCAAATGCTGGGCAAAGTCCTTTAGGAAAGGAAGAATCAAGTCACGATACTCACGGGTAGATGGCTGGCAGGCTATCGTCTTCACACTGTTTGTGGCACAATCATAATAATCAAAGATGTAGCTCCAAGGGACCAATGTGTAACAATCAATCTGCTCTGTGATGCCACAATCCATCATAAACTGAATCCATTTGTCGAAAACTGTATAGTCGTACTTCCAACTGCCATCCAACTGCTTCATCTTGGCTATCATACTCTCGAAAGGATCATACGTTTGGCTGTTCCAAGGATGCTGAATGATAGAAGCTGTAATAACTTTCTCGCCTGCATTGGCAAGAAGCTGCATCAAGGGACGCATATGGTCAAAATGCGCCTGACTCCACAAGGGAACCTGATAATAGCGGGCAAAAGCATAAGGATTCTGCCATAAGTCAAGATGGAACTTCCAATCCTTGGGTTCTGGTAATACATGATTGACCACTTGAACCTGCAAAGGAAGCGTCAACTTTTGACCATCACAATCTACCGAAAGAACCCCTTTGTAAGTTCCTGCCTTTACGTCAGCTGGCACCTTCAAATCTAGCCATAAAGGCCTCGTTGTCTTTGCTGCAACTTTCAATGTCTTTGCAGGATCCAATCGGTCTGCCAACAGGAAAGAGTCTTTCTTGTCGTTGTGCCAATCTGTCATCACATAACGAACAAAATATTTCTTCACGTTGGATGCTGGAATGACACTTTTGCCACACTTCAAATCACTTACCGTCATACTGACATTCTGCAACTCTATCGGAGTAGCCAACACAGCTTGGGCAGCAACCCGTTCACCTTTCCAAGCACGGAGAGTTAACGTCTTGGCGCTGGTAACAGGAACCTGACTGCGCGAATAACGCTGATCTATCGTTCCCCAACCGAGGGTTATCTTCTTCAATGCATTCCATGCTTCCTGAGGTCCTGGCTTAGGGTCTGCCAGCTCCGTATCATTTGGTTGTGACATGACAGGAAGTGTCATCAACAAGAAAGCTATCACGCTCATCCATTTATTCTTTTTCATATCTATTGTATTTGGGGTTATCATTATCTTTTTTGTGGAAATAAATTGATGCATCAATCAGTCATAGAGATAAAACATGCGTTCCATCATCTGCCATTTCTCATCACTTCGTGCTTCTGCAGAGCAACCTTGGAATTTAGCCACGAATGCTTCCCATTCTGCTTGACGGGGTAGAGTAGCCAAACGAGCCATAGCCTCATCCCAATCAAAATCAATGGGAGCATCCACTATCATAACCAATTTAGTACCCAAGATATAGATTTCCATTTCCAGGATACCTACTTCGCGAATACCATCACGAATCTCTTTCCACTGATATTCTTGACTATGCCACTTGCGGTACTGGGCAATCATATCAGGATCATCACGCAATTCCAATATCTGCACAAAACGTTTTGTCTCTCCTTGAAATTTCTTTTGTTTGTAGCCTTTCATGTCTGTATTCCTTTTTCTTTATGTTGTCTACACGCAAATTTAGCGAAATTTTATGAAAGGATGAAGCACTGGTTTGGTTTTTATTGATTTATATGCTAACTTTGCTTCATAAATCATTTTTTCCTTTGGGAAAACCAAATAAGAAAAGCTCTATGAGAAGACTTCTGGCAATTTTGGTGATGACTTTTTTGTCCGCCTCCCTTCCTGCTCAACTCAAGAAGGTTTACAACGAATCTATCGACCCTATCGAACAAATTGATTCTGCCATCAAGGCAGCCAAACAATCTCAGCGGCACGTGCTCTGTCAAGTAGGCGGAAACTGGTGCCCATGGTGCCTGAAGTTTGCTGATTTTGTCACGAAGGACGATGAAATCTTCAAGATGCTTCAAGACAACTATATCTACATTCATGTCAACTACACTTCCCTCAAAGACGAGAAGAGTCGCCAGGTAGCTGAGAGGCTTCAGAATCCTGGTCGATTCGGCTTCCCTGTACTGGTGATACTGAATGGACAAGGCAAGATTCTGCACACGCAGGATTCTGCTATGCTGGAGAACGGAGAGAGCTACAACAAAGAAATGGTTCTTCGTTTCCTGAAGAATTGGACACCCGAAGCATGCAGCGACCATTGGAAAGTCCAGAAGTAAATACCCCTTCTTTTAGACTTCCTTACTTTGATTTAGCTAAGGGAGTCTGTATCCTATTGGTAATCCTCTACCACTTGCAAGAGGCCTACGAAGTGTACCTCCCCTCAGATCGTTTCCTGTTGTTGGTTCGCATGCCCCTTTACTATTTCCTTTCGGGCTTCTTCTTCAAGGAATATGATGGATTCACCTCATTTGCCAAGAAGAAAGTGAAGCGTCTGCTCATCCCCTTCCTTTTCTTTTATCTGTTCACCTCAGTTCTCTTGCCCATCTTAGCGAATCGATTCCTTGGGATAAGTTTCAGCACAGGGAATGATTGAAGTTTACTCTATGCTTTCCTCACTTACGCTAATTATCCCAACATTCCATTGTGGTTTCTGTGGGCATTGTTTTTGCTCAACCTTCTTTTTTATCAGTTGCACTCTCATTGCCGAAGCATTCCCCTATTAGGTTTCATTTGCCTGCTATTATCATGCATATTGGGAAACTACTCTCCCCTCCATCTGCCTGCATCGCTCAATCGCATGTTCGATGGTCTGCTCTTCTTCTATTTCGGATATGTATTCCGATTTTTCTTTACCGACAGGCTACAGCAATGGTACTATGCCACCACTTTTACTGTCCTTTTCTTCCTAATTGGATGGTGGACTCCAGAGAACACGATACTACTTCTCATTCAACATTATATTGGTGGATTTCTTGGCATTGCAGCCTTGGTCCTTTTCTGTCGAAGGATAGGCCATCTTCCCTACATTTCCTATTTAGGACGCTATTCCATCATGGTTTTGGTAACTCACGAACCACTTATTCGTCTGCTTCAATTTGCCCACGTGCCGCATTTGCTCATAGCCTTCGGCATTCTTCTCGTGCTTTACCCCTTCATTATCCCTCTCATGCGCCGCTATCTTCCCTATGTGACGGCTCAAAAATCTTAGACGTTATCTCCTGATTTTCTTGATGGCAGGGATGCCTTCTTGGGTAGGGACAATCTTGCGAATGGTTCCATCCTCATTGAATTCCATTCTATCGATGCATACTTGCCGATGGAATCCTGGTCCCTTAGCATGAGGATAAAGATAATCTTTGTTGATACGGTGATAAACGATGTACCA
This sequence comes from Bacteroidaceae bacterium, assembly GCA_017427185.1. Taxonomy (GTDB): domain Bacteria; phylum Bacteroidota; class Bacteroidia; order Bacteroidales; family Bacteroidaceae; genus Physcousia. The sequence goes on along the minus strand of JAFRTJ010000040.1, from coordinate 13,902 downwards.
TTCGTCTCGCCCAGGAATCTGCAGGACACTATTGTGGGCAGGACCATAGATCTCTTTTTCAGGCCGCTGAATCAGAATCACTGGATCCTTGGCGACCTCAATCGGCCCAAGGGGATTGTCGCTCGTGCCGTATGCCACATGATAATTGGGACTTCCCGTATCGTCAACGCTCCACAGGAAATAGTACTTCCCATTGCGATAAAAAACATAGGTGCCTTCGCGATAAGCATAATCTTCCAGCGTACCACCTCTAGGAGTCATAACGGTCACTGTATTCTGTTTGATGCTTACCATATCGTCGTTCAACTCAGCACCTGCCATGTAACCATTACCCCAATAAAGATAGCTCTTCCCTGAGACTGGGTCAGTAAAAACGTCCACGTCGATTTGCTGTCCCCCTCGAACGCCCTCTGGTTTCTCATCAATCAAAGGGTATCCCAAGTCAACGAAAGGTCCTGTAGGGCTATCCGCCACAGCTACACCTATTGACTTGCGATCCTTCGCCGTATCGTGTCCACTGAAATAAAAGTAGTATTTATACGTCCCGTCTTCCTGACGTTTTTCCTCAATACAGGGTGCCCATGCATTTCCATTGGCCCAAACAACCTGTTGAGTTCCCAAATCCAACATGATGCCTTCGTGCTGCCAACACGTCAAGTCTTCGCTGCTGAAGACTGTAAAATAATAACCGCCCCACCCTTCTACACCATCGGTTGTACTGTAGATGTAGAACTTTCCTGTTTGATGGGAATACATCACCTCCGGATCGGCATGAAACTCTGGCAAGATGGGATTTCCACTCATTCGTTGAATCTTGCGTGCTGGAACTGCCAGACAAACCATTGCCAGCAAAATTGGGAATACGATTCTTTTCACTATCTTCCTTACATTTATATATTAGGTCAAAGGTAGCTTGTCATCTCCTTTGGTACTCTGAATCTGATATCATCACTCTCCACCAGAATAGATTTCAGGAAATGGGGCATCTCCTGTCGATATACCTCCAGCATATGTCGATTCGCTTCATTGGCATCCCTTGCCGAATACCGATAATTTGCCAAACGATCACACATCTTCAGGAAAGGAGCATAAGGAGCCTTGCGAATTCCCTGGTAATACCGTTCATCAGCCCGTTCGCTTCGCGTTCTTCCTTTCTCATTCGTCAAGGCATACACCATCTCTGCTGCCATCAAGGCTTGTTCCACATCGAGTCCCAGACGAAGGGCTTCTTTGCGTACATCATTATATGTCATGCGAGCATCCTCAATGGAATCGTGATAATAAGCCCCCATAAAAAGAGGAAGCACATCATGTTCCACACGACAAACCAGATGGCCAAACTCATGCACGCCATTGGCTACAAGATCCAAATGAAACCCATAAGGTTTGTCTCCATCGTAGAAATGGTTGACTGAAGCATGCAACTGATGAGAAGATTGTCGGATAATCTCTATCTGTTGACTATATTTCTGAATCCATTGCTCGAAATCTTGTCTGGTCGTCATAGAATGTTTTACTATAAGATTCAATTCCTTTTCTGACAAATCGTATTCTTCAACGTGTAGAAAATCTTCTTTCCCGCTATCAGCAAGGTCACTGCCACAAGAATGGTCACGATGCCCAAGGAAATACGAGACGTCAATCTCTCGTGAAACACGAACACACCAACCACAACGGCCGTGATGGGTTCCAAGGCACCAAGTATAGCGGCATACGTGCTGCCAATATGATGGATACTGATGGTCATTGTAACCAGCGAGATAATAGTGGGAAAGAGGGCTAAGCAGATGGCACACAGCCAATGAAGCGGTTCTTGAGGCATTACTACATCTGCACAGAAATGTAATCGGACGACATAAATCAAGATTCCAAAGAACAACGCATAAAATGTCATTCTAGCCGTATCCAGATTCTTTAGTCGAGTATGATTTACTCCCACAATATAAATAGCATACGAGAGGCTCGACAGCATCACCAACGTTACTCCCATCAAACTGATATTGCTCCCATCACTTTGCTTCCCTAGCAAAGTCACGCCTACAAAGGTCATCGCCAAGGTTATCCAGGTTATGAGGGAAGGCTTCTCGTGATAAAACAACATCATGATGACAGCCACCATGACAGGATAAAGGAACAGAATTGTACTGGCAATTCCTGCATCCATGTATTGGTAGCTCAAGAAAAGAAAGAGGGATGAGGCTGAAAAGAGCAATCCAAAAAGAGCCAACAAAGGCAAATCCCTTGGGTTAACTTTCATGGTCAATCCACGCACCTTCATCATCACGCCCAACATTACGATAGCAAAGGCATACCGATAAAACAGTACATTGTCTACCGAGTATCCAGCAGCATAAAGAGGAAGGGCAAACAATGGATTCAATCCATAACTAGCCGCTGCTATAGATCCCATCGTAAAGCCCTTAACCTTTGGATTCATTGTCTACATCTGGATTTTGATAAAATCACTTGCAAAGGTACGAAAAAAACAGAGGGCCCCATTCGATTACAGAATGACTTCGACGGGGTCTTTGTAGAGAATCTCTAACGCTTAATCTTTTCCTTTCGAACTGGGCGAATAAACATTCCTACACAACGATCCTGATTACGCACCATTCCAGAACGAATAACATTGTTGTTTTCTATATATACTTGTAAAGCATCGGCTGAAAAATTTGTACTTTGAGCATTCTCATTAGACCAATAAAATCCAATGTCACTTAAACCATCATCATTCAAAATTGAAATAGGAACAAATACACCTCTTTTTCCATCCGAACAATAAATTTGCACACCCCCTACCCTAACTCCATTATTTAACTTTCGAATTTCATATGATTTTAACACATCGTTTGAAAACAATTCTTGAAGTTCAAGAGACGTTGGCATACGCCACTCTGAACCCCAAAGCCGAGTTGCAGCATCGTCCATAGAATCAAGTATTGTTTTATTATCCATACTCCCTTCCCCTGCCCAATATTTCACATTTACACAATACTTTGTTTGTGCAGATTTTGTTCCAAATGCATAATTGTTCCATGTATATGTTTCTTTAGGGTCAATTTCTCCCCATGCAAACAAATCACCTAAATCAGCAGGATCTTCCGCGCCAACATTCATAGTTGCCCAAAGGGTTCCTGTCCTCAATCCCAAATCTACATATTCATGATCCACACGTACTTCACATGTCGATGACACCCCACTCTTGTCTTTTGCCGTACAAGTGATAGTAGTCGTTCCGTATGTAACTGCTGTTACCACTCCATTCTCTACGGTGGCGACAGCCTCATTACTACTGGTCCAAATCACTTCCTTATTGTTTGCATCCTCCGGAGTCACCGTTGCTTCTATTGTTGCAGTTTTACCAAAGAACAATTCAAGTGATGACTGTGAAAGAATAATATCGGTAACCAATATCGCATTCGGGGTTATTGTCACTTCACAAGTTGCAGACACTCCGCTGCCATCCGTTGCTGTACAGGTAATAATTGCCGTTCCTTCTTCTATTGCCGTCACTACTCCATTTTCATCCACGGTAGCAACAGTTTCATTACTACTGCTCCAATTCACTTTTTGATGAGCATTCTCCGGAAAAACGGTTGCCTCGATTGTTTCGATATCATCAACAGTTAATTCAAGCGATGTCTGGGACAAGGTAATACTCTCAACCTTCACCATCTCAGGAGATGAATTATATACCACAAAATCTGCTATCTTATTGTCGAATATTGAGATTTGGGCATCGGATTCCTTATTGACAAACAACATAACTTTCGCAAGTCCGCTTTCCGTGTCAGAAAGAACCAGCTTCTGTAAATTAGGATAATACTGATAAGAATATTTCTTGTTGTTGTAAACAGCACCTGTTTCATCAAAGATGACAATGCTTTCATGGTCAGCGGTTTCCCAGGTGCCGTATAACGTTGTGTTGTCAGGTTCGAACATACCTATGTTCGTATCAATGTATACACGTTCTCCATTCTTGATCATTTCCACCAAAATCGTCACGTCGCCAATGGTCAAATCACCATCGTCGTTCATATCGCCTTTCAGCAATTGTTGAGCATTCACTGAGGTCATCGTGCAAAAGAGCACTACCAAAGAAAGGATTGTCTTCTTCATCTTATTATATTGAATAATTTGCCTAATTTGTTTTATTTGGGGTCAAAGATAAGGAGAATTTTCTGAATGACAAAGGATTAGACATGCTTTTTTCGTTCAGATGGCCTATAACGTTGGATTCAAAAAGGCGAAAGAATATTTTGTGGTATCAGAATCAATGCGTATATTTGTAACCATGATTCGAAAAGTCACTTTCTTTTTACTAATATTGATACCTACCCTGAATCTGGGAGCTCAACGAACCATTGACCTGAGTGGAGAATGGGATTTTGGGACAAACGACCAGATGACAGACAAGATTCTGCTACCAGGATCCATGCCCGAACGCAGGAAAGGAGACTTGCCCTCCGTAAAGACCCATTGGACAGCCTCGCTCTACGACAGCAGTTACTTCTACAATCCTTACATGGAAAAGTATCGCAGGCTGGAAAACTTCAAAATTCCCTTCTTCCTTACCCCTGCTCGCCACTACATTGGAACGGCTTGGTACCATCGGAAGGTGAATTTAAACAATCTTAGTGAAAAGATGCGTTACTGCGTGATGCTGGAACGTCCGCACATCACAGTAACCCTATGGATGAATGGGCAGGAAGTGGGAAAGAGGAACTCTCTCTCGGGACCTGACGAATGGGACGTAACCCGTTTTGTTCGGTCTGGAGAGAACGACATTACCTTACAGATAGATAACAAGATAGAAGATGTGGGAGTGGGTCCTGATAGTCATTCTGTGACCGACCAGACACAAGGCAACTGGAATGGTGTGGTGGGACGAATGGAACTGAAGGAGCAGCCTCGCATCTATATGGAGAACATCCGCATCCTGCCCAATCTTGCAACGCGTTCTGCTTTAGCAGAGATTTGCATCAAGGTGTTTCCTGATGAATCCTTAGAGAAGAAACTGAAAAAAGGAATCAAGATAGAATACGTCTTGAATGGAACAGATGGAATCGGGAACGCAGGGTCGCAAACTATTCACGAGGATTCCACCATCTTGACCGTTCCCATCGAGAGTCTGGGAGAAAGAACGCACTTATGGGATGAATTCGATCCCTTCGTATATCAACTGACTACCACTTTAACGTCCCATTGGGGAACGGATACACTCACCACCCAATTTGGCATGCGTGAGTTCCGTACGGATGGACGCATGTTCAGCATCAACGGCAGACGAACAATGCTTCGCGGCACAGTGGAAAACTGCAACTTTCCTTTAACTGGTTATCCGCCTATGGATGTGGAGAGTTGGAAGCGCATCTTTCACCAGTGTAAAGCTTATGGACTCAACCACATGCGTTTTCATTCCTACTGCCCCCCTGAAGCGGCATTCGTGGCAGCGGATCAATTGGGATTCTATCTGCAACCTGAAGGTCCCTCGTGGCCCAATCATGGGGTAAGACTAGGAGCAGGACAGGTGATAGATACCTACCTGATGGAAGAAACCAAGCGGATGGTGGAACGATATGGCAATCATCCCTCTTTCTGCATGCTGTCGGCAGGCAACGAACCAGCAGGGAACTGGGTTCCTTGGGTAAGCAGATTTGTGGACTACTGGAAGGAACATGATAACCGAAGAGTATACACAGGAGCCAGCGTGGGAGGCAGCTGGGCTTGGCAACCAAAGAATGAATACCACGTGAAGGCTGGTGTGAGGGGATTGGACGAATGGCGGCGCCAGGCACCCGAATCCACTTATGACTTCCGTGCCCGATTGGATACGGTTCGCCAACCTTTTGTTTGCCACGAGGCAGGACAATGGTGTGCCTTCCCTGACTTGGAGGAAACACGTCAGTACACAGGGGTGTACAAAGCTACAAACTTCGAGATTTTCCGTCAACTGCTCAATGACCACGGAATGGCAGAGATGAGTCAACGTTTTCTCTTGGTCAGTGGAAAACTACAAGTTCTTTGTTACAAGAACGAGATAGAACGGATCCTGAGAACTCCCGACTATGCAGGTTACCAATTACTGGGACTCAACGACTATTCAGGGCAGGGAACTGCTCTCGTGGGACCTTTGAATGTATTCTTTCGCGAGAAGGGGTATGTGACAGCAGAGGAATGGCGTGAATTCTGCGGGCCTATCACACTCTTGTGTCGTCTGCCGAAATTCACCTATTGGAACGATGAGAATCTATCGGGTTCCTTGGAAGTCAGCAACTTCGGACGAGGAGAAATAGAAAATCCGAACGTAGTGCTCTCTCTCTTGGATGACAAAAAGGAAATCAAACGCTACGAGGGTGTCACAAGTTCCTTTGTCATTCCTCTAAGTGAAATCAAGGAACCCGGAAAGCTGACGCTCCGTGCCACGCTAACGGGACAAAGTGCTGGTGAGAATGTAAGCAGCACCAATCACTGGGATGTATGGGTCTATCCGCGAGAGAATGCTGCACAAGCAAAAACCATGCCCAAAGGCATCCATGTCTGCAAGCAGTTGGACGAAGCGGCTATGCAGGTTTTGAATCAAGGAGGGAAGGTTCTCATTGAGGCTGCAGGACAGGTAACCTACGGTCAAGGCATTGTTCAGCATTTCCTACCTGTCTTTTGGAATACCAGCTGGTTCAAGATGAGACCTCCTCACACCACGGGAATCTACGTATGGAATAATCACCCCGTTTTCGACCTCTTCCCCACAGATTACCACAGCGACATGCAGTGGTGGGAATTGGTGAACAACCAGCAAGTGATGCTCTTCGACCGTTTCCCACAGGACTTCCAGCCGCTGGTACAAAGTATCGACACATGGTTCCTGAGTCGAAAGATTGGAATGCTCTTCGAAGCGAATGTGGCTGGAGGACGCTTGATGATGACTACCTTTCCATTGGAACAGGAGAATTACGAGGCGCATCCCGTGATAGCCCAAATGAGGAAATCCATCCTGAGCTACATGCAGAGTGAACGTTTCCAACCCAAGTACACCCTCAACGTGAGCCTTATCCAGGAACTCTTTGAGCGTGAGACACCTCCCGTGAACATGTTCACCAAGGATATGCCCGACGAATTGAAAACGAAAAAGAAAAACTAACACAAAACAGATATACACATGAAAAGATTCACGATTCTTTCCGCAGTTCTCATTTCTTCCTTGGGACTGTATGCCCAGCCCAAGAGTGGCGGATACCCCGTCAACCCTGTTCCTTTCACCAGTGTAACCATCACGCCCAACACCTTTTGGGGACAACGGTTGGAAGCCAGCCGTGAGGTAACGGTTCCTCTGGCTTTTTCTAAATGTGAGGAGACAGGTCGATACCACAACTTCGAGATTGCTGCTCAGCAACTTCAGGGCATCAATACCGAGACGGTGAAAGTTGGTGGGTTTCCATTCGATGACACGGATGTCTATAAGACGATAGAGGGTTGCTCCTATCTGCTGCAAACCTATCCCAAATTGAAACTTGCCATCCAGCGTCAGGGACGTACCGACTTTGTGCCTGCCCAGGAATACATGGATTCTGTGTTGAAGATTGTGGCAACAGCCCAAGAGCAGGATGGCTATCTCTACACCGCTCGCACCATGAATCCCAAGCATCCGCACGATTGGTCAGGCAGCAAGCGATGGGAAGCGGTGGAACAAGGCAGCCACGAATTCTATAACCTGGGACACATGGCAGAAGGTGCCATCGCTCATTACCAGGCTACTGGCAAGACCACGTTCCTCAACATAGCCCGCAGATATGCAGACTGCATCATTCGAGAGATAGGGGATGGCCCTAACCAACAGGTTAAAGTGCCTGGACATCAGATTGCAGAGATGGCACTGGCAAAAATGTATCTGATTACAGGAGAAAAGAAGTATCTTGATCAGGCAAAATTCTTTTTGGACAAACGAGGAAAAACTGACCGGAGAAATCCCTATGACCAATCCCATGTGCCTGTAACGGAACAAAATGAGGCTGTGGGACATGCCGTCCGTGCTACCTACATGTATGCTGGTATGGCCGATGTGGCTGCCCTGACAGGAGACACAGCTTACATTCATGCCATCGACCGCATCTGGGACAACATCGTGAGCAAGAAATACTACATCACGGGAGGTATCGGAGCCACAGCAAACGGGGAGGCTTTCGGCATGAACTATGAGTTGCCCAACATGTCGGCCTATTGTGAAACCTGTGCTGCCATTGGAAATGTCTACGTCAACCACCGTCTTTTCCTGTTGCACGGCGAGAGCAAGTACTACGATGTGCTGGAGCGTACTCTCTACAACGGGTTGATTGCTGGTGTCAGTCTGGATGGTGGCGCTTTCTATTACCCCAACCCTCTGGAGTCCATGGGACAGCACAAACGTCAACCTTGGTTCGGATGCGCTTGTTGCCCCAGCAACATCTGCCGTTTCATTCCTTCCCTGCCTGGCTACATCTATCAGACAGCCATCAACGAAGGCCAGCAAAACGTGTATGTGAACCTCTTTATGAGCAATACGGCCAACATCGCTCTACCCCAGAAGGGCAACAAGATAACCTTAGAGCAATCGACAAACTATCCTTGGGATGGAGACATCACACTCAACCTGAAGAAAGGCACAGGGGAGTTCGCCCTGAATATCCGCATCCCAGGATGGGTTCGCAATCAGGTGGTTCCCAGCGACCTCTACAACTATACTGACCAAAAGCACCTGAACTATAGCATCTCTCTGAATGGGGAAAAGGTGAATGCAGAGATTAATCCACAGGGATATGTCCAGATCAACCGCAAATGGAAGAAGGGAGATCAAGTGCAGATTCACTTCGACATGGAACCCAGAACTGTAAAAGCCAACGAGAATGTGGTTGCCGATAAAGGTCGCATCAGCGTGGAGCGAGGTCCGTTGGTCTACTGTGCCGAGTTCCCTGATAACGAGGGTTTCGACATTCGTTCCATCCTTGTCAATCAGCTACCTCGCTTTTCCGTTCAGGACAAGAACATCGATGTGAAAACAGACACGAAGGATGCCAGTTATGGAGTGAAAGCTTTGGTGACGAAAGCCCAGGCGTTAAGTTTCGGAAAGAATGGAACGCTGGAAACCAAAGACGTGGATTTGACTCTCATTCCCTACTATGCCTGGAATCATAGGGGACCAGGCAACATGATGGTTTGGCTGCCTCAGGACGTGAACGCTACCACGCCGACCAGACAGAAATGATGAGACATAAGAATGATGAAGGTTCCGGTATCCTGCAGAGAATGCCGGAACTTTTATTTTGCCTTAAGCATACTCGTTAGATAACAACCCGGATGACCTGACAATCCTCTGTGCGGCTGGAGGTTCCGACATACACATCGTATTCTCCAGGCAGCACACGCATGCTGTTGCTCTGGGTGTCCCACCACTCGAAGGATTCACGGGGAAGGTTGATGAGCGTTGTCACCTTCTTTCCGGCAGGAATCTCCACACGCTTGAAGCCGCGCAAGGTCTTGATGGGACCTTCTTCATCGCCTACGCGGTGCAGGTAGACCTGCACAATTTCCGTGCCATCCACCTTACCCTTGTTGGCAACGGTCAGACGTATCTTGCCATTCTCGTAGGCAGGTTTCCCCAAGCGGAACGTGGTATAGCTGAGACCGAATCCAAAGGGATAAAGCGGCTCTCCTCGGAAATAGCGATAAGTGTGCCCTTCCATGTTATAGTCTTGGTAATCAGGCAGCTGATCCACATTCTGGTAGAAGGTCACAGGGAGTTTGCCGGCAGGATTGTTGTCGCCAAAGAGTGTCTCAGCCAATGCCTTGCCGCCCGATTCGCCTCCATACCAGGCCTGCAGGATAGCGTCGACTGTTTCTGTTTCTGGAACCAAACCCAAGGCACTTCCGCTGCAACTGACGAAGATAACCTTCTTGCCTGCCTGATGCAGGGCAGTCATCACGTCGCGCTGAGCCTGAGGAAGTTCTATCATGGTGCGGTCGCCCCCTTTGAAACCTGGCTCGTCGACTTTCATCTCCTCACCCTCTAACTGAGGTGAGATGCCTCCCACGAAAATGATGGTTTCGGCGTCTGCTACAGCGCTGACCTGAGCATTCACGTCTTTGCTCCACGCCACGTATTTCAGGTCTGGTACCACCTGACGGATTCCTTCCAATGCTGTAATCGTGTGCTGGGGGAAGCCGTTGTAGTTTCCCCATTGCATGATGGAATCGTTGGCATTGGGACCCATCACAGCCAATCGTTGGATATCTTTCCTCAGAGGCAGGATGTTGCCCTTGTTCTGGAGCAGAGTCATACTCTCGCGGGCCATCTGCAGAGCCAACCACTTATGTTCCTGACAACAAATGACATCATCACTGATACGGGTCCACTCCACCCACTCGGCAGGATCCAGGTCGCCCAAGCGGAAACGTGCTGCAAGCAAGCGTTTCAGGCTGACATCGATCTCCTCCTCAGTTATCATGCCCTGCTTCACGCCGTCTATCAGATTCTGATAGCTGTTGCCGCACTCCAAGTCGGTTCCTGAACGGACTGCCTGAGAGGTGGCGCTGGCTTTGCTGGGGGAATACTGATGACCTTCCCAGAAATCACTGACGGCCCAGCAGTCGCTCGTCACGAGTCCCTTGAAGCCCCATTCGTTGCGCAGAATCTGGGTGAGAAGGCGATTGTTTCCACAGCAAGGATCACCTTCGAAACGGTTGTAGGCACACATTACTTCGCTGACATTTGCCTCCTGAACCAGAGCCTTGAAAGCAGGCAGATAGGTCTCGTAGAGGTCGCGAAGGCTGATGTTCTCTGCATTGAAACTGTGACGGTTCCATTCAGGACCGCTGTGTACGGCAAAATGTTTGGCACAAGCCAACAGCTTGCTGTAGCGATGGCCTTCAGGACCCTGCAAGCCTTTCACTACACTCACCCCCATGCGGCTGGTGAGATAGGGATCCTCGCCATACGTTTCCTGTCCGCGTCCCCAGCGAGGATCACGGAAGATGTTGATGTTGGGAGTCCAGAAGGACAGGTTGTGATAGAGCTCTCCCTGGGTGCCTTCTGCCCGAGCTTGATTGTTCTTGGCACGTGCCTCGTCACTGACAGCGTTGTAGACGCGCTCGAGGAGATGGTCGTCAAAGCTTGCCGCCATTCCCATCGTGATGGGGAACACGGTGGCTGTCCCGTTTCGTCCCACACCATGCAGCGCTTCGTTCCACCAGTTGAAAGCAGGAATCCCCAGACGCTCGATGGCGGGAGAGGTGTGCTTCATCAGGGCGGTCTTCTCTTCCAGCGTCAACCGGCTGCAGAGGTCTGCGGCACGTTCTTCGTAGCTCAAGGCGGGATTGCGGAAGGGCATAGAGGCTGTCGCCCCTAGAAAAGTCGTGGAAGCTGGGGAAGTTGTCTGGGCATAGACATTCCCGTTAAGAAGTCCTGAAAATGCCAACAGCGTGGCCAATGCGGTACGTATCTTCATAATAATTCAAGTTTCGTTTGTTTGGGAAGTTGAATTCCTTACAGGCAAAAGAAATCTTTAACTTCAAATAATCGTTCAATTTGCTTTATGGGAACAAATGTACATAAAATTGTTGAATTGGAAAACCGTCTGGATAAAGTTTTTTTCGTATATTTGCCAAAAATAAAACAGAAAGACCATGAACAAGATGAATGACACGAGACGGAAAAAGACGTTTTCCCTTACCCTGATGTTTCTTTTGCTCCCCTTACTGACAGGAGCGCAGTCGATGGTGCACGAGCAATCCAGCACTTACATCCCTCCCAAGGAAACGGAGGTGAAGAAGAAACTGGCAGACTGGCAGGACCTGAAGTTCGGCATCCTGCTTCACTGGGGCATCTATTCGGTGCCGGGTATCTGTGAATCATGGACCATCACGAGCGAGGACTGGATTACGCCAGACACCACGCGCACCTACGAGGAATACAAACAATGGTATTGGGGGCTCATCCGCGAGTTCAATCCTACTCAGTTCGATCCTGAGCAATGGGCGAGAGTGGCGCGACAGGCGGGTATGAAGTATGCCATCTTCACCACCAAGCACCACGACGGGTTCTGCCTCTTCGATTCCAAGGAAACGGATTTCACGGTCACGCATAGCGCATTCGCCGGGAACCCTAAGCAGGATGTGGCGCGATACGTCTTCGATGCCTTCCGCAACGAGGGCATGATGATGGGAGCCTATTTCAGCAAACCTGACTGGCATTGTCCCTATTACTGGTGGCCTGCCAAAGCGACGAGCGACCGTCACCACAACTATTCCATCAAGCAGTATCCTGAGCGTTGGGAGAAATACAAGAGCTTCGTCTACAATCAGATATCGGAACTGATGCACGGCTATGGTCCGCTGGATATCCTCTGGTTGGATGGAGGCTGGTGTACAGCTCCGTACGAGGACATCGGATTGGACAGCATCGTCAGAATGTCGAGAAAGGTGCAGCCAAGCCTGATTGTCGTGGAGCGCGCCTGTCCAGGGAAGTTCGAGAACTACCAGACACCTGAGCAGAGAATTCCTGACCACCAGATTCTGAATCCCTGGGAGAGCTGCATCACGCTCACCAACGATTGGGGATGGGTTCCAAAGCCGACCTTCAAGTCGCCAGCCACCGTCCTTCGGATGCTCAGCGAGATTGTGGCAAAGGGAGGTTCCCTGGTGCTGGGCGTAGGGCCTACACCGCAGGGACTCATCGAGGAGGAAGCTGTCAGCCGACTGCAGCAAATCGGAAAATGGCTGGAGGCTAACGGGGAAGCTATCTACGGCACTCTGCCCACGGGAATCTACACCAACGAGCAGCAGAACGTTTGGTTCACTACCAGCAAGGACCGCAGAACCATCTACGCAATCGTCCCCAGCGAGGAGGGAACCTTTCCTTCGGAAATCAGCTGGCAGGGGAACTTGCCTGAGAAGGGGGCTAAGATGCGGAATCTGGCAACAGGAAAGCAAGTCAGCTATCAGGTGGTGGGCGATAGGGTAATCGTACAGCTGCCAGCCAGGATGACGCAGGGAAAGGATGCGATCGCGCTCTCCTTCCCTCTCCGTCAGCCCAAATGGAAACTCACGTGGACGGAGGATTTCAACAAGAATGTGTTGGACGAGGCCGTGTGGAGCAAGACAGACCGAGGGGCGGCAGATTGGCAGAACACGCAATCCAAGGACCCGCGCTGCTTTGATTTCCGCAAGGGTTGTCTGGTGCTGCGAGGCATCGTGAACGACGACCTGACGAAGGATGATGCTCCTTATCTGACGGGAGGAGTCTGGACGAAGGACAAGTTCGCCTTCGAGCCGGAATGCCGCATCGAGATTCGTGCCCGTCTGCATCGGGCACAGGGTGCTTGGCCTGCCTTCTGGCTGCTTCCCTTCGATGGAGCGAAGTATCCTTGGCCCCACGGTGGCGAGATAGACATCATGGAACGACTCAACGGGGATTCGATCGCATATCAGACGGTTCACTCGGGGTACACGGTCGTGCTGAAACGCAATGAGTATCCGAGAAATGGAGGAATAGGCAGGATCGACCCGGATGATTTCAATGTCTATGGGGTGGATATCCTCGAGGACAGCGTCAGTTTCCATCTCAACGGCAAGCATACTTTCTCGTATCCACGCATAGAAAACGAGGCGGAAAACGGACAATATCCTTTCATGGTTGCCCAACACCTGTTGCTCGATATGCAGCTTGGAGGCCAATGGGTGGGCGAGGTGAATCCCCAGGACCTCCCCGTCGAGATGGAGATTGACTGGGTAAAATACTACCGAAAAGAGGAATAAGACTGAAAACCAAGCAGTTACCGATGGCGTCTGCTACAGTGCTACAGTGCTACAGTTTAAAAGTAGGGTAACACAAGGTCAAAAGAAAATTCATAATATCTATATATATTTATATAA
>JAFRTJ010000039.1 GCA_017427185.1 Bacteroidaceae bacterium | reverse complement strand
TTATATATATATAATATATATAATATAAAGTTGATTTCACTTTTTTTGGTGCTCACATGAATTTTGCAAATGATACGGTGGTACGGTGGTACGGTGGTCCACACACTACAGCTCCCTTTCATCTATTCCATACTGCCCGCATATCCATTGGGCTGCTTTGGCAGGGATGAGTTGGGTACGGGGCATGACACCCATTTCCGACAGGATGGCACGATTCTGTTGGAGCCAGCGCTGGAAGGTGCGGTAACTGACTCCAGCGGCTCTCGCTATCTCACTTTTCAAGTAACTTCTCATCTTTCTTTCCTCCTTATTTATTATAGCACAAAGTTACAAAAAAAACACGAATTTCGCAAGAAAATTCGTTACAAATTATGGACGATAATGGACAAAGATAGACAATAATAGACAGCTATCCACCAGTTCTTCGTACCTTTGCTGTCGCGAAGGTACTTCCGCTCGACCATACAAGTAAAAAGAGTTTTATTGTATCGTGCTCGCTTAAACGTACCTTTGCATCGTGTTAGAAAGAGGAAATCGACAAGTTGAAAATCCGGAGTCAACACGTTGAGGAACTTCATCCGACACTTCGCCCTGAGCGCAGGGAGAAGAAAACAATTGAAATGTTGAACAGAATTGGAGTACCCGGAATAAGAATCCTTTTCAGCAAACTTTTTTCTAAAAACTTATGGGTATTGGAAAAGTTTTTGTATCTTTGCAATGGAGACGAGTTGAATAACACATGAAAACATGATGAAGAAGAGGCTTTTTTTCATTCCTTTCCTGCTCACAGCGATGATGCTGTGGAACTGCACGGAAACGGTCGACACCTCTGCCCGCTATGTGTTCAAGGGGAATACGATATCAGACTATCTGTCGAAAAACAGCCAGTTCAGCGAATACTGCAGGCTGCTGAATGAGGTCAATGTGAGCAAGGTATCGGAGACAAGAGTCTTCCAACTCCTTTCCGCTCGCGGGCACTTCACAGTCTTTGCTCCCACCAATGACGCCATCCAGGCTTATCTGGACACGCTGGTTGCCGACGGGGTGATAGAATATCCCTCCTGGGAGGCGTTCCCTGACAGCGTTGAGCAGGACTCCATCCGGCGGGTTATTGTACTGAACAGCATCATCGACTCAGGCGACGACGAGGAAGCCTATCAGACGTGGGACCTCCCTGTAAGGAGCGGATGGGAGATGGTGAGGACCAACATGAACGACCGCAAGCTCTCCGTCTACTATACGGATCAGCCCGACGACATCCTGATCAACGGCCTCTGGCCCATCAATTATGTGAACCGCGACATGCTCATGCTCAACGGCGTGATCCACCAGATGGATGAAGTGGTGGCGCCCCGCACCATCACCGCTGCCAACTATCTTTGGGAGATTGTGAAGGAGAAACGCGAGGGGTATCTCGTCATGGCCCGTGCGATTGAGGCGTGCGGTCTCCTGGACACGCTCAGGGCTTGGCGCGACGAGGCATACGAGACGCTGCGGCTGACGGGCGTAATAACGGATTTGGATAACATCAACAGCATGGGGTTTGCCGACAGCGGACGGGCTTACGCGCCTGAGCACAGGCTGATTGGCTTCACCATCTTTGCTGAGCTCGACAGTTTCTGGCGCGAGCAGGGCCTCGACCCGGCTGATCCTGACCTCCTGCCCAAACTCCTGCAATGGATTCAGGAAAACCACCTCTATTCGGACGGCGACGTCTTCACCACAGACAAGAACTATTCCAGCCCTGAGAACCTGCTCTATCAGTGGGTGACCTACCACATGCTCCCCATGCGCATCTCCTCGAACATGCTGGTCATCCACCACAACGAGAGCCGCTTCAAGCTGAGCAACCCTGCGAAACTGGGCATGGCCAGCGAGGAGCTTTACACCACGATGGGAAAACGGCGTCTGATCAAAATCTATGAGAGCGAGGAGAGCCAGGGAGTCTACCTGAACCGCTTCCCTGTGCTTGACTGCGGACGAAACGGCAGCGGAGGCGAGCTGAGCTGCGCTGAGGACAAACGGGGCCTTCGCGTGGGAGCTGACCAGAAGGAAGCTGTGCTGAGCGACATCATCAACTGCTGCATCTATCCCTTGGATGGTCCGCTAGCCTATACGGACCAGGTGCGCGACAACCTCCACAAACAACGCTTGCGCATCGATGCGATGGGGATGCTGCCAGAAGCCATGACCAACGGCATACGGAAGCGAGCCTCTGAGGACCAGCGCTACCAGCAGGTCTATATCCCCAAGCATACCATCTACCAGTATTTCAACGACATGTGGATGAACGAGGACTGCAACATGGTCTACTTCAACGCCTACCGCTACGGATGGCCAGGCAAGAACGGAGACGAGATGAAGGCCGTGGGACGCTACGAGGTGACCTACCGCCTGCCACCCGTTCCGCGTCAGGGCATCTATGAGCTGCGCTATGCCATCATCGCTACTGACAGGCGAGGCGTAGCACAGGTCTATTTCGGCTCTAACTTCGACAAGCTGCCTGTGGCAGGCATCCCTATGGACTGGACCATTCCGCCACAGAATCCCATCACGGCGTGGGAAAAAGACACGGAGGACAAAGACTACAATGCGGAGATTGACAAGCGCATGCGCAACAACGGCTACATGAACGGCGACAAGAGCAACTGTGTGCTGGGCGACCCAAACAACTCCCTGCGCGAATACACGTGGGCGATGCGCCGCATCCTGCTGCGCCAGTACATGGACCCAGAGAAGACTTACTACATACGCATGAAGTCCGTCCTCGACACGGATGCCAAGGAATTCTACATGGACTACATCGAGCTCTGCCCCAAGGAAGTCTTCGACAATCCTGAGACTCCAGAAGACATCTGGTAAACCGTCTGCCTACTCTTCCAGCCGTATGTCCAGAATCTGGGCATAATGGCGAGGCTCCAAGGTGAGGACGAGGCTGCCTTTCCTTACCTCAGCAGGAATCTGCTCGCCAGCGAAACTCACTTTGGCTGACCTGACGCCTGAGGGAACGGGCATCCAAACCTCTGGCTGGCCATAGGCGCGAAGACGATAGTGATGCATGTCACCATCCACAGGCGCAAAGGTCAACTCTGTGATGCGCTGAGGGCCAAAACGGTACTTGCGGCCATCCAACGTGATTCCGTCACAATGCTGGCCAAGGAAGGTGGTGAGCAGGCCGTCGCGAACGGCGAATCCCATCGTGAGGCGACCCTGATAGGTGACTCGATGACCGTTGATGCGCGCGTCCTGGAGGCTCATGCTGTCGGAGGGCAAAGGATTGGCTGCCAGCACCTGGGCGTCGTACGCTGGATCGCGAGAGAAACCGCCTGCCCAGTTCTCCACATGATGGCGATAGTGGTTGACGACCATCGTGGTGCCGTTGGGGAAGGTGGTGACGAAGTAGGGAGTGGTACGCGAGAGATACGTGGGATTATCGTTCACACCCTTGAACGTCCCTGTGCTGGGATAGGCTCCACAGGCATTCAGGACTTCGAAGAGGGTGCGCGTCTCGTAGCCCAGGCTCTCGCTCTGGTCATCGCGTGGACGGAAGCCGCAGAAGCATGCCAGACCTCCCTTGGAATACTTGCGGAGGGTGCCCACAACGGCTCCATCCATCGTGGCTACCGTCTCTGTCCCTTCAGCTGGCTCAACGCTGAAGATGTGGTCCACCAGGAAATTGGACAGGATCTCCTGGGAGGGAACCTGACTGAAGGAACCGCTGAACATGATGCGATGGCCTGCTTTCTCCTCTCCTACGCTCATCTGCGGCTGACAGGTAACCCCAAACAGGCTCTGCCACTCCTGAAGACACTCTGCCCCACCCTTGTCGAGAACGGCTGGAGAACTGCACCAGACAACCTTGCCGCCAGCTTCCACAAAGGAGCGGAGCTTCTGGATCAGTCCTTCGTCAGGAAGGGGAGCAAAGGGTACCACGATGGTCCCATACTGCTTCTGGCACACCTGCATGTGCCCGTCCTGCGTCAGGGTTCCCAACTTCATCAGCTGGTCGCTGGTCAGATAATTGGCATAGCCGTATTGCGTCATCCAACTGCCGAAACTGGGATTCATGGCTACCAGGTCCATCGGATAGATCATCAGCACCTCGATGTCGCGAATCACGTTCCCTGTGACCATCTGATAATGGAAAGGAGGCTGGCATCCAAAGGCATAGTTGATGGCCATGCGGCGCTCATACGAGGCGGAAGGCATTCCCCAAGCGGCAGCATAGGCATTGGGGTACTTGTTGATGACTGCGATGGAGGCTGCCATAGCGGCACCATAGTAGTCGCGATCGAGCCAACCGCCCTCGCAGAAGTCATTGCCTGTGGGCTGCAGGTACTCGCCCCACTTGAAGTAATCATAGCAGGCGGCTGCTGCCTGGTGGACCGTATTGCTCCAAAGGAAATTGGGAGTGTACTCGTAACTGTTGGCATAGGTGGGATGGAGGGAATGCCAGTAGTCGATGGTGGGAGACTGTGCCCACGAGGCATGTGCGCTGGTGCGGAGCTCGTGTCCAAAGAGCTGCTCGCCATAGTGCTTTGCTTCCTTGAAGAGGTCCACCACGCTGTTCTGAAGCAGATGATAGTAGCGGTCGCGCAAAAGGGCTGTGCGGAACACGTCGCCCACCTCCTTGCCCATCACGTACTCCACAGGAATCTCGCCTGTCACGCTGGCGGAATGGGTGGGTTGGTAGACGAAATAGAGCAGGTAGCGCTCGTCGAAGGATTGCTTGTACCGCTCTTCATAGACCTTTTGCATGGAGGGCGTCAGATAGCGCATGTTCAGTTGTCCATCCTCGTGATGTCCAAAATAATTCCAATCCTGCTGGATGTGCATCTCGTCGCTGTAGAGCGACATCAGGTTGACTCCATAGTCGTGGTACTTCTTGAGGAGGTTCTTTAGGAAGGGCAAGGCGTCCTGAGCGAAGTAATCCATCTCCTGAGTCTCGTACTCCAGGAGGACCATCACACGGTCGTATCCCTGGAAGGCGGGCTCTTCTCCATAGACGCGCAAAAGCAGGTGGAAGGAGTTCCCATGCAGGGAGTCCAGCACTTCGTAACTGACATTCTGCAAAGGTTGGATGTCGTTGGGATCAACGCAATACTTCCCTTCGAAGATTTCCTGGGATTTGAACGCATAGGCGCGCACGCCCACCAGTTTCAGCGTGGTCCTGCCCTTGTTGTTGTTCCAAGTGGTCTGCTGCCACATCTCCATGCTGAAACGACCTGTCGAGCGGTTGCGCCGCCCCACCTTGAAGGCTACCCAGCGGCCTGTATTGCCTGTCTGATGATGGTAGGCCTGCCCCAGTTCCAAGGGACTGAGCAGACTCAACTCGAGCCCCATCCCGTTGCCTTCCTTCTCGACAAACTTGCTGATGCGCGACACTTTCTCGACGTACTCGTCCATATCAGGGGTAAGCAGACGCGTCGTATTGGCATCATCGCGATACTGGCGGAAGAACTCGTCGAAAGCCAAAGCGAACTCCCTGTTCCCTTGCCGCTTGTTGGACTCCACCACTTCGCGAAGGCTCTGGAAGCTCTTGGTGAGCCCTGTTGTGTTGTCGATTTTCTTGTCTGGATCATCCGCCAGATCCGTCAGCTGCTGGTCACTCGTCAGGATGATGGCTTGAGCTCTCACGCTCATGCAACCCATCCAACACAGCGCCATCATCAGCGCCACACCTCTCTTCAGACTATACTTTTCCATACGCTACAGATTCAGGTTTTACTTTTCACGATATCGCTGACAAATTTACGCATTTTTATTTTAATGATGCAGGAAAGACACGAAAAAAGGACTGAAAACCTGCAGGTCCCAGTCCTTTTCTGTCTATGCGAGCAATCGATTGTACTATTCCTTCTTAGGTGCCGCAGCTGTCGTGTCTGCTGCAGCGGGAGCAGGAGTGGACTCGCCTGAGGGCACAACCTTGTCGAACTTCATGCCCACGTAGAGGCCTTTCACGTTCTTGATTGAGCTGAGCAGTTCAGCAAAGGAATCGTCTGAATTGGTGGCATTTGAATTGAGGTAGGAAAGCATGGCAAGCATCTTCTCAGCACTTACGGTCAGCTGAAGCGTGTTGCCGTTCATCTTGGCATTCACTTTCGCATTGTAATCCTGCTGAGTGAAAACCACACAACTGTCCTCCACAGCCCACGTGAATTCATCCGTCTTGTCGTTGTTGGTCACGCTGCCCTTCTTGTCCTCCTTCAGGGTCACAGAGAACTTTCCTGGCTTGATGCCCCACTTCTCGAACTGGGCCTTCAGCACAGGCTCCACCTTGCTGCTGACAGCTTCTCCGCCAATGTCGCTCAACAGGTTTTTCGTCTCGACAGTCACACACGGCTGGGTGTATGCCCATGTTCCCACCAGGACGCTGTCGTTCACCGTCTTCATCTTCTCCACGCCAGTCAGGATGCTTGTTACGGCACTCACTTTCTTGTTGTTGGAATTGGCCAAAGCTGTTGAGGCAGCATTCTTCAGGGTTCCCAACAGAGCCGACTGAGCCAGCGATATTTGAGGCAGCGCCATCATCAGGGCAACTGCAAGAGCCATTTTTATTCTGGATTTCTTCATACGATGTCTTTTTCTTGATTCTAACACGTTAATACTTTAGTTTCTACTTGTTGGTTTCAACGATGCAAAGATAGGAGATTTCTCCCAAACGGGGTTTGTCTGTTAGGATTTTTTCACACACATGACCAAACCAACGGATTCTATTTAGGAGTTTTTTACTTTAATGGACATCTCCTGTCGAGTAAACATGTGCCTCATTGCCTGAAAATCACGCTACCGCTTGCCTGATGGGTGGCAAGGACCAACACTTCAGCAATCTGCACATGCGCAGGCGCACTGGCAGCATAGAAGACAACATCGGCTATATCATCGCCCGTCAGAGGCTGGATGCCACGATAGACGGTCTCTGCCCGTTCATCATCCCCATGAAAGCGCACGTTCGAGAAATTCGTCTGCACCAAGCCTGGTTTCACGTTAGTCACTCGAACTGACGTTGGGGCCAAATCGATGCGGAGTCCGTCCGTCAAGGTCTTGACAGCCGATTTGGTGGCACAATAGACACCTCCGCCCGCATAGGCCGCATCGCCTGCCACAGAGCCTATGTTGATCACGTGTCCACGATTGCGCTCCACCATGCCAGGAACAATCAGTCGAGTCATCGTCAGCAGGCCTTTGATGTTGGTGTCTATCATCGTTTCCCAGTCATCCTGGTCTCCTTCGTATTCTGCCTCCAGGCCCAAAGCAAGACCTGCATTGTTGACCAGCACGTCGATTTCCTTCCACGCTGGAGGCAAACTCCCAACCGCTGCAACTGCTTCTTCCCTATCCCTCACGTCGAAGCAGAGCGTCAACACCGCTGCCTCAGTCTTGTTCTCCAGCTCGCGGGCCAATGCCTGCAACCTGTTCTCTCGACGCCCTGTCAGAATCAGGTTGTACCCTCCTGCAGCAAACTTGCGGGCACACCCCTCGCCTATTCCACTCGTCGCACCTGTGATGAAAGCTATTCTCTTGTCCATACGCTTATGATAAATAAGGATTGATGACCGCCAACAACTGCTGCAGGGAGAGCGCTCCACTCTGCCTCCACAACTGTTGGCCGTTGCGGAAGAGCATCAGCGTGGGAACGGCCTGCACTCCGTATTGCATAGCAGTCTGCTGATGTTTGTCTATATCGACCTTGATGATGCGGATGCTCTCGCCCAGCTGACGTTTCAGGTTCTCGAGCACAGGATGCATCGCCTTGCAGGGGCCACACCACGTGGCAAAGAAATCGACCAGCACAAGGCGGTCTGAGGAAATCACGTCATTGAATGTCTCCATAGCAGAATGCTTTTCCATTAATTCGCGTCTTCTAAGACTTCCAGCTCTCCAAGGGCAAAGGATCCGTCATCCTTGAGAGTTACGCTGGCGGAAAGTGTAGGCATATCATCGTATGTGAGAACAAGCCCCGTCGTGAATTTCACGCCAGGTGTCACATGAACAGAAAGGCTCTCGCCTGTCAGGTCATACCTGATTTGCTCTCCTATCCAAACAGGATTCTCCTCATCGAAGCCTCCCATATCCGTTGTATGGTTGGTAGAGACACACAGCTCCTGCTCGCCATCATAGAACGTGATGCGCTCCCCATTGATGCTGTAGCCCAGCCGTTCCAGGAGAGCCTGCTGCACATCATAGGGGTCCAGGGAGGAGACGATGTGAGCCGAATTGTCGTCGCTGAAGCGGAACTTATGGAGCCGCTCCACCAGCACTCCTGTCCCTTCCATATCCCCACAGGAAAGCCAAAGGACGTCCTCCTGGGCATCATATCGTGCAGCAGGATTCTTTCCGTGATGGAGGTCAGGCAGCTTGGTCGACTCTTTGTCCTTGGTAACAATGATGCCGAATCCTTCAGAAGAAACATCCGGATTGCAGTTTACCAGACTCCACACGCTGACATGATTCTCTCTGTCGTCGAGAACATTCTCGAAACGGTCGATGAAGGCACGATGGATCGCCTCGTAAACAACCGCTGGAGCTGTATCGTTGGGAAGCTTTTCATCCAACACACCAGACACAGGGAGGATTTCAACACGTTCTTCCTTGCAACTCGACACGTTGAAACCTGCGACACAACACGTCGCGATGGCCCACATCATCCATAATCCCGTCTTTCTCATATCATTCATTCTTCTTTAAGTCTGCATAAGCCTCACCCATCAGCAGGTGTTCGCCCATATGAAGCAATTCAACTTCCACACCACGCTGAAAGATCAGCACGACGTCTGAGCCTCCAAAAAGGAAATACCCCATCTCGTCGCCTCGATGGAGAGTTTGTCCCACATGGAGCGAAGGAATCCAGTTGCACGAGCAGATCTGCGACATACCGACCGGCAACATGGCTACTAGGCCATACTCCTCGTTCTCGATGATGGCACACGAGCGAGTCTCCACCATCTGGAATCCCATATCGTTGGAATAGTAGTAGAGCTTCTCCTCATCGTCCCAAAGCGTGTATCCTCCACCTGCTGCCACGCCTGGAATCTTGCGCAACTCACGCAATGTGCCATCCACAGGCGCATGATAGCGGTGGTAGTCGTTCACGTCGAGGAACGTATGAGTCAGCGTTCCGCCAGCAAAAGCATCCTTGTACTTCGAATCCTCGCCAATAAGCTGGCCTATGTCGGAAAGTTTTGCTGTCTTGATCTGCAGGTCAGATGGGTACTCGAGCTGGTTGTTGTCGTCGATGGCGAATGTGGTCTTTGGCCACGAATCAACTGGTGACACTACATCTGCCTCAGCTATCGGCCTCATGTCAGGAGAAGCAAGCTCGCGGGCGAAGAACTCGTTGTAGGTGTGCCATTGATTCCCCTTTCCATACCAGCCATAGGTGAGTCCCCAGTCAGGATCGTCAGCCACCATCCTATAATATCCATCGTTCCAGCTTTCCTCACTCGAGAGCCATTCTCCCCACGATTGTGCATAGGTGGTGAGCCACGAGGAGAAAGGCTCGACGAACTCCACTGTGGGATAGTAGAAGCCACGTCCCTTCAACTCTTCCAACGGCTGGTCGACAATGAACCAGAAGTATCCTATACCCTGGTCAGTACGTCCATAGAGGGACTGTCCGTAGGAGTGGGGAGCCTTATGAATCATCACGTCCCAAGGGAGCTGGCGAATGTTCCAATCCACGAAGTCATAGAATTCCGTAAGCGATTGAGCAGGATTATAGCGTCTATCTGGATTTATCTCAGCCGCCTGGCGGATAGCGTGCTCCAGCAATCCTTTCACCTCAGCGTTCTTGTTGCATATATCGATAAGTGCCCACACGGCCTCTGTGTGCTCCTCTTGCGGTTGGGGATCAGGCAGATCGTAATCAGTACAGGCGGTAAGGTAACCACAGAGGACGAGGATAAGGAGTTTCCAAAGTTTGTGTTGTTTCATTTCAGTTCATTATTTGTTTGACAGGGAAAGTAAAATAAGTATCAGGGAAAGGCTCATTCTTGAGCGTAAAATGCCACCATTCAGATTCGATGGCCCTGAATCCGTGACGGAGCATAGCCTGACGAAGTATCATGCGATGCTGGAACTGCTCTGGAGTAATGGAACGTCCCATAGGACTTTTCTGGTTGTCACCCGTATATTCCTCCGTATCAGGATTTCCGCAGAAGTCAGGATGGCTCTCAGGTCCAAACCAGTCGAAGGTGCCACCCATATCGAGTTCCTTTTCCGTATTCATGTCGAAAAGTGTCAGGTCGACGGTAGAACCACGTGTATGGCCGCTCCTTTCCATAATGTATTCCTGTTCGAAAAGAACAGATTTGTCCAAATCAGGATAGAAATAGAGCTTCATGAGCGTGTCAGGCACATCCTTCGACCAGCGCACGAAATGATCCACACCCTTTTGTGGACGGTAGGCATCGTAGATTTTCAAGCGGTAACCCAGCTTCATCACGTCGTCGCTCACAGCCTTCAAACTGTCAGCAGCCACCTTGGTAAGCAGGGCTGTAGGCTCGAGATAGCCATCGATACGCTGCCCCACGAAGTTGTACGTGCTGAAGTATCGTATCTCCAAAATGGCATCAGGGACGACATCCGTAAGTGTCACGAACTGGCTCGTGTCCTCAGTAGGACTGACTGGTAAAGTCCTGTCCTTATTGATGCAGCGTTTAAGCAGGAAGAAGCAAATGATTGAAAGGGAGACAATAATCAACCTCGCCAATACTGCATTTGTTCGTCTCATAGTCTTTTTCTTTTGGTTTTCTATGCTGCCCACTATCAAATCATCTCTATTTTCCCTTGAGATTCCATTCTGCCTGGATACTGTAGGGAACTCCGTTCAGGACATCCAGGCGTTCGCTGTACTGGGTGCCATAGGGCGTCTGAGTGGACTCCACCGTCGTGTTGCAAAAGACAGAGACGAAGAGACGGCCTGCTGGAGGATTGGGGATGATGAGCGTCTTGTCGCATCCTGCACCAGCATGCTTGTATGTGGCAGTCTCGAGATAGGCATACTCATTTGGCTGTGCCAGCAGGAAAAGGTCGAAATTCACGGTACCAGGCTTAGGCTTCAGAATAATCCTAAGAGTGTCTGCATCATGGGGCACATCCACTGTGAAATGGTGGTACTGACGGTCTCCAATAGCTGTGAAGTCAGGATCGTTGTCGCAAGTCTTCCTGTACATCTCACGCTTCTGTCCATTCAGGAGAACTCCCTTCAGGCGTGGAGCAACGGTACCCTCCATCGCATATTTCACCATCGAAAGCATCAGATCCAGTTTCTCGCCACTTCCCACAAACTCAGGGTGGGAGCCGCAAAGGAGGACACGACCTGTGTGGTCATCTGCCTTGTAAGCCCAGATGGCAGGTAGCCCTTGAATATCCCGCTTGAGCTTCAAATCCCTGCCTGTCACCTCGTAGCGCGCCAGAATCTCCGTTCCTTCTGGCCACAGGGTATCCGTCACGGCAAATCCGCCTCCATTATGGTATACGCTGTCCACCTGATGATCTCCTCCAAAGTCATAAAATCGAAGCAGAGGCGCATTTTCCTCGATGGTCAGGTTGGTTTGGGAGGTCTCGAGTCCAGTGCTGATGGTCAAGCCTGGCCAGATGCCCAGATAGGCATCGAGATACTTCAACGCAGAATCTCCCTTGACAGCTCGACTTCCCAGGAACATACCAGCGCAGTCGCCCACGTAACTCCCTCCATTGCGAACATATTCGCGATAGCGGTTGCGTCCATCCTCGCCCAGCGAGCGTCCGTGTCTGGCGGCTGCTCCACCATTCATGAAAACCATGCGGAAACGAGGCTGTCCATCAGGGAAGAGCAAGGCGCCATTCTCGTCGAGAGGATTGCCCACAATGAACTGGCGCTGCATGAGGGTGTCGATAGCGCTGTAAGTGGTTGTGTCGCGCCCCTTCTGTGCTGTGCAGAGAAACGACTCCCACTGGAGTTGCATGAAACGTGCAGAGGGCAGATAGTCGCGCGAGGACACATTGATGCCTCCATCCACAAAAAGGTCCTTGTAGAAACCTTTCGTGTTGTCGGAAACAGGTTCCTGAGCGACAGCCTCAGCTTTGGCCTTAATCCTTCTCGCTCCTTGAGTCGGCATACCAACCATCATGCAGGAGAGAATGGCAAAGATGCAGAAGAGGCTTTTTCTTCTGTTCCATACTTTTATAAACATGTGACGCATGTGCATATACCTTATTATTTATCTTGTTACTTTTCCTTGTTCTTCTATAATCGTATGCAAAGTTACGATTTTTTTTAATTATCCAATAGTTTTCAAAAGTTTTTGCTGGAAATCTCAAGCAACTGCCCCATTCCACTGCTATTGCCAAGTCACCTATACATCAACTCCACAAACACAAGATTTTCTATTTTCTGATGGGAATGCTTGGAAGTATGGCGATATTTTTGTAACTTTGTGACCTAAAACACGAAACATAATCCATTGCAAGAAATGACACGTAGAAAATTATATCTCATAGGATTGCTGCTGACGCTGGTTTGCACTATCAGCTGGGCAACCGATGGCCCCACGAATGCCAAAGTACTCGAGTTTTATGCTGGAGCCAACGGTTTGAAAGGCAGTGCGTTGAAAACGAAGATGTATGAACTGATCAATCCCAACGGAAGAAAGAATGCGCTGGGCGAGGTCATGAGCACACCCTCGTACGACGGTCTATGGAATGCTTACAAGACAACTGACGTGACAGCACAGGGTTACATTTGGGACATGTACTCCAACGTGACCAAATACACACCAGGGGGAAATGCCCAAGGTGCCAATTACAGCGGGGAGGGTGACAGCTACAACCGCGAGCATTCTGTACCTCAGAGTTGGTTTGGAGGAAGTTCTCCCATGGTATCAGATCTTTTCCATGTGGTTCCTGTCGATGGATATATCAACAACACCCGCGACAGCTATATCTTTTACAAGGTAACGAAGATAGATGAGAATAAATGCTCGAAAAACATGTTCAGTAAATTCGGTACTAGCTCAGTAAACGGAAAAAGCGGCGAGAAAGTATTTGAGCCAAACGATGAGTACAAGGGTGACTTCGCGCGTATCTACTTCTATATGGTGACAGCCTACCAAGCTACCGCGGCATCCAGTTTCAGGTCAACGAAAGGAAATGCAACTGTAGAAATCTTCCAAAATG
This sequence comes from Bacteroidaceae bacterium, assembly GCA_017427185.1. GTDB lineage: Bacteria > Bacteroidota > Bacteroidia > Bacteroidales > Bacteroidaceae > Physcousia. The sequence goes on along the minus strand of JAFRTJ010000039.1, from coordinate 157,900 downwards.
ATGAATACAAGCCCTTCCAAGGCTGGTACCTGACAATGCTGATGGAGTGGGCAAAGAATGACCCTGTGAGCGAGAAGGAAATCAAACGCAACAACGCTGTCTATACGTTCCAAAAGAACCGCAATCCCTTCGTAGATTACCCAGGTTTGGAGGACTTGATTTGGGGCAAAAATACGGCCACTTCTTTTGATTACGCCAACTATACGAACCCCTATGGAAACGGAAGCAGTGGCGGAACTCCAGACGATCCAACGGCTTGCGGTCTTGCATACTCCAGCACTACTGCAACAGCCATTTTGGGCGCAAACTATAATGCTCCCACGCTGAAGAATCCCAACAACGTAGCTCCCATCACCTATTCCTCGTCAAACCAAAACGTTGCCACCATCAACGCAAGCGGAAACGTCAGCATCCTTGCCACAGGCACCACTACCATCACAGCCTCTTTCGCAGGCAATTCCAACTATCAGAGCGGAAGTGCCTCGTACGTGCTTACCGTCAGCAAGCAGCAACCTGTAGGGAAATACTACTTTGCAGAAACATTTGACAAATGCAACGGATTGGGAGGAAACGATAAGAACTGGAGCGGAAGTATTGCCTCCACATCAATTGAAAGCAAGCCTGATACATACACAGACAACGCTGGTTGGAAATTCATCAAAGGATTCGAAGCAAGTAAATGCATAAGACTAGGAACCACCAGTTCAAAGGGTTCTGCCACTACCCCAACCATCAAGGGCCTAAATGGCAAGACAGAGACTCTCCACTTCAAGGCTGCAGCATGGAATGGGAAGGACGAGGGGACAACCCTGAACATCACAGGCACAGGCTGTAAGCTATCATCATCATCCGTCACCCTCGTAAAAGGGAAGTGGACGGAATACAGCATCAACATAACAGGCACAGCTGACGAAGTAAAAATCACCTTTGAATCTGACACGTCTAACAACCGTTTCTTCCTGGACGAGGTAAACATTCCCAATACCACAGCATCCACGCTAAAGGGTGACATCAATGGTGACGACGAGGTAAGCGTGGAGGACCTGACGCGGCTGGTTGATATCTTACTTGGCAATACGACCGACACCAATGGAAGCGCTGACGTGAATGACGATGGTAAGGTCAACAGTGAGGACATAGGACCTTTAGTAGACATTATTCTGGGAAGAGCATCATAAAGATGGGAGGAAAAGAAGAACTCTTTCCTCGTATTTGAGCAAACAGAAAAGGAGGGCTTCAAGAGAGAAGCCTTCCTTTTTATCAAGAGTATTTTAGCTCAAGACAATGGAGAGCGGGAATAAAATACTATTCCTCGCTAAGTAGTTTATGGAGGAATCTGTCGAGATCCTCATCCAAACCTGCCAACAGCTCTCCGTCGATCATAATCTGATCGTCATCCATCAGATAGATGTCAGAAAGCGTTTCATGCTCCTCATCCACCAATACATAAGAGAAGGGGTGGAGGATGGACATCTTGTATAGTTCGGAACGCATGTTCTTGATGCACTGACGTATGATGTTCTCTGCATCGGCATAGAACTCCTCAGACGCGAGACCATGAATCCATTGCTCTATGACACAACGGTCGAGCTCCTCGTCATCGTCATCATAGGTGCGAATCTCACCTGTGTAGGGAATCACCTGCATGTGCAGGTCTGTCATCACAGGCTCACTGTCGGCTGGGAACTTGGCGGCCACCTTACGTAGGGTCCGCTCAATCTGCTGGATGGTTTGCTGGTTTGCTTTCATATTGGTATAGATAAATCCACGGAGCAACCCCTTTCGTTAGAGGTTGCGCCCGTGACAATTCTTGAATTTCTTGCCTGAACCACAGGGACAGGGATCGTTACGTCCAGGAAGCTTTTCAGCTCGCATAGGCTGAACAGGCTGGCGATCGCGTGTGTCGCGTGCTGCTGCCTGCTGCATAGCTTGATCTGAGAGATCCTCACGACCCTCACGAAGCTGAGGACGACGCTCTGCTGGTGCATCCTGAGGTGCCTGCTCGCGAATCTGAATCTCAGGAATCATAGCACGCATGATAACGCTCACGGTGCGATCGTTGATCGTATTAACCATGTCGTCAAAGAGCTTGACACTCTCGAGCTTGAAGATCAGCAAAGGATCTTTCTGTTCATAGCTGGCATTGTGAACACTATGCTTCAGTTCGTCGAGCAATCGCAGATTCTCCTTCCAAGAATCGTCGATAGTGTGAAGCATCAGAGCCTTATGGAAAGCTGTAACAACGCTTTGGGAATCAGTTTCGTATGCTTCCTTCAGATTGGCAGAGATGTTGTACTGACGATTACCCGCAATGACTGGCACCATGATGTTCTCATACTGAGCACCCTGAGGACTTTCGAAAATGACCTTAATCACTTTGTTGGCATTACCTGCCATGATGGTAGTTTTCTGTTTGAAGCGCTCAAGCACTTTCTGATAGGCAGCCTCAGCCAATTCGTCGAGGTTGGTGGTGTCCTTTTCCTCTGCGGTAAATGGAACTTCCATAGAGAAGATCTCGAGGAAACGCTCGCGACAACCCTCCCAGTCGTTGTTCTCGAGTATGCTGCATACGCGATCCCAAATCATATCGCTGATATCCATGCCCAGACGCTCTCCCATGAGAGCATGGCGACGTTTCTCATAGATAACGGTACGCTGCTTGTTCATTACATCGTCGTACTCAAGCAGACGTTTACGAACACCAAAATGATTCTCCTCTACCTTCTTCTGCGCATTCTCGATGCTGCGAGTAATCATGGGATGTTCAATCATCTCGCCCTCCTCGAAGCCTAAACGGTCCATCACCTTGGCGATACGCTCACTGGCAAAGAGACGCATAAGTTTATCCTCAAGGGAAACGAAGAAGATGGAACTTCCAGGGTCACCCTGACGTCCAGAACGTCCACGCAGCTGACGGTCAACACGACGACTCTCGTGACGCTCTGTACCGATAATGGCAAGACCACCCGCAGCCTTAACCTCAGGAGTCAACTTGATATCAGTACCACGACCAGCCATATTGGTGGCGATAGTGACAGTACCCAGCATGCGCTCCTCAGCCTTCCCATCGTTCATAACGGTGGTGAGAGTGCTGGTACCTGCTTTTGCCACAATGTCAGCCTCCTTCTGATGAAGTTTGGCATTGAGCACCTGATGAGGAATCTTGCGCATCTGAAGCATCTTTGACAGCATCTCACTGATTTCCACACTAGTGGTACCCACGAGGACAGGACGGCCAGAATTACGCATCAGTTCAATCTCTTGAATGACAGCTTTGTATTTCTCGCGCTGTGTCTTATAGACACGGTCGTTCATGTCGTTGCGGATAACGGGACGATTCGTGGGAACCTCCACGACATCAAGCTTATAGATATCCCAGAACTCACCAGCCTCAGTAACAGCCGTACCAGTCATACCAGCAAGTTTGTGATACATGCGGAAATAGTTCTGGAGGGTAATGGTAGCATAGGTTTGGGTAGCAGCCTGAACCTTAACATGCTCCTTTGCCTCGACTGCCTGATGCAAGCCATCGCTCCAACGGCGACCTTCCATAATACGACCCGTCTGCTCATCGACAATCTTTACCTCACCATCCTGGATGACATACTCATCGTTGAGGTTGAACATCGTGTAGGCCTTGAGCAACTGTTGCAGGGTATGCACACGCTCACTCTTGGTAGCATAGTCATTGAACACCTCGTCCTTCTTTTCAATCTTCTCATCATCGGTAGCATCAGAACTCTCTATCTGAGACATGACGGTACCTATATCTGGCAATACAAACAACTGAGGATCGTTGACTTGAGAGGCCAACCAATCGTTACCTTTATCAGTAAGGTCCACGCTGTTGAGTTTTTCGTCTACAACGAAATACAAAGGATCGGTGGCCTCAGGCATACGACGGTTGTTGTTCTCCATATAAACCTCCTCAGTGGCAAGCATACCTGCCTTAATGCCTGGCTCAGAAAGGAACTTGATGAGAGGTTTGTTCTTGGGAAGAGCCTTGTGGCTGCGGAAAAGGGAAAGGAAACCCTGTTCAACCTTTTCCTTGTCGCCACTCTCCTGTCCTTCAGAAATGAGCTTCTTTGCATCTGCCAGATACTGGGTAGCCAACTGGCGCTGAACGCCTACCAAGCGCTCGATGAGTGGCTGATACTCCTCATACTGTTGATCGTCACCACGAGGCACAGGACCAGAGATAATCAAAGGTGTACGGGCATCGTCGATGAGAACGGAGTCAACCTCGTCCACGATGGCATAATTATGGGAGCGCTGCACCAAATCTCTAGGCTGCTGAGCCATATTGTCACGCAAATAATCGAAACCAAATTCGTTGTTGGTACCAAAAGTAATGTCAGCAGCATAGGCACCACGACGAGCCTCGCTGTTGGGCTGGTGTTTGTCAATACAATCCACGCTAAGCCCATGGAACATATAAATGGGTCCCATCCACTCAGAGTCACGCTTGGCGAGGTAATCGTTGACAGTAACCACGTGAACTCCGTTTCCTGTCAAAGCATTGAGGAAGACAGGCAGCGTAGCAGTAAGAGTCTTACCTTCACCAGTGAACATCTCAGCAATTTTGCCTTGATGAAGGACGGTACCTCCAAAAAGCTGAACATCGAAATGCACCATGTCCCAAACGATCTCGTTACCACCAGCTACCCATCGATTATGATAAATTGCTTGGTCACCCTCGATATCCACAAAATCATGGGTAGCAGCCAGGGAGCGGTCGAAATCGTTTGCAGTGACTACGATGTCGCCGTTCTCTGCCTTAGCGAAACGTTCAGCTGTACTCTTGACGATGGCAAACACCTCTGCACGCACTCCATTAAGAGCTTCTTCGAATCGCTCGAGGATATCCTTTTCCAACTTATCGATTTCTGCAAAAATAGGAGCACGATCCTGAATGTCAGTCTGAGGAATCTTGCCCTTCAGCTCATCAATCTGAGCACGAAGTTCTTTGGCACTATCCAGCACCTGCTGACGGATTTCTTGGGTACGAGCACGCAATTCATCGTTGCTGAGTGCCTGAATCTGGGGATAAATCTTAAGTACATCCTCCACCAAGGGACGATAAGCCTTAAGGTCACGCGACTTCTTGTCGCCAAAAATCTTAACTAAAAATTTTGATATATCCATTATAGGGAATTTTCTTTTTCTAAATTAAAGGGGAATTCATATACTTCTCTCTTATTGTCTCAGCCGTCATTGTAAAGGAGCCTGAGCGCAAGCATTCGGAGCTCGAATGCGCATGGCCTTTGCCAAGGTGGGAGCCACACGGTCCACAGTGACAGAAGTGACTACCTTCTCTGATTGGACATTGCTGCCCAGGAAAAACAGAGGGAAGGTCATATATGATTCACGGCTGAGAATCTTCTCGCCGGTATTCTCGTTGGAAAGAGTCCATCCTGGAGAAATCTGTAACAGGATATCGCCTGAACATTTGGGATTGTAGGCATTGCGAAGCTTGCTGATACCTGGAGTCCAAGCTCCCAAAGCCAGACGTTCGCTCGTATAGACATCACGAACACCGCTCAACTGAATGAGAAAATCAGAGCAGCGCTCAAGCATCTCAGAGAGATTGATATTTCGATCCTCGATGAGTTTCAGATTAAGGAAAATCTGATTGCGATAGGTCGTTTCCACATACTGGCCTTCCCCATAAACGGCAGTCAGATACATGTTAAGCAGAAGCTGAGCCTTGTTAATAGAGAAAGTGCCTGAGGGGATACGGTACTTGCTCAGGTCGGCCACATCATCAGGTTCTGTCTCACCAGTACTCGTGACGACATAAAGCACATGACCCTTTCCTACCCGCTTGTCAAGCATGGCAAAAAGATCACCCAAATCGCGGTCAAGACGAACATAAGTGTCCTGAAGTTCCATGGGACACTGGGAAACAGACTGATGGTCGAAATTTCCAGCATAATAACCCACATTGAGCATGTCGGTTACTCCATCAGTACCAATGAGAGTGCTGTTCATCAGCATGCGAACGAAGTTGTTCACCTCCTCATTAACACAGGCACTGGCCTTGAACTGACGATACTTAAGATTGCCCTTGAACTTATGCTTGAAAGCCTCCTTGGGAGTACTTCCTGTGACAAAATAATCGTACTTGCTGACCAGTTCATTGATGGGTTCGTACTCAATCTTCTCGATTCGGGTAGCCAAAGAACTGCTGGTCGTATTGTAGTTGGTTCCCCATTTGGGATATTCACCATAAAAAGAAGTACTGCACCACGTGCCCTTTTCATCATCGAGCCAGAAAGCTCCATCAGCAGCATGACCTGCCAAAAGAACGGCTGCATCACGATTTGGAGCCACACTGTAAACAATACCATGTCCCTCTGTGGAAACCTTCAACTCATCAGAGATGGTGGAGACACCCAGGTTCGTGGGGGAAGATTTCTCCTTCGTTTCACAGCCTTCATACTGGCTATCATCCACACAAAAGATGGGTTGCAAAGTCTGACGATTGATCCATGTTTGAGAGACAATGCCATTCTCGTAAGGTGATGCACCACTCATGAGACAAGCGATGGCAGAAGCTCGGTCAGGCGATGCGAAAGGATATTCTGCCTGAGTATAGACACGACCCTCGCTAAACAAACGCTTGAAACCACGTTCTCCAAAAAGTGGAGAGAAGGCTTCAAGATAATCCGAACGCAATTGTTCAATAACAATGTTAACCACCAAATGGGGTACTTCAGGGGCTGTCTGGGCCTCAACTCCATTAGTGATTGCCAACAATGTCAGCAAGGAAGTGAGCAGGCTATATCGTCTGGAATATGTCATTTTTTTACTTTTGTTCTCTGATTTCGCTGATAGAATAAGTAATAACTTATTGGCCTACTCAACAAAATCAGGGCCAAAGGTACAACTATATCCCCAAAATCTTGTGGTATCCAAGGGGAAAATACTATAAATAATGTTAAAACGGTGAAATTGTATGCGTGCCACAATGTCTTTCTGCGATGCCAAGCAGCCTTCACGACCAAAGGAATCCCTAGAAAAGCGATTGGATTGAGAAGCCACACGAGCCAATTTGTATCGACTGACGGATGCTGAGAGAAAAGAAACATAAAAACCAACAACGTGCCGGCACATCCCTGCAAGAACAACAGAAGAACATCCCATATCCAAAACATGTGGTGAGTGAGGTATTCTATGCATACAATTATCAAGGAGAAGGCTAAAAGAATCCACCCACATGCAAGAGGACTGAGAGGAAAAAGAAGTTCGACAGGTTGTTCTTTCTTCGCTAACAAAATGTCAGTTCTTTTTACTAATGGTCTTGCGTTTCCTTTCTCGTCACGAATCACAGCTCCATCCAAATAACGCATCATATATTCTGGAGCGAACATCTGAGAACGATCATCAAGAAGTGTGTCGACAGAAGCTCCTAAAAGCATGTCATTTCCTTCTCCAGACCAAGGATTTACATTGGTGTACTCATGAAGGATTTGGCGGAAGGTTTTCTTGTTGGATTCTGACGTATACTCCACATCACCTTCCACTGAACACTCGATCATATCGCGTGCTTTTGTAGTACAATTATTGTAAAAGAAATTATATCTGTATTCACAATTTTCAGGACGGCAATTCTCGATGAGATTATAAAAGATACGATATGCTTCTGTGGGACTTAGATCAAGTACCTGAGCCGTCACACTGGAGCCACGACTTTCGTAATCAGTCAGGAAATACTTCCAAGGAATGGCTTCCACCATATAATCGCATTTTCCCAACACAAAACGCCAGACGAAATTAGGTTGGGTGAAAGAAAAAACACCATAATTGAACACCCAATCTGCCCCACGGGTGAAATTCTGACAACGTATGGCAGTATGGCCATAAAGTGAATATACCTTGGGCCCTGGCGAACAGGTTATAAGACTTATCTGCAAACTATCGGCTGGTTGAGCAAGGGTTTGCAAAGCCAGCATAAGAAGCAAAAATAAAGACTTGAAACGTTTCATCGGGTGCAAAGGTACGGCTTTTAGACGAATTTTCGAACCTGAAGAAGCAGATATTTTGCTTTGTCAAATAAAACTTTCGTGCAACATCGTTTGAGTTTCATATAAATTATGTACCTTTGTACCCGTGAAATTAATAATCGATATAGGAAACACAGTGGCCAAGCTGGTCGCATTCCGAGGAAACGATCCCGTTGACGAACTCCATGCAGACGACGAGACGTTGACTGGCTTGGAGGAATTCTCCAAGAAATATCCTTTCAGGAAAGGAATTCTGGCTACCGTCAGAGACATCAGCGAGGAGGCTCAGCGAAAACTGGACGCACTGGATTTCCCTATGCTGTACCTGACTCACGAAACTCCCATCCCCATCCACAATCACTACCGCACTCCTCAAACATTGGGGGCCGACCGTGTGGCTGCCGTAGTGGGGGCAAGCACTTTGAAACCTGGCCAAGACCTGCTAATCATTGATGCAGGAACATGTATCACCTATGAAGTGATTGACAAGTATGGCAATTACTGGGGCGGAAATATTGCTCCAGGAATGTACATGCGCTTGAAATCCCTCCACCATTTCACTGCGAAATTGCCTCTGGTCTCCCCCAGGGGCGATGTGCCAGGCATGGGATATGATACCCATACTGCTATCCGTAGCGGCGTGCTTCGCGGCATGAAGTACGAAATAGAAGGCTACATCCGTTCCATGCGAGCAAAGTACCCCAATCTGATGGTATTCCTGACCGGTGGCGACGAAATCAACTTCGACGCAGGTATCAAGAGCATCGTATTCTCAGACAAATACATTGTGCCACGCGGACTAAACCGAATATTGGATTATCAAGACAGCCTAAGCATTGAAAAGTAACATACTCAGAACAGCAAATCTCCTTTGGGACTGAAGAAAGAAGAAATTGAATGACGAACTATAAGAAATATATCTGCGCCCTTTTGCTGGCCATTGTGGCTAGCTTTGCTATGGGTCAAACCAACGGAAGCAACAGCAGCTATTCCAGATTTGGTCTAGGAACACTGAACGACCAATCGCAAGGCTTCAACAAGGCAATGGGGGGCATCGGACAGGGCCTCAGAGCTGGCAACTGTGTGAACATGACCAACCCTGCCTCCTATTCTGCGATAGATTCACTGACCTTCCTCTTTGATGTTGGCATGAATGTCAGCATGGGAAACATGAAGAGCGGTGCCAGCAGAATAAACGTGACAAACTGCTCGCTGGATTACGTCAACATGGGATTCCGCATTGCCAAGGGAATGGGCTTATCTGCAGGATTCATCCCCTTCAGCACGATTGGTTACAACTTCAGTCATGAAAGCAAGGTCGCCAACGATTACACTACAACCCAAGCCATTACTACCGACAACACTTATTATGGTGACGGAGGATTGCATCAGATGTATATTGGTGTTGGTTGGAATCCATTCAGCAAACTGTCCATAGGAGTCAATGCAGGTTATATTTGGGGAACCTATAACCACCAATTGACGCAGGCTTTCTACGAGGGCACCAGTTCGTCCAAGTCGTACAGCGGATTAAACTCAACCCATGACGCACAAATAAAGACTTACAAGATAGACATCGGCCTGCAATACCCCATCCATCTCACAAAGGAAGACTTGCTGACGATAGGTGTGACCGCAGGAATCGGTCATAAAATTAAGAATGATGCCACTTTGACCCGCTATACAAGTACTGGCGATAGCGTGCAAGTGGTAGCCAAGAACGCTTTCGACCTGCCCTACACTTATGGATTTGGCGCCACATGGAAGCATGGGAGTAACCTGCTGGTAGGAGCCGATTACAAATACGAGCAATGGAGCAAGTGCCGTATTCCTGAAATGAGTACCGCTTCTGGTAGTCTGACCTATACGCCCCAAACGGGATATTACATGAATCGAAGCAAGATAGCAGTAGGAGCACAATATATCAAGAACCCTCTGGGCTCCTACATAAATCGCATCCAATGGAGGATGGGAGCCAATTTCTCCACTCCTTATCTGATAGTCAACAATCAGGATGGACCTAGAGAATATGGTATTAGTCTGGGAGCAGCACTACCCATCAGCAACAAAATCAATCATGGAACGATGGTCAACGTGAGCCTTCAGTGGATGCAACGTTCACCCAGTGTAAGCAATATGATTACAGAGAACTATTTCACGCTGAGCCTGGGAGCAACCTTCAACGAAAGCTGGTTCATGAAGTTCAAGATCAAGTAAACCAACTCTGATTACTCTTTTTACAGATAAACGAGAAAGAATACGAAAAAGCAAGCATCATATCTATTGGTTTTCCTATCGGCCATGTGCCTGACTTATGCCTGCAGCGGAGATGTAGAGCATACTGCTCCAGCTATCGGAGAAAATGACTCCATCCCATTCATGCATGCCCGTGGAATCAACACCTTGATCTCTGACTCTGGCGTGATGCGTTACCACATGGTAGCCGAAGAGTGGGATATTTTTACCCAAGAGAGCAAGGCTGCCACATGGAAGTTTGTGAAAGGGCTTCTCATGGAACGTTTCGACGAGAAGTTCCACATTGATTTGTACGTGCAATCCGACACTGCTTATCTTCATGAGCAGAAGGTCTGGGAATTGAGGGGAAGAGTAGTGGTCCGCAACATTAAAGGAGATGTTTTTCGCACAGAGGAACTCTTTTGGGACATGATTCGACACGAAATGTACAACCACACATACATGCACATCAAAACTCCTGAACGTGAGCTGGAAGGCACTGAATTCCGCAGCAACGAACAGATGACGAAATATTACGTCAACAATTCGGTGGGAGCGTTCCCTGTATCAGACACACAGGAGCCACCTGCCGACCAGACGAAGGACAACACAGAAACGAAGACGGAAACCGCTGAACAGCCAAAGGAACAAGATCAGCGCGCAAAGGTGCAAGCCAAAGAAAAAGGTGCACTTCCTCCTGCCAAGAAATTCCAAACGGTTGGCAGATAAAACATAATTCACTCTTAGAAGAAGAAAAAATAACGTAAAGGAAGACAAGGAGAAAACAGAAAGTGAACGAGACAACACAACTCATATTGGAGACTTTGCTTGTGCTTCTTTTCAGCGCATACTTTTCAGGCCTGGAGATAGCATTTGTCTCAAGCAGTAAACTAAGATTCGAGATGGACCGCGGGAGCAGCACATTCTCAGCTCATCTGATCGATACCTTTTATCACCATCCCAACAACTTCATCTCTACCCTGCTGGTGGGAAACAACATCGCTCTCGTCATCTATGGTATCCTGATGGCTCAACTCATCGAGCGGCTCATCCTGACTCCGCTGGGTATCCATGTGCCAGACATGTATGGCGACTGCCCTAATGACACTTTCTGCCTGATTATCCAGACGCTGGTCAGCACGACTATCGTGCTCTTCACTGGAGAATTCCTTCCCAAAGCCCTTTTCCGCATTGACCCCAACCGGATGATGCGAGCATTTGCCCTACCTACCTATATCATATATATTTTTCTGTGGCCCATCAGCAAGTTCACCAGCGGACTGAGCAAACTGATCCTGAGGCTCGTTGGAGTAAAAGTGAAATCGGGCGAGGAAGACAAAGCCTTCACTAAAGTTGACTTGGACTACCTGATTCAAAGCAATATAGAGCGTGTGGACGACGAGGACAAGATGGAGGATGAAGTGAAGATCTTCCAGAATGCACTGGATTTCAGCAACGTGAAAGTGCGTGATTGCATCGTGCCTCGCACAGAGATTGACGCTGTGGAAATCAAGACTCCCTTGGAGGTCTTGCTGAATCATTTCGTCGAGAGGGGGCACAGCAAAATCATCGTTTACGAAGATGACATCGACAATATTGTTGGCTACATACATTCCTCGGAAATGTTCCGGCTGAAGCCTGGCGAAGACTGGACCAAGAGCATGCGGGAAGTGAGCATTGTGCCAGAGACGATGAATGCCCAGAAACTACTCTCGAACTTCATTGCCCAGAAACGCTCGATAGCTGTTGTGGTAGACGAGTTTGGAGGTACCAGCGGAATCGTCACTCTGGAAGACCTGGTGGAGGAAATCTTTGGAGACATCGAGGACGAGCACGACAACGTGAACTACATAGCCAAGCCGTTGGGTCCGAACGAATACCTGCTTTCCGCTCGACTGGAGATAGAAAAGGCCAATGAGATACTGGGACTGGATCTGCCAGAAAGCGACGAGTATCTGACTGTGGGTGGACTCATTCTTCACGAGTATCAGAGTTTCCCCAAACTCAACGAAGTAGTGAAATTTGGCCATTGGGAATTCAAGATAGTGAAGAAAACAACCACTAAGATTGAACTTGTACGGCTCAAAGCAGTATAATAATTGCACTTTTTCTTATTTAAATAGGTAAGGTATGGGATTTTTTTCATATCTTTGTGCGCTAATTGTGAAATTAAAACAACAAAATAAATAAAACAACAAAGAAATGGCAACATTACAAAAAATCCGTAACAGAGGCAAGATCCTGATTATCTGCGTAGGTCTCGCCTTGTTTGCATTCATTGCCGAAGAATTTGTGCGCTCCCTGTCTTACACCAAGGCAGAAAGCCGTCAAAAAGTAGGCGAAATCTATGGCAAAAGCATCAACGTACAGGACTACAACGCTTTGGTTGATGAGTACACTGACGTTATCAAGTTCACCAACAGTCTGAACACGCTGAACGACGATCAGGTAGCAATGATCCGCGATCAGGTATGGCAAACCTATGTCAACCAGCAGCTCATTGGGCACGAGTGCGACAAATTGGGTCTCTCCGTGACCGATGCCGAATTGCAGGACATCATCTCAAAGGGCAGCAACCCCATGCTCGCCCAAACTCCCTTCCGTACCCAGCAGGGAACCTTCGACTACAATGCCCTGAAGCAGTTCCTCTCTCAGTACGACGAGGTCATCAACAACACAGAAATCCCCGCTGAGTCCAAGGAGCAATACACCCAGATGTTCAATTACTGGAAATTCATCGAGAAGAACATCCGCCAGCAGACCCTCTTGCAGAAATATCAGAATCTCCTCAGCAACGCCCTGATCAGCAATCCCGTAGCTGCAAAGATGGCATTCGATGGCCGCACCAACGAGAGCAACATCCTCATGGCTGCCCTTCCCTACACTACCATCAAGGATGCAGACATCACGATAGAGGACAGCGAGCTGCAAGCCAAATACGCAAAAATGAAGGAACTCTTCAAGAGCACCCAGGAAACTCGCGACATCAAGTATATCGACATTGCTGTAAAGGCTAGCCAGGAAGACATCGATGCTCTCAATAGCGAAATGCAAGGCTATGCAGAAGCATTGGCAGCAGAAGGAGCCGAGCCAGCCAAGATCGTGCGCGAGGCAGCAAGCCAAGTTGCCTTCAGCTTACTACCCGTCAGCAAGAGAGCACTTCCCACTGACGTCGCTCAGCAGCTGGATTCTCTCTCTGAGGGTTCTCAGAAAGGTCCCTACGTGAACGTAAGCGACAACACAATAAACATCGTCCGCCTGCTCTCCAAGGTAAGCCGTCCTGACTCCGTAGAGGTACGCCAGATTGGTGTTCCAGGAACGGAAATGGATGCCATCCAGAAGACTGCCGACAGCATCATGACAGCCCTGAACGCAGGCGAGCCCTTCGACAGCATCGCAAAGAAATACAACCAGCCAGCCACCAAGAACTGGCTGACCAGCGCCCAGTATGAAGGACAGGCCATTGACGAGAACAACCGCATCTTCCTCGAGACCATCACAACCGCTCCTCTGAACGTCTACAACAAGATCGTACTGGAAGGTCAAGGCATCGTCATCGCTCAAGTGACAGACCGTCGCAACATCATCGAAAAGTACAACGTAGCAGTCATCAAGCGCGCCCAGGACTTCAGCAAGGACACCTATGGCAAAGCCTACAACGACTTCAGTTCATTCCTGGCTGGCAACAAGAAAGCTGAGGACATCGAAGCAGAAGCTCAGAAGGCTGGCTACACCATCCAGACCCGTCAGGGCATGAGCAGCGCTGAGCACAACGTTGCCAACGTCCACAGTACTCGCGACGCTCTGCGCTGGATCTTCAACAAGGACACCAAGGTTGGCGACATCTCTCCCCTCTACGAGTGTGGCGAGAACGACCACCTGCTGGTTTGCATCCTGACAGGCATCCACAAGAAGGGTTATGTCAACTGGGACGACGAGCAAGTCAAATCTTTCCTGACCTCTGAGATCATGAAGGACAAGAAAGCTGCCCAGCTCCAGGAGAAACTGGCCAACGTGAAGAGCATCGCTGACTTCGAGAAGATCGAAGGTGCAGTTACAGATACCATCAAGCACGTTTCCTTCACCAGCAACGCCTTCGTTTCCAAGGTGGGTGCCAGCGAACCTGCTTTGAGCGGTGCCATCAGCGGAACCAAGCCAGGCGATTTCAAGTCAGGCATCAAGGGTAACTCCGCAATCTATGCTTTCCAGGTTCTTGACCAGCATTCCCACGAGGGTTCCTACGACCAGAAGAAGGAAGAGCAGCAGTTGGCTCAGAGCGCCGGCCGCATTCTCTCAAACTTCACCTCTGAGCTCTACCAGAAAGCCAACGTGACAGACAACCGCTACATCTTCTATTAATAATAATAGGAATACAGATTCCAGAAGATACATTCTTAGAGATGGGACATCCAAGAGGTTGTCCCATCTTTTTTTGTCGGATTTCATAGCCAAAAACGCAACACGTCGAAAGAGAAAAGTCAACGTGTTGAAACGGCAAAGACAACGTGTTGAAACCGCCATTTCAACGTGTTGCGTCTTACATCTTATCATAATAGGGATTTCCCTCCTGGCTAATATCGAAATTCCTTGCAGATGAGGAAAAGGATGGATTAACTTTGCAGCAGAAGGAAAAGAAAACTAAACAAACGGATCACTTAAAGATTACAACTATGAAACGAATCATCCTTATCATCAGCCTCATCAGCTTGGCAGTCATGAGTGCCAATGCTCAATATCACGGCAAGTACCCCAGAGCATACCTCGAGGGATATCGCTATCAGCCTCGACATTCCTATCAGGACCGCTTCTATGCCCGTTGGAACCATCCTTACGTCGGCCTTCGCATTGGTCCAACCTTCACCACCGTCCACAGCGATGACCCTTATCTGGACGGCAGCAACATGAAGGCTGGGCTCAACGTAGGTATCGCTACCGGATTCCCACTCTCGAGCTATGTTCCACTCTATCTGGAAACTGGCCTCTATTATACTGAAAAGGGAGGCAGAGGCACCGTAGGCGGCTCCCACTTCAAGTACAATCTGGATTATCTGGAACTGCCATTCGTGTTCAAGTACAAGGTCAACATGAGCAGGAGTTTCTCTTTGCAGCCCTATCTGGGAGGATACATCGGACTTGGAGTTGCGGGCAGAATCAAGGATTTCCAGGAGCGTGAGGCCTACAGCAGCTTTGGCAACTCGGATTACAGTTTCCGTCGCGGCGATGCTGGCATCAGGTTGGGCTGTGGAATCGGATACGACATGCTCTATGCCGAAATCAATTACGATTGGGGATTGGCCAACATCAGCCACAACTCCTTTGATGACTGCCGCAACAGCGCCCTCACTCTAACCGTAGGTGTAAACTTCTGACGGAACGTTTTTTCATGTATCAATCAAAAAAATGCTGATGAAATCTTCGTATAAAGAATTTATTTGTATCTTTGCATCACAAACCGATTAAACAGAACCGCTTATGTAGCATAACTGACTAAAGACATACAGACAAAAAGCGTCCGCTTAGATTCTTGTTTCTGAAATTCGCCAAATTAAAGAGACTCACAAGAGCAAAAAGTTCGGATGCTCACGCCTCGGCGTGGGCTTTTACTCGTGTTGTGAGTCGGGTGTTTGGCGATACCTCAGAAACGTAGACGAAGTAAGTAGTCCACGTTTTTTTTTGTGCATTTTAGACTCAAACAAGCAATTATCAACAAACAACAAATCAATAAGACAATGAAGACAAAGAAATTATTCCTGATGGCAGCAATGTTGTTGGCAAGTATGTGTGCATCTGCACAGAGTGGAAACAATGAGCCTTTGAAAGGCGATGTGAATGGGGACGGCAAGGTGGATGTGGCTGACATAACTGCCATCGTTAAGATTATCATGGAGAATGGTGGTGGAACGGCAGAAGGGGTAACTTATTATTATTATTATGCAGGTTGGACATTACCGACGGTTGATAATGTTGATGAAATTATAAATGAAACATATCCTGAAGATTATGGAGTTGATAATTTAAATACTGCAGGTAAGAAGACTACAAGTAAAACATCAATGGATTATTTAAGTAATACATTATATAATGCAAATGAAAAAACATATTATTATGTATTAGTTCCAACAGGACATGCCATATATGATAGCTTAAATAATAATGTATCTAATTCTGCATTTACATCTCAAGGCAATATTACGGTTGGTAATCAAATACATACAATATATAAATCAACTGGCACAAGTAGATATATTAATGCAATAAAAATTGGAATATGTGATGCACCAACTTATTATTGGTATGTAGGTCAAACAAATCCATCAACAATGACTGAAATTAGTCCTATTGTAACAAGTTATGAAAATGGCGGTGGATGGTATGAATTAGGTACAACATTACCTACATCTATAGATCAATTAATAAAAGGGGGAACAGCTGGAAATATATGGTATACTGCTGTACCTGCGGATTCTCATTTGGTACCTGGTAGTTCTGCTGACCCAGATACATCTGTAAATACAGGTCCTACTAAAGTATTTAATGGTGTAACATATCAAATTTACATATATGAAGGTGTAACTGGAACAAGAGGTTCATTTGAATTAAATAGATAGAAAAAGGGAACTATATACCTGTTGGCTCAAGATATTACACATGATTGAACGATACACTCGATAAGAGATTTCAAAGTTATTTTTAATACAGAAAGGGACCTTCATCGGGTCCCTTTACTTATATCTTTTCCTGAAAGAAAATGCGGATTAATGCATTAACTTGTAGCGATAACGATACATGGGGTCTCCATCGCTGTTGCGGGCGGTATCAGGACTGCCTTGAGGAACCTGCTCCACAATCTTTCCATTTTGGGAGAACACTAAAGCCTGGTGGTCATAAATGGCACGCTGAATCAGGCGGCGCTGTGCCAGACGGATGCCTTCGTCTATCCGAATCTCCATCTCTCTGATCTCATTATCTGTCATGGCCTTCGCCCTCCTCTTGCGATGAACTGTATTTTTCCTTAAGCGCATTGTATGCCTCAGGCTCCAGAATATTTACCTTGTCTCCATTCCATCCACAAGCCAGCTTCACGGCAGGGCAGTTGCTGTTGTCGTAGAGCGCCCAATAGTCACAGACGGGCATGTAGAGCTGGAACAGGTTCTGCAGGCCTGACTCATATCGGCGATAGATGACGTCGGTAGGAATATTGTGCCCACCCAAGCTCACTCGCCGCGCAACACGTCGAACAGCCTGCTCTGGGGTGCTCAGCGAGAAGAAGAGCAACGTGACGAAATAGCCGCGCCGTTGGGCTTGCTGAATAAGTTTCACGTAAGAACGTGTGGCAAGCGTTGTCTCGAAAGCGAAGGTCTCGCCCTCCTTGAGCAACTGGATGACGCGGTCTATCATAAGGCGTCCTGCCTGAATGGCTACTCCTTCAGGATTGAAGGGAGAGAGGCCTGCTGCAATCTCGTCGGCATTGACGAACTCGCGGCAGCCCAACATCTCAGGCAAGACGGTGAAACTGGCGGTGGTCTTGCCAGCTCCATTGCAGCCTGCGATGATATATAGATTCATCTTCTTTTGTTCCATTTTCGTGCAATCTATGTCTTATTCACTTTTTTTCGAATCGTTCTTTCTCAACAAATCGGGACGAAGCCGCTTGGTGCGCTCCAGACTCTGCTGAAACTCCCATTCCTTAATCTTGGCCTCATGGCCAGAGAGAAGGACATCAGGCACTTTCCATCCCTTGTATTCGGCTGGACGAGTATAGACGGGAGCTGCCAAGAGATTGTCCTGGAAACTGTCGGAGAGCGCACTCTGCTCATCCCCTATCGCACCTGGCAGGATACGCACAATGGCATCCGTCATGACAGCTGCGGCCAGCTCTCCACCCGTCAGCACATAGTCTCCAATAGAGATTTCCTTCGTTATGAGATGCTCGCGGATGCGATAATCGATACCCTTGTAGTGCCCGCAAAGGATGATGATGTTCTCGCAAAGGCTGAGCGTGTTGGCCATCGGCTGGTCGAACTGTTCTCCATCAGGACTGGTAAAGATGACCTCATCATAATGGCGCTGGGAGGTCAATTCGCTGATGCAAAGATCGATGGGTTCGCATTGCATCACCATACCAGGAAACCCTCCGAAGGGATAGTCGTCCACACGTCGCCATTTGTCCTTCGTGTAGTCCCTCAGATTATGGATATGGATTTCCACCAATCCTTTCTTCTGAGCACGCCCCACGATGGATTCCTGCGTGAAATTCTCCAGCAGTTCGGGCAGAACGGTTATGATGTCTATTCTCATGGATGTTTCTATTCTACAATTCCGACTATATCCTTCACGCTTTTGAATCCGTGGCGGTCCAGATATTCATCTATTCCCTGGGCGACCTTCACCGTAATGGCTGGATCCAGGAAATTGGCTGTACCTATCTCGATGGCACTTGCGCCTGCCAAGAGGAACTCAACGGCATCCTTCGCGGAAGAAATACCTCCAAGCCCTATAACGGGAATCTGCACAGCATGGGCCACTTCATAGACCATACGCAGCGCCACAGGCTTGACAGCAGGACCGCTTAGGCCTCCAGTTCCGATACTGAGCACGCGACGACGCTTTTCGGCATCTATGGCCATTCCCATCAGGGTATTGATGAGAGAAACGGCATCGGCTCCCTCGCCCTCTGCAGCTAACGCTATGTCAGAAATGCTGGTCACATTGGGCGAGAGTTTCACGATCAACGTCTTGTGGTAAGCTTGTCGCACAGCACGCACCACACTAGCAGCCCCTTGGGTAGTAGTTCCAAAAGCCATCCCTCCATGCTTCACATTGGGGCAGGAGATATTGAGTTCTATAGCAGGTATGTGTTCCAGTTCATCGATTCGCGCTGCACACTCGGCATAATCCTCAGGACTGTTGCCTGACACATTGACCAGGATGTTGGTCTGGATGTCTTTGATTTGCGGATATATGTGCGAGCAGAAGTAGTCGACCCCCTTATTCTGAAGCCCCACACAATTGAGCATACCGCTGGCTGTCTCCGCCATACGGGGATATGCATTGCCCTGGCGAGGAAGGAGAGTGGTCCCCTTGACAATGATACCACCGATATCCTCGAGGTTCACAAAATCCTGAAACTCAAGTCCGTAGCCAAACGTTCCGCTGGCGGTCATGACAGGATTCTTGAGATGGAGTCCTGCAATATCAACCCTTAGATCTGCCATTTCAGTTGGTTTATGTTAAAAACTGGACCTTCTGTACACACACACACATTGCCTTGCTGCGTATCCTCGACGCAACACAGACAAGCGCCCAATCCGCAGGCCATCATATTCTCCAGGCTGACCTCGCAGGGAGTGGAGACCGATTTGGCGTAGCGAGCCACAGCAAGCATCATCGGCTTGGGGCCACAAACACAAATACGCGTAAAACGTTCCTTCTGGAGCAGACTGTGCTGAGTGACAAATCCTCGCTCACCAGCCGTTCCATCCTCTGTGGTGACAAACACACGTCCCAAAGCTCGAAAAGCTTCCTGCTGGAGCAAATCTGACTGACTGCGAGCCCCCAAAAGGAAAGTAGGTTCAACTCCCATCTCACGCATCCTGACACCCAAATACAAGAGGGGAGCCACACCTACACCACCTCCAACAAGAAGCACCTTCTCGTCAGGAGATTCAGGCATGGTAAATCCATTACCTAAAGGAAGAATGACATTAAGAGTATCACCAGTCTGAAGTCTAGACAAAGCACGAGTTCCTTCGCCCACAATCTGCACTAAAAAAGAAACCTCATTAGCCTGCCGATCCACATTATGAATACTAACGGGGCGACGCAGGAAAGTTTCCTTGCTTCCATCCACACGAATCTGAGCAAACTGACCAGGCAACATCTCGGGCAAAGGAGCCACAGGATCGGTCGCCTGAAGCAGCACATAACGCTCATGAAGATGAACAACTCGCGTCAAAAAAAGGTCTAAAATATGCTTCTTCACTATATAAATAATGTATTTATGGGTGCGAAGATATAAAAAAAATCCCGTAACAGAATTCTATTGCGGGGATTTTTTTATCATCAGGAAGAAAATGTCTCGTAAGTCCCGTCGTCAAAAAAGACACGGATTTCAGTAATCTTACGTTGAGGTTTGTCAAGATATTTTATCGTTTCCCTCACAATCGGTTGAAGAGGTGGGGTCATATTCTGAGTTGGATTCTGCGATACTGAGAATAAATCAGGAACAGAACCCTGGGTAGAGGAAGAGGGAACTGAAGCTTCCGCTGGAGCAAGAGGAGTTTCCACCACACGCTCGCCAACATACATGTCTCCCTCGCCAAACATCAACCAGGGAATACTCAACTCTGGGAAGCGCTCATGGATAGCAGCCACAATATTATTGGTAGGTTTTGTCCTTCCGTTGAAAATTCCAGACAAAGTAGCAGGAGCTATACAGAGTTCATTCGCAAATTCCTGTTGCGTCAATCCCTGCTGTTTCATAAGTTGATAAATACGATCTTTCATGTTTCTTGATGGGTAACCCCAAAAATTCGTTCTATAAACCTCTGCAAAGGTAAATAAAAGAATTTGCTTCTGCAAATTTCGAGAACATAAATTTAAAGTGTGCCCGAAAAAAGTTTTCATTGTTTTGAAATTCGAATTATCAAACCAAAAAGATGTCGAATTTTAGATTGTGAATCTTCGTATGATTCATGACTTTAAATTGACTTGAAGTAAGTTGGATAAATATTGGTACTTAATTAACTGATTCTATGGACTCTACAATAAACAAATCAAGTGAATAAAAGGAAAAATCGTTGTTTATGAGTTGTTTTTTCGAAATCTTGACATCGGTGAATAAGAAATGTTTAATCGATTGATTTATTTTGTTAATATTCAATGTTTTATATATAAACAATATTCCATCAATTACTATTCATCCATTTGTTTCTGTATTTGAATTCGCATTTTGAAAACATGAATTCGCAAGAAGAATATGGTCTTGCAAAACAAATCCGCCGTTCAGACCTTCAAAGCATTTGTGATTAATGATTTGAAATTGTGAAATTTAATTTCACGAAACAATATGCAAACGAATGTTAATCGGTTTTTGAAGGAGCATTTAGGGCGCCAAAAACACGATCCTTAGAAAATTCCTGATGGCAGGAAGAACAAATCATTTTTGCTCAATTCTCAGCAAACCAGAACTCAAGTTAACTGTCTATTATTCATACAATAATAGGCAAAAACACACATCTGAGAAAACGTGCAATCTAGATAAAAAGATCAATGAAGAATGATAAAAACGAGTTCCTGCAAGAGCTCTCCTGGGGATGTTTTACACCCTCCTACCCCCTTGGAAGCGGCATCAGTTTTGCGTATTTCGCTCAAAATACGCATCACTTTCATTCCAGTGTAATTCCTAACAGCTGGCATAATATCCTTGCGAACCTTCCACGGAGAGATTCCCAACCACCCTGCTATGCCATTCTCTGTTTTATCTGGAGAATAGTATGTCAACATGATGTTGGAAAAAAATGTAAATAAATTTGAAAGTGTTGCAGGAAGAGCGAAAGAGCGAGGATTCCCCTGGAAATATTTAACAATTTGATTTGCGCGAAAAATGTCTTTACGAGCTAAAGCCGACTGAAGTTCAAAGTTGTTGAAATCTTTACTCATTCCTGTCAGCTCTTCCACAAGCCCCTGAGAAACGTTTTTTTCGCCCGATGGTAAGGCGAGCACCAATTTATCCAATTCTGAGGCCATCCTACAGAGGTCTGTTCCTACGTGATCAGCCAGCATTTGCACGGCCTCCGGCACAATTCCGACCTGTTTCTTTCGAAGGTAATTTGTGATGAAACTAGGCAGAGAACCGTCAAAAACACGCTTACTTTCGTAAAGAACCCCTACCTCCTGGATAGTTTTGGCTACAGCCTTCCTTCGATCCAGCACACCATGTTTATGGCACATAATGAGCACCGTGGTGGATGTCAGATGATGCAGATAAGCATCGAGTGCATCCAGTGAGCGAATAGACTGCGCCTCGCGAACCAGCACGATTCTCCGGTCCGCCATCATGGGATACGTCCGAGCCAATTCTACGATTTGATCTGCTGTAACATCAGCTCCATAAACCAAATCAAGATTGAAGTCGCGCTCTTCGGGTTTCAACAGGGTGTCCACCAGAAAATCGCTCAATCGGTCGATATAGTATGCCTCCTCCCCCATCAGATAATAGATCGGAGCCACTTGACCTGCCCGAACGTCACGTATGATCTGTTCGTGAGTGATAGCCGCCTGTTTGCTGCTTGCTGCCATTTGCAATCAATATTCGAATTTCAGATGGCGGACGGTCTTCTTGTCCTGCTTGATCATTTCCAGCGCCTGAATTCCCATCTGCACGTGTCCTTTCACGTAAGTGTGTGTCACTTCGTTGTCGCTGGTGCTTGTCTTCACTCCGTCTGGAGTCATCGGATTGTCACTCACCAGCAACAGGGCACCCGTGGGGATGTGATTGGCGAATCCACATGTGAAAAGAGTTGCCGTCTCCATATCAACCGCCATAGCTCGCGTTGCAAGCAGGTAATCCTTGAATTTCTCGTCAAACTCCCACACGCGGCGGTTCGTCGTATAGACCGTACCCGTCCAGTAGTCATATCCCAAGTCACGGATCGTACTGGAGACAGCACGCTGCAGCATGAAAGCAGGCAGAGCAGGGATCTCAGGAGGAAAATAGTCGTTACTGGTTCCCTCGCCCCGGATTCCTGCGATAGGAAGAATCAGGTCGCCTCGACGTGTTTTACTGGAGATACCGCCACATTTCCCCAGGAACAAGCATGCCTTAGGATGAATGGCACTCAGCAAGTCCATGATGATAGCGGCATTGGGGCTGCCCATACCAAAGTTGATGAACGAAATCCCATCTGCCGTCACAGTACGCATGTTCGACGTAAAAGGAGGTTTCTCCACCCCAAACTCATCACAAAAAATGTCTATGTACTTATTAAAGTTGGTGAGCAGGATATACTCGCCAAAATCCTCCAGATTGCATTGGGTATAACGCGGCAACCAATTTTCAACGATTTCTTGTTTCGTCTTCATGTTTTTTGTAATTTTGCACAAAGATAATACTTTTTCCTTATATGAAGACACTGAATCTTCCAAAAACGGAATTTAAAATCATCAGCAGGGGTGAAAAACTGAATATTTTCGATATTCTGAGGCGAAGATATGTCACCCTCACGCCTGAGGAGTGGGTTCGACAGCATTTCATCCATTTTCTCATCGAATACAAGGGTTACCCTGCTGCCAGAATGGGCAACGAGATTTCACTGGACCTCAACGGAACGCGAAAACGTTGCGACAGTGTGCTTTACGATAAGGAAGCCCGCCCTATCATGATCATAGAATACAAGGCGCCGCATATCCCCATCACGCAAGAGACGTTCCAACAGATAAGCCGCTACAACATGAAGCTGCATGTACCCTGGCTCATCGTCAGCAACGGTATGGAGCATTACTGCTGTCAAGTGGACTACGAAAAAGGGGAATACCACTTCTTGAGCGATATCCCCCAATATGACGCACTTTGAACGAGCGTTTCCTTGCTTATTCCTCCGTCTCAGCTTTCTTGGCGCGTGTGGAACGGCGACGCTTGGGCTTCTCAGCCACAGGACTATCAAGCCGAACACCAGCCAACTCAGGATCAATCATGATACGGCTGCAATACTCGCATACGATGATTTTCTTGCGCATACGGATATCCAACTGGCGCTGAGGGGGAATCTTGTTGAAGCATCCACCGCAAGCATCACGCTGCACGTAGACGATACCCAAACCATTGTGGCTGTTCTTGCGGATACGCTTGAACGCACTCAGCAGACGAGGCTCTATGGTCAGCTCCAGGTTCTTGGATTCCTCGCGAAGCTTCTCTTCCTCTGCTCTGGTTTCGCTGATGATTTCTTCCAGTTCACTCTTTTTGATGTCGAGATCGGTGCGACGATCGTTCACCTGCATGTTGTAGTCAGTCACTGAACGAGTCTTCTCCTCCACCAGTGTCTTGGCTTCAGCTATCTTCTTCTCGTTCAACTGGTTGTCCAGTTCTGCATACTCAATCTGCTTGTTCAGGTTATCGTACTCGCGATTGTTGCGAACCTGCTCGATTTGACTCTTGAAACGTGCAATATTGACCTTGTTGACCTCAATATTGTTGTTTCGCTCACTGATTTCCCGCTTCAGTTCCACCACCTCGTTGTTGATCTTTTCAATACGTGTGGTCAGACCAGCGATCTCGTCCTCCAAGTCCTGCACTTCCAGAGGTAGCTCACCGCGCAGCGTCTTGATTCTGTCAATCTTCGACAGCATCGTCTGCAACGAATACAAGTTCTTGAGTTTTTCCTCTACAGTCAGTTCTGAGGGATCTTTTGCTTTTTCTCTTGCCATAATATATATTATAATTATAGGTATTTAATGGGATTCGTGTTTACTCTCGTCTGAAAAACAGGCAAGCTGGGAAACGCCTCTCCCAAGATGGAATAAAAAATCTCTGTCGTATACTGTTCGCTTTGATAGTGCCCCAGGATGCCTATCTGTATCTCCTGCTCGTGACCAAAGAAAGTGTGGTAATGCATCTCTCCCGTCAGGAAAGCATCCGCCTGAAGGCGCAGAGCCTCGTCGAGAAGGAAGTCACCGGCACCGCCACAGAGGGCTACGCTTTGGATGGGGCGCTGAAGCAAATCGTTGTGCATCAGGCATTCCACCGCGAAGGCTTGCTTCACGCGTTGCAGGAAAGCAAAGGAATCCTCGCCTTCGGGCAGATAACCTATCACTCCGCTGCCCGCAGAAACCTGCGTCTCACGCCCGTCGATACGCACAGCCACCCTACGGGGCAGCATCATTTCCACATCGATCAGTCCCAACCGCTCAGCGATGTGATAGTTCACTCCATCCATCGCGTTGTCCAGGTTGGTGTGAGCCGAATAAATGCACAGGTCGTTCTGGATGGCCAGACGCACACAACGCTGCACCTGAGTGGCATCGGAGATTGTCTTCAACCCGTGGAACAGCACAGGATGATGGGAAACAATCAGATTGCACCCCAGATCGATGGCCTCAAGGATGACTTCCTCTGTCACGTCAAGACACAACAATGCCCCTGAGACTTCCGCCTCTGTCAATCCCATCTGCAAGCCAGCATTATCGTAGCTCTCTTGCAGGGGCAGAGGCGCGAAACGTTCAAGGGCAGAGATCACTTCTTGAATTCTCACGCTCATAAAATGCGAATTTTCGTGAGCAAAGGTAACGAGATTTGAGATAATATCCAAATTTATTTTGAAAATTCTGCCAGAAGTGCTACCTTTGTCGCTATCAAACGCAAGGTTAGGAATATGACTTCAACGCGTACCGCCTTCTTACCTGCCGAATGGCACCCCCAAAGTGCCGTTCAATTGACCTGGCCGCACGAGCAGACCGACTGGGCACCCATACTGCCTGAAGTCTGTGCCTGCTACGTCAGGATTGCCACAGAGATTGCCCTCCGCGAGAGGCTCCTGATCGTGACGCCTAATCCGCAGGAAGTGAGACGCTTGCTTGAAGAGCACCTGCCCCAGAAGGCTCTTGCCAACATTTCCCTCCACGAGATTCCCACCAACGATACCTGGGCGCGCGATCACGCGTTCATCACCGTCCTCGAGGCCGACGGGCCCCATTTGCTGGATTTCCGCTTCAACGGATGGGGACTAAAGTTTCCTGCCAATCTCGACAACCAGATCTGCCGCAACATGATGAAGCAGCACGTCCTCCAGGGAACCTACGAGGATCACCTCGGTTTTGTCCTCGAGGGAGGAAGCATCGAGAGCGACGGCGAGGGAACCATCCTCACCACGTCGAAATGTCTCTTGGCTCCCAACCGGAACGAACCGCTCAGCCGCGACGGGATAGAGCAGCAACTCCTGTCGTCTCTCAGAGCCGACCGCATCCTCTGGATCCATCACGGCTATCTCGCTGGCGACGATACGGACAGCCACATCGACACGTTGGCCCGATTCTGTCCCAACAACACGATTGCCTACGTGAAATGCACAGACATGCAGGACGAGCATTTCTCCGAACTCCATCTGATGGAAGAGGAGCTCCGCGCCCTTCGTACCCGCGAAGGTCTGCCCTACTATCTCCTGCCGCTTCCGATGGCAACTCCTGTTTTCGACGACGAGGGGCAACGCTTGCCTGCCACCTACGCCAATTTCCTCGTTATCAACGGAGCTGTCCTGATGCCCACATACGGAGATGCACGAAACGACCAAATGGCAGCCCACCAATTGCAGCAAGCCTTTCCTGGCTATGAAATCATTGGGATAGATTGCAGCCCGCTGATCATCCAGCACGGGAGTCTCCACTGCTGCACCATGCAGTTTCCCCAAGGAGTTGTATAGAATAAAGATTGACACAGACTCAAGAGAATATGAAAATAGGAATCATCCAACAGAGCTGCACTTCCGATGTGCGGAAAAATATGGACAAACTGGCCTGCAACATCGAGGATGTATGCAAGAAAGGAGCACAGCTGGTAGTGCTGCAGGAGTTGCACAATAGCCTCTACTTCTGCCAAGTGGAAGACACAAGCCTGTTCGACCTCGCAGAACCCATTCCCGGGCCCAGCACGGACTTCTATGCCCAGATAGCCAGGAAACACGGCATCGTGCTCGTCACCAGCCTGTTTGAGAAGCGCAGCACGGGCCTCTACCACAACACGTCCGTCGTTTTCGACACGGATGGCTCTGTAGCAGGACGCTACCGCAAGATGCACATCCCCGACGATCCCGCTTATTACGAGAAGTTCTATTTCGCTCCAGGCGATCTGGGATTTCATCCCATCCCCACCAGTTTGGGCCGTTTGGGGGTACAGGTTTGTTGGGACCAGTGGTATCCCGAGGGAGCGCGCCTGATGGCCCTTCAGGGAGCCGATCTGCTCATCTATCCCACCGCCATCGGATACGAGAGTTCAGACACGCCAGCCGAGCAGGAGCGCCAGCGGGAAGCTTGGATCACCGTTCAGCGCGGCCATGCGGTAGCTAACGGCATCCCCGTCATCACCGTCAACCGTGTAGGTTTCGAGCCCGACCCCAGCGGCCAGACAAAAGGTATTCAGTTCTGGGGGAGCAGCTTCGTGGCAGGTCCTCAGGGCGAAATCCTCTACCAAGCCTCCAAGAGCGAAGAGGAGAATGCCGTCATCGAGGTCGACATGAAGCGCAGCGAGAACGTACGGCGCTGGTGGCCCTTCCTTCGCGATCGCCGCATCGAAGAGTTCCACGACCTCGCCAAGAGGTTCATCGACGACTCCTCCTGCGGACCGGCATCCGGCAGCAAGGCATAGAGAGAAAGATAGATAGAAAAATTTTTACAAAGAAACATACATTCTTATTATAGACATCATGTCAAGTACGCTTAGATTTCAGGTTGTAGGAAAGGCTTTCTCCAAGAAGCCCATCATGGTTCCCAACTGCACAGAACGCCCCAGCGAGTTCTTTGCGAAATACGTATTCACCCGCCAGAAGATGCTCAAGTATCTCCCAGCGAAAGTATACAAGAAGATGTGCGACGTCATCGATAACGGCACCACCCTCGATATGCAGACGGCCGATGCGGTAGCCGAAGGGATGAAGACCTGGGCGATGGAGCTGGGCGCAACCCACTGCACCCACTGGTTCCAGCCTCTGACGGAGGGAACCGCAGAGAAGCACGACGGCTTCGTGGAGCACGACTGGAAAGGCGGTATGGTGGAGGAATTCACGGGCAAGGAGCTCGTCCAGCAGGAACCCGATGCCAGCTCGTTCCCCAGCGGCGGAATCCGCAGCACGTTCGAGGCTCGTGGCTACAGCGCTTGGGACCCCGCAAGCCCCGTTTTCGTTATCGACGACACGCTGATGATCCCCACCGTCTTCATCTCCTACACGGGCGAGGCTCTCGACTACAAGGCTCCCCTGAAGAAGGCCATCAAGGCCGTTGATCAGGCTGCTACAGCCGTGAGCCGCTACTTCTACCGCGATGTCAGGAAAGTGGTCAGCAATCTCGGCTGGGAGCAGGAGTATTTCCTCGTCGACGAAGGCCTCTTCGCAACTCGACCTGACCTGTTGATGACAGGCCGCACTCTGATGGGGCACGACAGCGCGAAAAACCAGCAGATGGACGACCACTATTTCGGCTCCATCCCCCAGCGTGTAGCGATGTTCATGAAGGACCTCGAGCGGAAGGCCCTCGAGCTGGGCATCCCCTGCAAGACGCGCCACAACGAGGTGGCTCCCAACCAGTTCGAGCTGGCACCCATCTACGAGGAGACGAACCTGGCCGTAGACCACAATATGCTCCTCATGAGCCTGATGAAGCGAGTGGCACGCAAGCACGGATTCCGATGCCTCCTCCACGAGAAACCCTTCGCCGGCATCAACGGCAGCGGAAAGCATTGCAACTGGTCTCTGGCCACCGATACGGGCATCCAGCTTCACGGACCTGGCAAGACTCCGCTCGACAATCTCCGCTTCATCACCTTCGTCGTGGAGACCCTCATGGCCGTCTACAAGCACGACGGACTCCTCAAGGCCTCCATCATCAGCGCCAGCAACGCCCACCGTCTGGGAGCCAACGAGGCACCGCCAGCCATCATCTCCAGCTTCCTGGGCAAGCAGCTCAGCGACGTCCTGCTCAAGCTCGAGGATACCGACGACAGCGAGCTCTTCAACCTCTCTGGCAAGCAATCCCTCAGCCTCGACATCCCCCAGATACCGGAGCTGCTCCTCGACAATACCGACCGCAACCGCACCTCTCCCTTCGCCTTCACCGGCAACCGGTTCGAGTTCCGCGCCGTAGGAGCCCAAGCCAACTGTGCGGCAGCCATGATCGTGCTCAACACCGCAGTCGCTGAGGCGCTCACCAACTTCAAGGCTCGCGTGGATAAGCTCGTCGAAGGAGGAATGGACACCATGAAGGCTATCGTCAAGATCGTCCGCGAGGACATCAAGACCTGCAAGCCCATCCATTTCGAAGGCAACGGATACAGCGACGAATGGAAGGAAGAGGCAGCCCGACGAGGCCTCGACGTGGAGACCAGCGCTCCCCTGATCCTCGACAACTACGTCTCCCCCTCCTCCATCGAGATGTTCACCCGCATGAGAGTGCTGAGCGAGGCAGAGCTGAGAGCACGCCTGGAGATCAAGGACGTGACCTACTACAAGAGGATCCAGATCGAGGCACGCATCTTCGGCGACCTATGCCTCAATCACATCATCCCCGTAGCCACCCGCTACCAGAGCCAGCTTATCGACAACGTCCACAAGGTGAAGGAAATCTTCCCGGAAGAGACCGCCCAGAAGCTCAGCGCCAACAACCTGTCCCTCATCCAGCAGATAAGCGAGCACAGCAGCTTCATCACCGAATATGCAGAGAAGCTCACCGACGCCCGCCGCATAGCCAACAAGCTCGAGGACGAGCGCGAGAAGGCCATCGCCTACCACGATACCGTAGCGCCCCTGATGGACCTCATCCGCTACCATATCGACAAGCTGGAGCTCATCGTAGACGACGAGTTGTGGCCCCTTCCCAAGTATCGCGAAATGCTTTTCATCAGATAGCAAGAAAGGGGAGCCTTAAACTCCCCTTTTTTCTTTTTTCAAAGTCTTTTTTCTCGGTGAGAGGTTAGCGGAGAGCGGTTTCGGAGAGCGTATTTACGATTTTTTTCGCTCGGAAATGCCCAAATAAATTTGGTATTTCGCCCGCTTATTCATACCTTTGACTTCGCCGAAAGTACTTTCGCTCGGAAATACACAAATAAAATTTGGTATTTCGCTCGCTTATTCGTACTTTTGCAGCCAAATTTATGTAATTATGAATGCGAAGATGAGTAATTGGGTACGGGTTTTTCCGCTTTTCCTGCTGCTGGTCGTGATGACGGCTTGCGGCAACAGTTCACGCAAAGCTAAAAAGGACCAAATCAAGTACGAAATCCGAAAAGTTGAGCCCGAAACGAGGGTCTACAACATCTATATTCCCGCTTCACTCCACGGGTTGAGCGAGGTGGAAGTCTACCCGCAGGTGTCGGGAATCATCCGCGAGGTGAACTTCAAGGACGGCTTCAAGGTGAAAAAGGGGCAGGCCCTGTTTGTTATCGACCAGACGGAGCATAAGCTGAATGTGCAGAACGCGCAGGCTAACCTGGCGGCTGCGAAAGCTCAGATGGAGACGACCAAGCTCAAATACGAGTCGAACCAGAAGCTGGCTGAGAAGAGAATCATCAGCGACTACGTCCTCTCGTCGAGCATGAACGCCTACCATGTGGCTCAGGCCTCCGTCCAACAGGCTCAGGCTCAGCTGGCTATGGCGCAGACACACTTGGGCTATTGCACGGTGAGGTCGCCCATCACGGGTATCATCAAGGAGAACGGTTTCAAAATCGGCGAGTTGGCCGACCTTTCCAACCTGCTCTGCACGGTAAGCGACGACAGCGAGATCCAGGCTTGGTTCTCTTATACGGAGAGCCAGTTGCTGGAACTGCTTGACCAATACAACCTGAAACCCTCGTCGGAAGGTCTGAAGGACATCGACGGGAAAAGTGTCAGCGCGAAACTGCCCCGACTGAAGCTGCAGCTGAAGAACGGACAGGAGTATGCCCACGAAGGCGTAGTGACGGAAATGGGCGGCATCGTGGACCGCAAGACGGGTACCGTCATCTGTAAGGCGACCTTCCCCAACCCCGACTACGAGCTGCGTTCCGGCCTCTCGGCTACGCTGGTGTTCCCCATCCAGATGGACGAAGTGTTCCGTGTGCCGAAAACGGCTGCCGTGCATCTGCAGAACCATCTGATGTTCTATCGTGTCAGCAAGGACGGAACCGTAGAAGGAGTCATCTGCGAGGCAATCCCCTCGAATAGCGGCCAGAACTATTACGTGAAGAGCGGCCTGCACAGTGGCGACGAGATCGTCATCAACGGCGTGCAGAATCTGTCCAACGGAATGAAAGTCAGGTGAAAGGTCAAAAGGTAAAAAGGTAAAAAGTAAGAAAGTAAGAAAGTAAGAAAGTAAGAAGGTGAGGAAGACACATTTCTTTGTGAAGCACTGGGTTGCGGCATTCGCTATCGCAGTGTTGACGGTAGTCATCGGCGTGGTTAGCCTGCAGACGCTTCCTGTCGAGCAGTATCCCGACATCGCTCCGCCTATGGTGACCATCAGCGCCACATACAGTGGTGCAGACGCTCATGCGGTGATGGAATCCGTCATCATGCCTCTCGAGGAAGTCGTGAACGGAGTGGAGAACATGATCTACATGGACGCTACGGCTACTTCCAACGGAGAGGGCGAGATTGATATCTACTTCAAGCAGGGCACGGATGCCGACCAGGCAACGGTGAACGTGCAGAACCGCGTTAGCCAGGCTTCGGGCGTATTGCCTGAAGACGTCATCAGAAACGGCGTTACCGTGCAGAAGAACGTCAACGCTACCTTGATGATCATGAGCCTGGAGAGCACGGACGGACAGTTCGACCAGTCGTTCATCTCCAACTATCTCGATATCAACGTCATGCCAGCCATCAGCCGTATTGCCGGTGTGGGTCGCACGATGGTGATGGGCGAGCAGTATGGTGTGCGTATCTGGCTGAAGCCCGACCTGATGGGCCTCTACGGCGTAACGCCCGACGAGATAGTCGCCGCCATCAACGAGCAGAACCTCGTTGTCCCCATCGGCCGACTGGAGAGCGCCACCGATAAGATAGACATCGAGTTCAACGGTCTGCTGGACGACATGAAGCAGTTCGAGAACATCATCCTGCGGGCTTCCGAGAAAGGCGAGATACTCCGCCTGCGCGACCTGGCTGAAGTGGAGCTGGGAGCCAGAGCCTACGACTTCCGCACGAACATCAGCGGGAAACCTGGCGTGATGTTCTATGTGAAGCAGGCGCCTGGGGCGAATGCCACGAAGGTCAACGCTGAAATCAAGCGGGTGCTGGGCGAGGTGGAGAAGCGTCTGCCGGCAGGCTTGGAGTTCAAGCTGCTTGAGACGAGCGATGACTTCCTCTACGCTTCGATGCACAATGTGGTGGAGACGCTCATCGTTGCCATCATCCTCGTGGTGCTGGTGGTCTATTTCTTCCTGCAGGACTTCCGAGCCACCCTCATCCCGTCCATCGTAATCATCGTCTCCCTCATAGGCACCTTTGCTATCGTCAAGATAGCGGGGTTCTCGCTAAACCTGCTGACGCTCTTCGCGCTCGTGCTTGCCATCGGTACGGTGGTGGACAACGCCATCGTCGTGGTGGAAGCTGTGATGACAAAGCTCGAGCAAGGGACCAAGAACATGAATCGCGCCGTCAGCGATGCTCTTGGCGAAGTGACGGCAGCCTGTATCTCCACCACACTCGTCTTTATGGCGGTCTTCATCCCCGTCACCTTCATGTCGGGCACTTCGGGTACCTTCTTCAAGCAGTTTGGTGTCACGATGGCTTCTTCCGTAGGAATCTCTACGGTCTTGGCTCTCACGCTCTGCCCTGCTCTTTGCGTGCTCCTGATGAAGCCCAACAACGGCGAGGAACACAAGAAAGGCATCAGCCACTATATGTATGTGGCCTACTCCACTTCCTACAACGCGCTTCTGAGCAGATACATGAAAGCCATCAAGCGCTTCATCAAAAGGCCTTCCAACGCTTGGATTCTCCTGGCAGTCTTCTGTCTGCTGACGGGTTTCTTGGTGATGCGCTCGAAGAGCGAGCTTGTGCCGCAGGAAGACCAAGGGTTCCTTCTCGTCAACATCATGCTGGCTCCAGGCACGTACCTGGATGAGACAGAAGCCACAACGGTTCAGCTCGAGGACTACATCAAGTCGCTTGACGAGGTGGAGACGGTGGGAGCGCTGACGGGCTATTCCATGATGGAGGACGTCACCAGCACGAACTACGCCACCCTGATGGTTCGACTCAAGAACTGGAGCGAGCGTGCCTTCTTCAGCATTGCCGACGTCCAGGACCGAATCACGGAATGGGCCACAATCAACCTGCCACAAGCTGACGTGACGGCCTTCCAGATGCCTCAGATTCCTGGGTACGGCAACGGCTCCGACATCAGTTTCAACCTGCAGGACCTTTCGCGAAGTGCCGACAAGCACGAGTTTGTGGCGATGGGCGAGAAGTTCGTCGAGAAGCTCAGCCAAAGGCCTGAGACGGAGTTCGCCTCCTCCACCTACTCTACCGACTTCCCCAAATACAGGCTCGATGTCGACGAGATTGCCTGCAAGCGAATGGGCATTTCTCCCAAGACGGTCCTCCAGACCATCGGCGCCTTCCTGGCGGGAGACTATATCGGCTCCTACGTGCAGTACAACAATGTCTATCGCGTGATGATCCAAGCCGGCAAGGAGTACCGCATGTCTGAATCCATACTCAACAGCATCTTCGTGCCTGTGGGAGACCACATGGTGCCCGTCTCCCAGTTCGTCTCGATGAAGCTCGACACGGGTTCGGCTATGGACCTCCATTTCAACCTCTTCCCCTCTTATCCCGTCAGCACTTTGCCCGCACCAGGATACACCAGCGACGATGTGCGCAAGGCCATCGAGGAGGTGAAGCAAGAGGTGTTCCCTGAGACGTTCGGCTACGAGTTTTCAGGTATGGCACGCGAGGAAGCCGAGAATGCGGAATCCAACGAGACGATGCTCATCTACGGCATCTGCATGCTGCTCATCTACCTCATCATGGCCTGCCTCTACGACTCGCTCTTCATCCCCTGGGCAGTCATGTTCTCCATTCCCTTCGCCTTGTTCGGCGCCTACCTCTTCATCATCCCTATGGAGTCGATGGGTGTGGGAGCCAACGTCTACGTGCAGACAGGTATCATCATGATGATCGGCCTGGTGGCAAAGACAGCCATTCTTATCACGGAGTTTGCCGTACAGAAGCGCAAGGAGGGGATGGGCATCGTGGAGGCTGCGATCGGAGCTTGCCAAGACCGCCTGCGTCCCATCCTGATGACGGTCTTCACCATGATTCTCGGTATGGTTCCTCTGGCAATCGGCAGCGGTGCGGGAGCCGTGGGAAACCGCTCGTTGGCACTTGCCGTAATCGGCGGTATGACCATCGGCACGATAGCCCTGCTCTTTGTCACCCCCGCCTTCTATATGGTGTTCCAGAAACTGCACGATAAATTAACCCCTGCGAAAGATGACGAGTAGAATAAAGATAGGTTTGATGTCTGGCGTGATGCTGCTTTCCAGCTGCTCACTCTACAAGAAGTACGAAGCACATGAGACGGTGCCGACAGGCATCATGGGCGATGTCGTTCAGCCTCGCGACACCCTGAGCCTGGGGGCTCTCGGATGGCGTCAGCTCTTCACCGACCCCCTGTTGCAGGAACTCATTGAGAGGGCTCTGCAAAACAATACAGATATAAAGCAAGCTCAACTGACCATTGAGCAAGTACAGAACGATTTGGCTTCAGCGAAGCTGGGAGAACTGCCCACCCTCTCGTTTGAGCCTTCTGGATCGCTCAGCCGCTTCAACAGCCTCGCCACACGCTCCTACATCATCCCCCTGCAAGCCTCGTGGCAGCTCAGCATCTTTGGACAGGCAACGAGCCGTAAGCGTCAGGCAAAGGCCCGTGTGCAGATGCAGAAAGACTACCACCAGGCGGTACAGACGAATCTGGCAGCCAATGTCGCAGCCACCTACTACAACCTCGTCATGCTCGACCGCGAGCTGCAGATCCTCCAGGAGACGCAAGTCGTGTGGGAGGAATCCCTCGAGGCGATGCGCGTGCTCTTCGAGGCAGGTCTTTACATGAGCCCAGCCGTCTATCAGATGGAGGCTTATCTGGCGGGCGTTCAGTCGGGTATTGTGGACGTGCAGGAGACCATTCTCACCACAGAAGCCGCATTGTGCCTGATGCTCTCCGAGCAGCCCCATCATATCGAGCGCTCACCCTACGAGAAGTTTGAGATGCCTTCCGAGCTCCACGTGGGCCTTCCGCTGCGTCTGCTCGAGGCTCGTCCCGATGTCCGCCAGGCAGCCCGCAACATAGAAATTGCCTACTACGACATCCAGCAGGCTCGCCAGGCTTTCTTCCCCGACCTCACGATAAGCGCCACGTTGGGATGGAGCAACGGAGAAGGAACCGTCAACCCCTCTCAGTTCCTGAGCCAGGCCCTTGCCTCGCTCGTTCAACCTCTCTTCATGCAAGGACGCCTGAAAGCACGCTACAAGAATGCCCAGCTTGAGCAGGAAAAGGCACGCCTCCAGTTCATCCAGACCTTGCTCAACGCAGGAAACGAGGTGTACCGCCAGATGCACATCTGCAAGAAGACTGAGCAGAAAGCCGCTTATCTGACTTCCATCGTCAACTCCCTGCACGAAGCCTACGATGGCACGCGAGAGCTGATGAACAACGGCACGAACACCTATGTCGAGGTCCTGAGATCGCAGGAAGACCTCCTCACAGCCCAAATAAAGGAGGTAGAGAACCACTTCGAGGGCATCCAGGCACTCATCAACCTCTACACCGCCCTAGGAGGATTCTAGTGGTAAAAAAGTAAAAGGTGAAAAGGTGAAAAGGTGAAAAGGTAAAAAGGTAAAAGGTTAGAGGTTAGCGGGGATTCCGATTACTCCGATTACTCCGAGTTCGCCGATTACTCCGAGCTAACCGCTAACCGCTAACCGCTCCTTACCAAAGATGGCGGTAGTTGTTGGTGCCGTAGTGCTTGCCGTACTCGTCGACATCGATGTGCATGTCGATGATGCCGTCGCGGTAGACGGTGAGGAAGGGGGGATCGTAGGAGAAGGTGAGGACGCAGCGGCTGAGGCGCTGGGGCTCCATCCAGAGTCCGTTGGTCCTGCTGTCGCCACCCGTTGCCCATGTGTCGCTGGTGGCCAGTTTGTTTTGGCTGTCCCACCTGTCTTCTCCGATGAGGAGGTAGGGCTTGAGCGTCTCGGCATCGACGCCATACGTGAGGTTGCCCAGGGTGATGAGATTGCCTGTGTACCGGCCATCGTTGAGATGGAGCTTGACGGTCTTTTTCTTCATTGCCTTGCGCTCTCCGTGGGGAAGGGCTGCGTTGCCTCGTATGCTGGTGTCGAAGGCTTTGGGATAGGCTTTGCTGACGATCCAGAAACGGTAGTCGCCGTTCATCCAGACGAGCTTGAGGGGCGTGTCCTGTGTGCCTGGGATATAGTAGGGGCGCACGTTGCCTTTGGGGGAATCCCACGTGATGTCCTGGCAGGAGAGGATGGTGGCGCGGTCGTCGCTGAGGGTGTATTTCTGGATCTCGTAGACATTGTTGACGGGCACGGAGCAGTAGATCTCGGCGGTGTTGGCTGGATTGATGGCCATTCCTGCCGAATAGCAGAGTTCGGTGGTGGGATTGTTGTGGAACCATCTGCCACCCTCGGCGATGAAGAGTCGTCGCCAGGCGCCGCCGTCGAAGGTGGCATAGTAGTACTCGTGGTCCATCTTGTCCTGAGAGATGCGGGTGAAGCCGATGGCTGGCGACTCTTTCTCGTCGAGCTGCAGGCTCCATATCCAGTCGCGGCTGTCGGCCATACGGTCAACTACCGTGACGGCATAATCCTGGAAATAATCATCGGTCCGCTTTACCTGGAAGGGTCCATCGTCGACGATGCTGAGGTTGTGGCCCTGGATGTCCTGAAGGCGACGCGTGCGGATGTTGAAGACGTTGAGATAGAGCCAGTTGGGGTACTCGTTGTCGGGATGTCCCGTTGTGTAGGCGATGTAGATTTTGTCGCGTCCGTTGCTGGCATACTTGGCATAGGGGCGTGCGGCTGTGCTTTGGACGAGCTGCATGGGTCCCCAGGTGAAAGAGATGTTGTCGTCCTTGTCGGGGAGCGTCATCTGGGCGATGGTAGGGTGCCAGCCCATACCTCGCCAGCACATGTAGATGTGGTCGGGGTCCTCGCTGAGGATGAAGGGATTGGGATAGGTGGTGTTGTCCTTTACTTCCAGCCGTTTCTCCTCGCCCAACGCGGAGATGTCGCCGGGGCGTCGCGAGATGCGGTAATAGAAGCACTTCTCGTCGCTGTGGCGGCTGTAGATGATCATGATGCGCTCGTCGGGCAGGACGAGGAAGGCGGGATTGTCGTGGTCGTCGGGCTGGAAATAGCTGCGCACGAGCACTTCCTCCGTGAGGCCTGTCTTCCAGTCAATCTGGCGGGCCTTGATGTTGCCGTGCCGGTCGATATAGCCGATGAGGGTGATGCTGACGGTCTTGTCCTTGCTCTCGAAATGGAGGGCACGGGGGTCGGCAAACCAGCACCAGGCGCCTTCGTCGGCAAGGGTATGGCCATAGAACGTACTCTCGGTGGAATGCTGAGCCACCGTCTGCTCCAGCGAGAACAGACAAAAACAGAACACGAGGAGGAATCTTTGTATCATCGCTTTGTTGCTTATGGGAAACACAAAAAAAGATATTTGCTGGCAAAGGTACAAAAATACTGACGAAAAGAGATGACTTTCAGCGGAAACTTGCTCTAGTTTACGAAAAAAAAGATATCTTTGCGAGTGGAATACACATTAAAAACATACATGAAGATATGAGAAACAGGATTCTGCTCCTGATAATGATATGCCTGGCAGGACTTAAGGTGTCGGCGATGGACAAGGAATTCACCATCACGCAAATCTTCAAGCCAGAGCGATACCAGCGCGGCGACACGAACGTCTCGCGCCTTCAGGACATCGATGATGCTCATTGGATCTGGCACCCTACCGCCATCGCTGTGGGCGACGTGGGGAAATGCGCCTTCCTGCGTTTCAAACGGGAGTTCACCACCAACGAGACGCCCCTACGCTTCGATGTGAGCGCGGACGAGCGTTTCATCCTTCTCATAGACGGAGAGCCTGTGTCGTTCGGCCCTCATCGTGGTATGGTGGAGAACTGGCTCTATCAGTCTTACGAGGCGAAGCTTACGCCAGGGAAGCACATGATGGAGGCGATCGTGTGGGTAATGGGACCTCATGCGCCATCCGCCCAGCTCTCGTGGCGCGGCGGATTCATCCTCAAGGCGGAGGGAACGTACCACGAGCAGCTTACCACCGGCGTGGCGGACTGGGGCGTGGCAGAACTGAAGAACGTGACCATGCGCAAGGAGGGAATGAGGCACAACTTCGGCGTAGGCTCCCAATGCGAGGTGCGAGGATGCTCGCTCATCGAGGAGCAGCCAGCAGCATCGGAATACGTCAAGCCTGTCTCCGTACGCGGACCTATTGTCTTCAACGTGTGCGGCATCAGGGCGAA
This sequence comes from Bacteroidaceae bacterium, assembly GCA_017427185.1. GTDB lineage: Bacteria > Bacteroidota > Bacteroidia > Bacteroidales > Bacteroidaceae > Physcousia. The sequence continues at coordinate 119,401 of JAFRTJ010000039.1, read as the reverse complement.
GGGTTGGATGCTCTTCCCCACTCCGCTACCCGACCAGACGTACGACCGCGTCCGACCAGGAATGTTCCGCGCCGCAAGGGCCACGTTCGACCGCGGGGTCCTGTATAAGGAGGAAGACGGACGGCATCCGCTCATCAAGGACCTGAACGCGCTCCTGAAGGAAGGACGACCCGTGACGATTCCCGCGAACACAATCCTTTGCGCCCTGCTGGATCTGGACGACTACTATTGCGCCTATCCGGAACTTGACGTCAGCGGCGGGAAAGGTTCGGAAGTGCGCTGGATGTGGGTGGAAAGTCCGAAGGACGAGAACAAGCACAAGGGCAACCGCAACGAGTTCGTTGGCAAGAGCTGTTCCGGCATCTGCGACCGCTTCTTTCCTGACGGGAGGAAGGATGCCACGCTGGGCATTCCCTGGTGGCGGGCAGGACGATGGTGCCAGTTCGAGATAAAGACCACCCAAGAACCGCTCACACTCAAGGGGATAAGCATCATCGAAAGCCGCTACCCGACACCCGTCACCTCTCACTTCAAGTGCGACGACACCTCGCTCGACGGCGTACAACGTGTCTGCATCCGCGGCATGCTGATGGACACGCACGAGAACATGTGCGACGGACCTCATTACGAACAGCAGACGTATATCGGCGACACGTACGTGCAGAGCAGCACGCTAGCCGCGATGAATTCCGACGACCGTTTGGTTCGCCGCGCCATTTCCTTATTCGACTACGACCGCCGCGACAACGGTATGCTCCCCATGAACTTCCCCACCATCGGCACGCAGGAATCGGCAACCTACACGATGATTTGGCCGATGCTCCTGGAGAACTACATGATGTGGCACGAGAATGCCGATTGGCTGAAGACGCGGCTTCCAGGACTCTCCCACACGATGTTCGGATTGGCGGAATTCGAGAACGAAGACGGCCTCTTGGAGAATCTCCCAGGATGGAGCTTCATCGACTGGGTGCTGTCGCCGAAGAGTTGGTTTGCCGGCATTCCACACAACGGACAACCCGGGCATGGTGTCAACTCCCAAAGCAATCTTTTCTACGTCCTCTCGCTCCAAGCTGCCTCCAAAGTCGCCCATGAGCTCCACAACGATGGGCTGGCCTGGATCTGGCAGACAAAGGCTGGGTTGCTGGGCAAAAAAATTATTGACACTTTCTGGGACGATGCGAACGGCATGATAGCCGACACGCCTGCCAAAGACAGCTTCAGCCAGCACTCTCAATGCCTCGCGATTCTGGCAGGAATTCTTTCACCCGACCAGGAGAAGGCAGCCTTCAAGGCACTCGTCGAGCGTACGGACATCTCTGTGGCTACCGATTATTTCCGCTATTACCTGTTCCTGGTTTATGCCAAAAAGGGCAGGATGGACCTCTTCATGAAGAAGATGGACTTCTGGCGCGACCACGTGAAATGGGGCATCAGGTGTCCGCTGGAGGATGACGACTTCGAGACAAAGAGCGATTGCCACGCCTGGGCCGCTCACCCGATCTATTTCCTTCATTCTGCCGTCGCAGGGGTCACTCCTGCTGAACCTTGGTTCAAATCCGTCCGTATCGCGCCCCAGCCTGGCGGATTGAAATGGATAGACGCAGCAACGCCACATCCCAAGGGCATGATTCTCACGAAACTGCGCTTCGAAGGCGATGCTGTCTCGGGCGAGGTAACCTTGCCTGACGGCGTGAGCGGCGTGTTCGAATGGAAGGGGCAAAGGATTCCCCTCAAACCAGGAACGCAAACCATAGGATAGCAGATGTTTACGAAAAAGATTTACATTATCAACAAGAATATATAGTAAGACATACATGAAAACGATGAGAAACAGAATTCTATTGCTGATGCTGCTGACGGGCACGATGCTTTGTGCACAGAACCGATGGAACGGCAAACGGGTGGCCATCATCGGCGACTCGATATCCGACAGCACGCGCGTGGGGACGACCCGATGCTGGTGGAAATACCTGACGGACTCGCTGAACCTGATGACAACCTGCTACGCCAAGAACGGGGCGACGATACAAAACATGCAGGGACAGGTGGACCGCATGCTGACGGAGGAGAAACGTTGGGACCTGATAATCCTCTTCGGCGGCACAAATGACTTCAACGGAAACGTGCCTCTGGGCGATCTGTTCATCGAGAAGACGGAAAGCACCAACAAGAACGGCGAGACGGTGGAGCTGAAGCATCGCGCCTTCAATACGGACAACAACACATTCTGCGGAAGGCTCAACAACCTGCTCTCGAAACTGAAGGAACAATGTCCTGATGCGCGACTGCTGATGCTGACGCCCGTGCATCGCGGATTCGCACAATTCGGCAACAGAAACGTGCAACCCGACGAGCTCTGGGCAAACACGCTGGGACTCTATCTGGACGACTACATCGCCATTCTGCAGCAAGCCTCCAGAGCCTGGGCTATCCCGCTGGTGGACACGAACGTGGAATCAGGCCTGCTGCCTATGTACCCCTCCTACGACAACTATATCCACAAGGTTGATACGGATCGTCTGCACCCCAACGCCAACGGTCACCAGCGGATAGAGAAAGCCGTGCAGGGCTATCTGGAGACAGCTATACCTTATTAAAAAAGGAAAGGAAAAAAGAAAGGAGAAAGAAAGAATGAAGATAAGCATCGTAGGCACAGGGAAAATAGTGGAGGAAGTCCTGGGGATGCTCAGCAAGGAATTTGCCGGGAAGATCGAAGTGACAGGAATCCTGGCTCGCGAGAAGAGCATAGAAAGGGCCGTCGACCTCTGTGAGAAATACGCACAAACGGGATTCGTCTTTACCGACATGGACCGCATGATGGAGGAAGCAGAAGCGGATTTCGTCTACATCGCAAACGCCAACCACGTGCATCACCAATATGCCAAGCGAGCCATCGAGACGGGACACAATGTGATTGTGGAGAAGCCTGTCGCCGTGAACCGCGTGGAAACGGAGGAACTCTACGACTTGGCCGTGCAGCGCTGCGTCTATTGCATGCCTGCCTTCAGCCTCCTCTATATGCCTCTCTTCCACCAACTGCAGGAGATACTGCCCCAGATAGGCACCCCGCGCGTGGTGAACTGCAACTATGCCCAATACAGCAGCCGCTACGACCGCTACCTTCGTGGCGAGATCACACCCGTCTTCGACCCTGAATGTGCCGGTGGCGCCCTGATGGACCTGAACATCTACAACCTTTGCTTCACCGTCGCCCTTTTCGGACCACCCCGCGTGTGCCACTATGCTCCCAACAACGGATGGAACGGTATCGACACGAGCGGAACCATCCTCCTTCGCTATCCTGACTTCGTGGCAACTCTGGGAGCCGCAAAGGACAGCAATGGCCTCTCGTTCGGATGCATCCAGGGCGAGAAGGGATACATCGAGGTGAAGGGATCGGTGAGCGTGATGGAGGAGTTCACCCTGCACCTCAACGGTGAGCAACCCGTCACCTTCAAGGCTGACATGCAACGGCATCGCCTGAGCTTTGAATTCGAGGAATTCCTTCGTCTCATCGAGAATCGCCCGGAAAGCAAACTGAACATTCCCTACCTGAGCCGCACGGCTCTGGAGATAGCCATCGCGGTAGACAAAGCCAAGATAAACTCGATATGAAAACCTGGACACTTTGGGGCATCGCCCTCCTGTTGAGCTGTTCAGTCGGTATGAGCGCCAAAGGAATCTCCCGCAAGCACCAGCAGGAACATCTGCGCCACCTCTTCAATCTGAGCACGATGGTGGGCACGGCTCCCGCCAACACGAAGACGGCTGGATTCTACGGAAAAGGATCGGAGGAACACGGCCAGACCTTTCCCGCCGTACTCTCGCCCAACGGACAGAACTTCTGGACACCTCAGACGAGGGAAAGCGAGACGAAATGTCTTGCGCCCTATTACTACACCGACTCGCTCCTGCAAGGCTTCCGCAACAGCCATTGGACCTCTGGCGGATGCACTCAGGACTACGGCTCCTTCACCATCGCCACGCTCAGCGGACATTTGAGAAAAGGGGCACGGGAACGTGCCACACGTTTCAGCCACAAAGACGAAGTGTCGCATCCCCATTATTATGCCGTACATCTGCCAGAAGAACATCTGAAGGTAGAGATGACTGCCAGCAGCCACGCCTCCATCCTGCGCATCACGCCCGATCAGGACGGTCCCGTCCACATCGTGGTCCAACCCAACAGCGACGAGAAGGAGGGCCACATCTCTGTGGAACCTGAACGGAAAACCATCTATGGCAGCAATCCCGTTCACCGTATCTATCAGGGATGGGGCGAGAGAGCAGGATTCAGCGGACATCTGCTGATCACCTATTCAGACGATCCCATCAGCTGGGGGCAGGACAGCCTCTGTGCCTGGATCTCCTTCCCAGGGAAAGCTGGCAAGCCCATCATCCTTAGAACCGCCTCTTCCTTCACAGGTCGCGAGGGAGCCGAAGTCAACTACAAAGCTGAAGCGCGAGGCATCAGTTTCGAGCAGATGAGGAACAATCTCATCCGCACCTGGATCAAACACCTGCATGCCATCGATGTGGAAGACCCTGATACAGCTCGAGTAAACCAGTTCTATGGCGCCCTGTATCGTGCCTCATTCACGCCCCACGAGATGAGCGATGCGGATGGAGCCTATCCTCGCTTTGCGAGCGGCATCACGATGCATCCTCATGGCAAACCTCGCAAGTACTATTGCGACTTCACGATGTGGGACACTTTCCGTGCCGTTCATCCCCTCTACACCCTACTCTACCCTGATGTGACGGCCGACATGATGCAGTCTCTCGTCCTCAAATATGAGCAAGGCGGCTGGCTCCCCATCTTCCCCAACTGGAACTCCTATACGGCTGCAATGATTGGCGACCACGCTTCCGTAGCTCTGGCCGACGCTTACCTCAAGGGCATACGCGGATTCGATGCCGAGAAAGCCTACGAGGGAATGCGCAAGAACGCTTTCGAGACGCCGGCTTCGGAAAAGGACTATCGGAACGGAATGGGACGGCGAGCTTTGCTTTCCTACATGAAGTACGGCTACGTCCCTATGGAAGATCCTGTCAAAGAAGCATTCCACCAGAAGGAACAGACCTCGCGAACCCTGGAATATGCTTTCGACGATTATGCCGTAGCACAAATGGCACGCGCCCTGGGGAAGGAGAAGGACTACGAGACACTGATGAAACGCTCTGAGAACTGGCGCAACGTCATCAACCCAGAGACTGGTTATTGCGACGGAAGATATGCTGACGGGCATTTCGAGGGCAACACGGATTTCGTGAATCGCAAGTCGTTCATCACGGAAGGAGCCGCCTGCCACTACACTTGGTTCGTGCCCCACAATGTGGAAGGTCTCGTCGAGATGCTGGGAGGCAAGAAGAAGTTCGAGGCAAAACTCGACTCGATGTTTACGGAGGGACGTTACTGGCACGGCAACGAACCTTGTCACCAGATTGCCTACCTCTACGACTTCATCGGAAAGCCTGAGAAGACAAAGAAATGGGTGAACTACATTCTCGACACGGAATACAACGACTCGCCAGGTGGCCTTTCTGGCAACGATGACTCTGGCCAGATGTCTTCCTGGTTCATCTTCTCCTCAATGGGATTCTATCCGGTATGCCCTGCCTCCTTGCGCTACATGCTCAGCACTCCACGCTTCCAACGCATCACGCTGAACCTGCAGAGCGGACGACGTTTCGTCATCACACCCGAATCCCTTCCCAAAGACCGCTGCCACATCACACACAACGAAATCACGGGAATGTAGGAACTGGATATTCTGTCTGCTCTGCCTCAACGCTTCAGCCACTTTGACCTCCTTCAAGACAATGTGGCTGTTTTTCAATCTTTGCACGCCACTTGTTGCGTTAGGGATTGCGAGGCTTGGCCCACGAGCCTTTGAGACCTCGCGACGAAACAAGAAACTAAAAAAAAGAAGGAACTATGAATCTGAACAAATTTACCATCAAGGCCCAAGAGGCTGTACAAGAAGCATTGAACAGAGTGCAGCGACAAGGACAGCAAGCCATCGAGCCAGAGCACTTGCTGAGCGGCATTCTGAAGGTGGGCGAACAAGTGACGAGTTTCATATTCCAGAAACTGGGTATGAACCCGACTCTCATACAGCAAGCCGTAGATGCACAGATAGGAAGCCTGCCTAAAGTGCAAGGCGGCGAGCCCTACCTGAGCAGAGAAGGCAATGAAGTGCTGACACGTGCCGAAGATATCGCACAAAAGAACGGCGACGAGTTCGTCTCGCTCGAGCACATGCTGCAAGCCATACTGACCACCAACTGCACAGCTGCCAAACTGCTGAAAGACGCAGGTATGACAGAGAAGGAACTGCAGGCTGCCATCCAGGAGCTAAGAGGCGGCGAGAAAGTGAAATCGCAATCAAGCGAGGACACTTACCAGAGCCTGTCGAAATACGCCCGCAATCTGGTGGACGAGGCAAGAGCTGGAAAACTGGATCCCGTCATCGGACGAGACGAAGAAATCCGTCGTGTATTGCAAATCCTGACACGTCGAACCAAGAACAATCCCATCCTGATAGGCGAGCCAGGAACAGGCAAGACAGCCATCGTGGAAGGTCTGGCCCACAGAATCCTGCGGGGCGATGTGCCTGAGAACCTGCGCGACAAGCAGCTCTACAGCCTGGATATGGGCGCCCTGATTGCCGGCGCGAAATACAAGGGCGAGTTCGAGGAACGTCTGAAATCGGTTGTCAACGAGGTCAGCAAGAGCGAAGGCAGGATCATCCTCTTCATCGATGAAATCCACACACTGGTGGGAGCCGGCAAGGGAGAAGGAGCAATGGATGCTGCCAACATCCTGAAACCTGCTTTGGCCAGAGGTGAACTCCGCAGCATCGGCGCGACAACTTTGGATGAATATCAGAAATATTTTGAAAAAGACAAAGCGTTGGAGAGAAGGTTTCAACCCGTTATGGTCGACGAACCTGACACGTTGAGCAGCATCAGCATCCTGCGTGGTCTTAAAGAGAGGTACGAGAACCATCACAAAGTGCGTATCCAGGATGATGCCATCATCGCTGCTGTCGAGCTTTCCAATCGATACATCACCGAACGGTTCCTGCCCGACAAGGCTATCGACCTGATGGACGAGGCTGCTGCCAAGCTGAGAATCGAGCGCGACTCAGTACCTGACGAGTTGGACGAGATAAGCCGTCGGCTGAAGCAACTGGAAATTGAGCGCGAGGCAATCAAACGTGAGGGAGATTCCGAAAAATTCGAACAACTGAACAAAGAGATTGCCGACTTGCAGGAACAGGAAAATTCCTTCAAGGCGAAATGGACCCAAGAGAAGAACCTGCTGAACAAGATCCAGCAGAACAAGCAACAGATTGAACAGCTGAAGTTCGAGGCTGAGCGAGCTGAACGCGAAGGCAACTACGGACGGGTGGCTGAGATTCGATACGGCAAGCTGCAGGAGCTGGAGAAGGAAATCCAATCCATCCAGGAACAACTGAAAAGTGCTCAGGGGACAGAAGCGATGGTGAAGGAAGAAGTGACGGCCGACGACATCGCTGACGTAGTAAGCAAATGGACGGGCATCCCTGTCTCGAAGATGATGCAGAGCGAGCGCGACAAGTTGCTCAATCTGGAGAATGAGCTCCACAAGAGAGTCATCGGGCAGGACGAGGCCATCCAAGCCGTGAGTGATGCTGTGCGCAGAAGCCGCGCAGGACTGCAAGACCCCAAGCGCCCCATCGGTAGTTTCATCTTCCTGGGCACCACAGGTGTAGGAAAGACGGAACTGGCGAAAGCGCTCGCCGACTATCTCTTCGACGACGAGACGATGATGACCCGTATCGACATGAGCGAATATCAGGACAAGTTCAGCGTGACTCGTCTGATCGGAGCTCCTCCAGGATACGTCGGCTACGACGAAGGCGGACAGCTGACGGAGGCCGTGCGTCGAAAGCCCTATCAGGTCGTGCTCTTCGATGAGATCGAGAAAGCTCACCCTGACGTCTTCAACATCTTGCTGCAAGTGCTGGATGATGGGCGTCTGACTGACAGCAAGGGCAGGACGGTGAACTTCAAGAATACCATCATCATCATGACAAGCAACCTGGGGAGCCAGCTCATTCAGGGCAACACGGACCACGAGGCGGCAGAGAGACAGGTGATGGACCTGCTGAAGAAGACCATCCGACCTGAGTTCCTCAACCGTATCGACGAGATTGTCGTCTTCCGTCCTTTGAACCAGGGTGAAATCAAGCAAGTGGTACGCCTGCAGATTGCCGGCATCCAGAAGATGCTCGAGCAGAACGGCATCCAGCTCAAACTTCAGGAAGATGCCATCGAGCTGTTGGCCGAGGAAGGCTATGACCCTGACTTTGGAGCCCGACCCGTGAAGCGTGCTATCCAGCGTCTGCTGCTCAACGACCTGAGCAAGGAATTGCTGGGCACTTCGCTCGACAAGAGCCGCCCCATCATCGCCAGAAGGAATGGCAACCTGCTCGCATTCAGCAACTGACTCTGCGAGCAGGGCTTGCCGCCCCTCTGAAATGAGCCAACGCGGGCTGCATGCATACGCTCAGGCCCCATACGCACAAACACATCTTTAAGAAAATAGTATAATAGTAGACACGGGCATGAAAATCGTCGCCAGAATCCAGACAGACTTCAAAAGCAAATTCGGAGTGCCGCGCCAGAGTGGATTGGTGGAGGAACTGCGAGGCAAGATCGTTTTCGAACCAGAATACAGGAATCCGGAGGCATTGCGAGGTCTGGAAGGATTCTCCCACATCTGGCTCCTTTGGGACTTCAGCCTGGCACACCGCGACGAAGGCAATTGGTCGCCCACCGTCCGTCCACCCCGTCTGGGTGGCAATCAGCGGATGGGAGTCTGGGCGACCCGTAGCCCTTTCCGTCCCAACAACATCGGCCTCTCCTCCGTAAAGATTATCCAGATTGAACTCCATACCCCAGAAGGCCCCATCATCTGGGTGGGAGGAGCCGACATGATGGACGGCACACCCATCTACGACATCAAACCCTATCTCCCCTTCACAGATTGTCATCCAGAGGCGACAGGTGGGTTCACAGATGATCTGGATTCCACCGCACTACTTCTCGAGGTCAGGATTCCAGAAGAAATTGCCCAGCATTTCACAGCCACAGAACAGGCTGCCCTCAAGGGTGTGCTGGCCGCAGACCCACGACCCCATTATCAGGATGACCCTAACCGCATCTACGGATTCCGCTTTGCAGATACGGAAATAAGATTCCAAGTACACGGAAAAACACTGGAAGTATTAACAAATTAAACCTTTTTTCACTTGTTTTTGCGAAAAAAAGGTCATTTTCTCGTAAAAAATATATTTTTTATTTGGCAGATTGCTGAATATATCCTATATTTGCACCGAATATAGGCCTATGGTATGCCCATGCGGTCTGTGTTTCGGTGAAAGAACTCAGTGGAGTCAACACGTCGAGTACGTGAAGTTAACGTGTCGAGTTGACAGAATCAACACGTCGATTTTGTGGAGTCAACACGTCGAACCACCGCCTAAGAGAGAAACAAATTTTTATATTAACTTAAATACTAATTTTAATCAAAATGAAAAAAAGATTCATTCGTTTGTTAGTGTTTGCGATGGCTATCGTAAGCATGGGAGCATTGAATTCTTGTAAGGATTATGACGAGGAGCGCGTAGACGAACTCAGCCAGAAACTTGCAGACCAAAATGCCACTTTGACAGAGTTAATCAGATTGCAAGTTGGTGGGTTGCAGGACCAGATTGATGCCCTGCAAAGTCAAATCGACGCAATCCATTCATGCGATTGTGATGTTGCTGGAGCTATCAAGACTGCTCTTGAGGATTACCTGAAGCAGCATCCCGATGGACCTACAGAGGCTGATGTGATCAGGATTGTGAACAACATCATCGCTGAGCATCTGACGACTACAGAACACATCACCAAAGAACAGGTTGAGCATTGGATCCAGGATGCTATTGCCGGTATCGTAAGCTGCAACTGCGAGCACAAGACCTCTGAGCAGTTGGCTACCTTCATCTCTACCGTCATCAACCAGTACCTGACTGAAAACAAGTACACTACAGAGGATGACATCCTGACAGCAGAACAGGTTCAGACTATGATCGACAATAGTTTGGTTCTGTATGCTACCCTGCAGCAATTGAACGATGCTAAGAATGAACTCCAGAAGGCTTTGGACAAGGCCAACGAAACCATTACTGAGCACGGAAACTCAATCACTTCTCTTATTACTACTGTTAGTGAGTTGCAAACAGCTGTCGGTACAGCTCAAGCCCGTGCTGACGAGGCTTACGATTTGGCTACGACTGCTGCAAGTAATGCCAAGACAGCTCTGCAGAATGCTGAGGATGCTTTCAACAAGGCTAAGGATGCTGCAGACAAGGCAAAAGAGGCATTTGATAAGGCAAAGGATGCTGAAGGCACAGCAGGGCAGGCTCTCCAACAGGCCGAGGATGCTTTCAACAAGGCAAAAGCTGCTGAAGACAACGCCCAGAAGGCTTTAGAGAATGCACAAGCTGCTGCACAACAGGCTGAAACGAACAGACAAAATCTTGAGACGCTGAGTGGCAAATTTACAACTCTCAGCGAAACTGTTGGAACACTTGGTGAAAAACTATCCACTACCACTCAGACTGCAGCTCAAGCTTTGACGTTAGCACAGACTAATGAGATCACCCTCAACGGTATGGCAAAAACCTTGGCAAATCTCCAGACAAAGGATGAAGAATTGCAGGCTCAGATTGACTCTCTGGCAGCATTGACCAAGAACTTCGCTACTCAGCAGGATGTTGTAGGTGCTCTGCGCTATGCAATGAATCTCTACAACGAGGCAATCGCTTACACTGACCAAGCAGTAAACAATGCCATTACGATTTTGCTCAATAAGATTAAAGAGGAAAGCGATAACGCTAAAGACAGAATCGATGCTGACTCTATCAGAATCGACAATCTGGAAGATCTGGTTGGTGATTTGGACGACAAGATCGATGAGACAAACGGCAAGCTCGACAGTCTGACACAAGACCTGCAGCAGCAACTCGATGATCTGAAATCTTACGTTGATCAGCAGGATTCTACCCTCGCATCACATATTGATGAGGCCAACTCTAGAATCGATGACACAAACGACAAGATCGACAGCATTGCTAATGCACTGGAAAAACTCATCAACGAAAAGGATTCTCTCCTGAACGGCAGAATCGATTCTACCAATATCGCTCTTGAGAAACTGAAGGAAGCTATGAATGAAGCTGATGAAGAGTTGCAGAAGCAGATCAACACTTTGGGCAGCGACCTGACTCAGTTGCTGAAGGCTCTGGGCAAGACCAGCGAAGCTATCGATGGTCTGAATGGTCGAGTAAGCACTTTGGAGGACAAGCTGAACAGCATGGTCTCCAGCGTTGTTATCCAGGGAACCGTTAATCCTGCATTCGGCACATTCGCACTCCCAATGGGCGTGAAGTCTAACATGCTGATTGCATACTATGGCGAGAACGAGCACAGAACATACTTCCCCACCTTAGGCACATCTGACCTCATTAACGAGCAATATGCTCTGACTAAAAAGGATGCTGAGATGCTGGGCGGTGTAGTTGACAAGTGGTCTATTCCTGGACAGACTACATTCTTCAACGAGAAGGAAGGAAATGCTGGTAAGGTATACCTGACCGTTAACCCCAGTGCAACTGACTTCACAGGTGCACAATTCAGCTTGGTTAACAGCTTGGACGAGGAGTCTCCCATTAAGTTGAGTCCCATTAAGCCATCTACCGACAAGCTGACCTTCGGTTGGACTCGTGCAGGCAACGCATTCTATGAGGCTGCTGCAACACTGAAGAAGGATGACGTCCAGAAGGCTAAGATCAACTTCGACAAGTCAGCTCTGCAAGAGTCTGTACAGCAGATTCTCAATTACAAGACAGAAACGGGTCTCAGATTCACCCAGATTGGTTCTGCTATCTATACAGCAGTCAACAACATCATGGATGCCAACGCTGTGAAGGCTCCTTGGGTTGACAAAGAAGGAAATGAGACAAACTACACCTATTCAGAATATGGAATTGGTGCAACAGCTATCAAGCCTCTCTCATTTGCATTCCTGCATGACAAGAACTTGGGCAAGATTCCTGAACTCAATCCATTCGCTGAAATGAACATCGATCTCAACAAGATGATCGACCTCGACCCATTCTTCACCATCATTGAGGGCGCTGTTGAGGCTGGAACAGAATTTGCCAACAACTATGACCTCAAGCTGAAGATCCAGTTCGATACTCTGTATATCGAGAAAGATGGTACCGTTAAGACTCGTATCCTTTACCAGGAGACTGACAAGATTTCTAACAACAAGGTTCTGTATGAGTCTTGGCATGATTACGATGTAAGCAAGATTGACCTGCTGATGGTTGAGATCCTGAATCAGCGTGCAGCTTACTGGAGTGCTCAATTGCGTTATGAATTCCAGAAGCAGATTATGTCTCGCAAAGCTGGTCTGATTGCCAAGATCAATGAGGCAGCAGCAAGATACATTGGTGCTCTGAAGGGTGCTGCTCAGGATGTAATCGACAACATGAATGGCTCTATAAGCGGTTCTATTGGCAACATCAATGACTACCTGGAGAAGATCAACAAGTTAATCAACACCCTCAATGTACACTTGAACAATGCTAACAACAAGCTGCAAGTAAGCATGTACTTCGAGACGGCTGATGGTCAGTATCACGCAGTCAGCCAGGATCCAACTTGGTACACCACCTTCTCTGGTGCTAACGAATATGTAGTATACCCCACCACTTACACAGCTGAGCTGATTGCTCCTTCCTATAAGAAGTTCATTGGTATCACCAATGTATTCAAGGGTGAAGAGAGCGCTCAGGGCGGTAACGCAGAGTGCAAGAAGGTACTGGATGACACCAACAAGGCTATGGGTCTTGAGATTATGGATGGTGACACCCGTGCAATCGCATTCAAGCCCGCTGCTACAGGTTACAAGTACGAGATCTTCTATGCTGCCCTTGACTACTCAGGCAAGATTTCTCAGCATAAGTTCTATATCTACGTTAAGTGATATTAGTAATATAATACCTTATATATATAAATTAATATAATTGATAGGAATTATGAAATTCAAGAAATTATTGTTCGCAGTCCTGTTGGCAATGGGTTTCACATCTGCAATGGCTCAGCCACAGACTACTACAGAGACTGTTTTCAATCCCCACTGGTACGTACGTGCCCAAGCTGGTGGACAATACACATTGGGTGAGGTCGATTTTGGCGACCTCATCTCCCCCAATGCTCAGATTGCTGCAGGTTATAACTTCACCTCTGTATGGGGTTTGCGCTTAGGCGTAAATGCTTGGCAGAGCAAAGGTGGCTCTACCGTATGGGGCAACGAGTACAAGTGGAAATACAAGTATGTAGCTCCCACTCTGGATGCAACCATCAACTTGACCAATCTGTTTGGTGGCTTCAATGCAAAGCGCCTTTGCGACGTTACATTCTTCGCTGGTGTTGGTGCAAACATTGCTTTCAGCAATGATGAGGCAGCTGATGCTAATGCAGCTATCATGGCAGTAGATCCCACTGCAAGACTCCGTTACTTGTGGGACGGCACAAAGCCCCGCTTCGTAGGTCAGGCAGGTGTTGACGTTGACTTCAACATCAGCAAGCGTGTTGCTTTGGGTATCGAGGTATCTGCCAACACCCTGAGTGACCACTACAACTCCAAGAAGGCTGGCAACAGCGACTGGTACTTCAATGGCTTGGTTGGCGTTAAGTTCAACCTCGGCAAGTCCACCAAGGAAGTTGAGAAGAAGATCGATTGTCCTCCCGCAGAGACAAAGATTATCGAGCGCATCGTTGAGAAGCCCGTTGAGAAGGTTGTTTACAAGGAGCCTGAGACAGCTAAGGCTGCTGAGACTCTGCGTCGCGACATTTTCTTCACCATCAACAGCACCAGAATCGTTGCTAAGGAGATGACTAAGGTTGACGATATCGCTAACTTCCTGAAGGCTAATCCTAATGCAAAGGTTTCTATCACAGGTTATGCTGACAAGGGTACCGGTAACGCTACCATCAACAGAAGCCTCTCTCAAAGACGTGCTGCAGTTGTTGTAAGAACTTTGAAGGAGAAATATGGCATCTCTGAGAGCCGTATCACTTCTGACTTCAAGGGTGACACTGAGCAGCCCTTCGCTGAGAACAACAAGAACCGTGTAAGCATCTGTATTGCACAGTAACAACAAACAAATTAACTTAGGAGGGGCCTGCCCTCGGCTTAAAACCCGATGGCAGGCCTTCTTCATTTGATTATGAAAAAATTATTGTTTTTAACGTCTTTACTCTTACTGACCACCTCCGTTTTCTCGCAGATTACAGGAGATGGATATTACAGAGTGAAAAACCTGGCGACCTCCCGATACATATATGTATATGACAACACTGGTAAAATCAATATTTCAACCACCAGTGCTGATATGGGAGCCATTGAGCTGCACAAAGATCCCGACAGGAGATTTTCAGATCCTGGCTCAATCATTTATGTCAAATATATATATGAAAAAGAAGGTATCAAAAAATATGACCTGACCAGCCAAGGAACAGGCGTACACCAAATTATCGGATACTATGTACAAATATTCGAGAACCCCGATTTGACTTATTACGTGTACGCAGAAGGTTTCTATCTATGCGACAACGAGACAAGTTCGCGCGAATTCGGTTTCTTGGGAACAGACCGTAAGGGAGATTACAGGAAATGGGTAGCCTCCAAACTGAATGATACAGACAATTATTTCGGATTGGCTCCTACCATCGAGCTGAACGGCAAGTATTATCAGCCCTTCTATGCAGCTTTCCCCTTCACGTTGAGCGAAGGCATGAAAGCTTATTATATCAGCAAGGTGCTTCCCTCTGCTGCTATCCTTTCTGAGATAACCGGTACAGTTCCTGCTTCCACTCCCGTTCTCATCGAATGCAGCTCTGCCAATACAGAAAGCAACAAACTGACGTTGCAAATGGAGAATGCAACTGCCATCTCTGGGAACCAACTGAAAGGTGTTTATTTCAACAATCCAGATCGCCAGAAGTCCAAGGATGCTCGCACAGCTTACGATCCCAGCACCATGCGTGTACTGACGGTTAAGGACGGGAAACTCGTCTATGCGACCGACAACTCGCTGGATTATCTTCCCGCCAATCAGTCGTATTTAAAAGTCCCTGCAGGAACTGCTGAGACCCTAACTGTAATGACAGAAGAGGAATATCAAGCCTCTGCTCTCGCTACAGGAATTGCCCTGAATAAGACATCCTTGTCTCTACGTGAGACAGAAACCACCCAATTGACCGCAACGGTGACTCCTGAGGATGCTGAAGACCGCTCTGTCACCTGGAGTTCTTCTGACAACAGCATAGCCACAGTAAATGCTGAAGGTGTTGTAACAGCAATCAAGGAAGGAACAGCAACCATTACCGCAACCACCAATGACGGTTCAAACCTGAAGGCTACATGTACCGTAAAGGTATCTATCATGCCTGTAGCATCCATCACGCTGAATATCACGGAAAAGACTCTCGAAGAAGGGGAAACGATAAATCTGACAGCTAGCGTGCTGCCTGCTAATGCGTCAAACAAGAGTCTTGCATGGACCTCTTCCGACGAGAACATCGCTACCGTTGATGCAAATGGACTTGTTACTGCTGTCAAGGAGGGAACCGCTACCATCACAGCCAAAGCAACCGACGGAAGCAATGTTTCTGCCAAGTGTACCATAAAGGTAAAAGCTCCTGTTGTGCTCGTTGAGGGCATTACACTCAACGCAACTGAGCAGACGCTTACGGAAGGTGAGACATTTGCGTTGACAGCAAGCGTGACACCTGAGAATGCAACGAACAAGAGCCTTGCATGGACCTCTTCAGATGAGAACGTCGCTACCGTTGATGCAAATGGACTTGTTACTGCAGTCAAAGAGGGAACCGCTACCATCACAGCCAAAGCAAACGATGGAAGCAATGCCTCTGCTCAATGCACCATCACAGTCAAAGCCGCTGTTGTGCTCGTTGAGGGCATTACACTCAACGCAACTGAGCAGACGCTCACGGTGGGCGAGACATTTGCTTTGACAGCTAGCGTGCTGCCTGAGAATGCAACGAACAAGAGTCTTGTATGGACCTCTTCCGACGAGAACGTCGCTACCGTTGATGCAAACGGACTTGTTACTGCAGTCAAGGAGGGAACCGCTACCATCACAGCCAAAGCAAACGATGGAAGCAATGTTTCTGCCAAGTGCACCATAAAGGTAAAAGCCGCTGTTGTACTCGTTGAGGGCATTACACTCAATGCAACTGAGCAGACGCTTACGGAAGGTGAGACATTTGCTTTGACAGCAAGCGTGACACCTGAGAATGCAACGAACAAGAACCTTGCATGGACCTCTTCCGACGAGAACGTCGCTACCGTTGATGCAAATGGACTTGTTACTGCAGTCAAGGAGGGAACCGCTACCATCACAGCCAAAGCAAACGATGGAAGCAATGTTTCTGCATCCTGCACCATCACAGTCAATGCTGCTGTTGTGCTCGTTGAGGGCATTACCCTCAATGCAACTGAGCAGTCGCTTACGGTGGGCGATACATTTGCGTTGACAGCTGGCGTGGCACCTGAGAATGCAACGAACAAGAGTCTTGCATGGACCTCTTCTGACGAGAACGTCGCTACCGTTGATGCAAACGGACTTGTTACTGCAGTCAAGGAGGGAACCGCTATCATCACAGCCAAAGCAAACGATGGAAGCAATGTTTCCGCATCCTGCACCATCAACGTATCAGATTCCTTCATCTTTGTATCCAAGATCAGCCTTGAGAAGATGCAGGTAACATTGAATATAGGTGAAACTGCGACCTTGAATGTGACTATCGAGCCCGCAAATGCTACCAACAAAGAGATTGCGTGGAAATCATCAAATCCCTCGATTGCAACCGTCGAGAATGGTGTTGTTACCGCTATCAGCGCTGGAACAATCTACGTTTCTGCCTCATCGACAGATGGCAGCAATCAGAGTGACGTTTGTATTGTGACAGTAAATGAAGGAAGTGCCATTTCCTCCATCTCTGCAAACCAAGAGTCGAAGACCATCTACGACCTGCAGGGACGTAAGGTCAACTCTATGGCGAAGAAGGGAATCTACGTCATAGACGGCAAGAAAGTCATTGTGAAGTAAATTCTGAATACAACTGCAAACAAAGAGAATCCCTGATCAGAAGAAGACCAGGGATTTTCTTTTTCCCATCCATTATGCAATAGCTGCAAAAGGAGCAACGTGTCGTGATGGCAAACACAACACGTTGAAATCGCAAAGACAACACGTTGAAACCTCGAAGACAACGTGTTGTCTTTTTCACGCCTCACATCAATGTTTTGAGCGTGAATGCCTTGAATTCACATGAACTCAAAAGTAACCTACACTCTACACCAGGCACCTGTAATACACTAACTGTCAATAGGATACGCGGGTGTAGAGTGGGTGTAGAGACCTACACCCGTGTATATCATTGTCCCACAATGAGTTACGGGGTGCCAGTGTAGAGTGTAGGGCATTTTTGAGTTCATGCGAAAACATCGCTGAGAGGCAGGAGGCTTGATGAAGTAAAAAAACGACTTGATTGTGAGCCTACGTTTGAATGAATCACGCTCAAGATCGACTCCCTCATGCGTGAGCACTTTGGGAGTCTCTCCTCAACACATAAATCCACAATCGAAAAAAAGATTATATCTTTTGTCCTTCGAGATGGGACTACCGTAATATGGATGACAACGAATCCATCACCTTAGCAGATGTGGACATTTCCTATGAGATGATTCAACGTGTTGGAAAAGGCCTATCGATGCAATGAAATGGCTTGCCTGAAACATTTCTCGGATAGGTCTGAACGATTTCGGTATCATATTGGAAGATTATAGGTTTAGCAAGCCATTAATCTGAAAGGATTTTTGTATATTTGCAGGAGTCTTATGGACTGGTATACTGTTGAATTATATATCGGTATATCTTTACATTATCATTGACAACACATTAAACCAATATTGATATGAAAAAGAACCTTTTCCCTGTCCTCGCACTTCTATTCCTATGCGCCTGTTCTGGTTCCGCGCTCAAAGAAGATCCCTCTTTCGCCCATGCAGAAGAGGAGGCAGCGCTATGGACCTCCGAGTTGCAAAAGATCACTCCTCTGCAAGGAAAGGCATTGAGGGTACAATACAAGTACGATCCTTCTATGGACGAACTGGGGCAGTTCGGCTATCAGTTCGACAAGAACCACGTGCTCACGCTTACCTCGTCGGATGCTGTGGGAACGCTGCACGCCCTTTACACCTTCTGCGAGGTGCTGGGCATTACCTTCGACATTACTGGTCCCATCCTGCCCGCGAGTGTGGACTGGAAGAAGGTGGAGGGAACTGACAGCATCGTCACGCCTCACGTCAGGTGGCGAGGCATTCGTCAGCATGTCAACTTCAGCATGGACATCTCCTCTTATCCTATTCCTCAAGTACGCGAGTATCTGGAGAACATGGTGCGTATGCGTTTCAACAAACTTACCATCCACAGCTATCCCTACCAGTGGTACGCTGAGGATGTGACAGGCGAGATGAACTATGCCGGGAGCTTCTTCTACGGTATGATGCACCGTTGCGACAAATGGGACTTCCTCAAAGAACTGTGCAAGGATACGAACGACTCCATCTTCTGCATCCCAGGGGCTGAGGCTGTATGGAACGACAAGGCCAAACGAAGCGAGTTTGCCATGAACTGGATGCGCGAGGTGATAACGACCGCCAAGGAGCTGGGATTGAAGGTACAGTTCAGCTGCGAGAATCGTCACTTTACCGTAGAACAGACGAAGAAACTGGCTTACATCCTCACAGACAACTATCCCATTGACGATCTGGAATTAATCACGGAAGAAATGGGAGACTGGAATGATGACTTGCCATACGCCACCCAACAGATAGACACCGCAGCAGCTACCATCAAGGCTCTGGAGGCCGATCCTGCATTCCAAGGGCGCGTGAAAGAATTAAAACTTGGTATCTATTGTGTTCTCCGCCATCGTATCGGCGACCTTTTCCAGCATGCCCGCCAGATACTTCCCGAACATCACATCGCAGTCCTCTCGCAATATGCAAGCCGTGGTGTGGCAGGTTCATACCCTTACTTCATCACTAACGCTGAGGACCTGAAATGGACGGAATTGTATTCCTGGGTAGAGTTTGATGGACAGATGTACATCCAACAGAACCACGTGGAAGGAATTGACGACCTGTTAAAGCAGATGGACGAGACCGCACCCGGCGTTCAGCACCACAGCCTTCTGTTCAATCACTGGCGTACCGCTGAAAACCGCACCTCCTTCCGATATGCTGCAGAAGCCACGCTCATGCAGAATCGTCATCAGGATGATTTCTACAAGGAATACGCCCAGCGCTTAGGCATAGAAGATGAAAAGGCATTCCTGGATATGCAGCACGCGATGCAGGAACTACATGCTTTTGATGTGGACCATCATGGAAATGTCGGTTTTGCGGCCATAGACTTTTGGCTGAACGAAGGCCAGCATACCGGCTATAAGGCAGAGGAAATACAGTACTCGTCGGATGCTTTTCTGAAGGTGGGAGAGATGCTCACCAGCCTGTATAACAACGCAAAGACGGAAGCAGCAAAGGAATACCTGAGTCTACTGGGTAACCGCGTACTTTGCTCCAAGCTCTATCTGGATTGTATCCACGATGGGTTAGCACTAAAGGAGGTGCCTCATCAGAAGAACAACCCCGTGGCTCCCACCGATCGGAAAAAGGTGAACCAGATATGTGAAAAGTGTATCGCCGGATATGAACGTATGCTTCGTATCCTGGCTCAGCAGATGCCAGACCGTGGATGTCTGGGAACCATCGTAAGCATTTGGAACGGTCCTGTCTTCGGAATGATGACTCAGAATCACAAACTGACAGGTGCTCCCTTGGATGCTCCCGTGAATAACGAGATTTCCTTGGACACCCCTCCATTACCTACATTTGTGAAATAGTTGAGTACAAGAAAGATTCTCTGAAAATGTACGTCCTGTACAAAAAGACATGAAATTATGACTAACATTCGTTTTTCCCTCTCAAAACTGATTGTGGGGTTGGTCTTCCTCTCCGCAGGAATCAGCTCAGCTCAGACCGTTCCCGACTTCGTGATACCTCAAGCACAAGAAACATTCATGCGTTACATCAACTGGAAAAGCGGTGAGGAAACACTCGTTTTCCCCATTCTTACCGACGTACACTGTGGCTGGGGTAGCGACAGAAGTGAAACTTACAGGCACTTCGGCTACATGACTGCCACGGACCGTCTCTTCGGGTACGACTTTATGGCTAATCTAGGTGACATCGGCTTGAATGCAGGGGAAGCGCACAACAGTTCAGAAGCGGCAGACAAGATGGTCATGCAAACGCGCGAACAGATGGGGCTCTTCCCAGGTGTATGGATTTATACTCCTGGCAACCACGACTGGGATGGCGGAGCTGGGCGACACTTCAACAGCCAGTTCCTCTCAGACGCATTTCAGAAACCCAGCGAACGTTATTCACAGGGCAACCTGCATATCGTAGAGGGCAAAACATACGGCTACTATGACATACCTGGAAAGCATGTCCGTATCATTTTCCTGAATAGCGAGGGAACGGAAACACTTGGTGAAAACTACTATACCTTCGACAATGAGCAACTGGAGTGGCTTACCGGCATATTGAAGAATACGAGCGAGGGAACTGATATTGTGACGTTGTCGCACTACATGCCCCATCCCATCGGACGATGGATGAGCGTGAAAGATGCCAAACGCCCCACCTGCGAGGTGCTGTGCCATCTGCTGGCTGACTTTGCGAATCGTCGCAAGGGTGGAGAACTAGGACTGGAATGGAACTTTAAGCGCAGCAAGGGACGGCTGGTAGGCCTCTTTTGCGGCGACACACATTGCAATCAACACATAAAAGATGATGGCGTGAACTACTACATCACTCAGGGGCTGGGCTTTGTGGATCCCAAGCAGATGCTTCCCGGCCAGACGCACATTGACTTTGACCTAAATGCATCTCTATGCTTCGATGTGATAGCCATCAAACTGAAGAGCAAGCAGGTCCGTTCCTTCCGTGTCGGAGCAGGAGGTAAGGATTACGATATGGAATTCACTTACTAATCCAACTGCTGAGAGTTCATGGTTAGCCAAGAACTATTGACAAGATGCGATTCCAGGGATTGGCAACTACTTGACGATTAGAACAACTTCCTGGTAACACGAATGTCCAGAACAGGATAAACCTTCAGGTTTTTTACCAGATTGACATACGACTTGATTTGTGAGCCTACGCTTGATAAATCGCGCTCCAGATCAACTCCTTCATGCGTGAGCACTCTGGGAGTCTCTCCCCAACACATGAATCCACAATCGAAAGAAAGGCTATATCTTTTGTCCTTCGAGATGGGACCACCGTAACCTACTCCCAAGTATGGCTTCAGTTTATTGGCATACATTTTTATCTTGACCATATTATCTTGGTTGGGATACATCATATAATTGTCTCCCGCCTTGAATGTCCGTCCATCTTTCAAGGTCATATCTCTGGCAAAAACTCCAACAGGCATACCCATCATGCCTGCATTGAGGATTTTAGCATTGATTGCAGGCGGCAACTCTATTCCTGCAAAAATATCCTCTTCATTCAGTACCTTTTTATACAAATTGTTGTAGATGGAGACTGCCATCAAGGAAGTCATGTCTTCCACAGCATTGGTGGCTTTTGCTACCATAGATGGACCTGCAAACAAGCCGACGGAAATATGGAAGTACTTGTTTCTAAGAGGCAGGACATCAAGCATAAGCTTGAAGTTGTTGATGGTTGGTTTGCCTACCATATCCACATGATCATCCACAGCATATCCCGTCATTTGCTTCATATAACCAGAGAGGGTCTCGAATCGACTGGCACTTTGTTCCGGATCATCACCAACCTGGATGTCAAACTTCATTTTATAGCTGAAACGAGGCATAAAGGCTCCTCCTACACGCAATTTAAAGAAATCGCCTGCCGGCATAGCCATATCAAAGCCCAAACCTGTGGTTCCCGCTGTGAAAGAAAGATCCATGTGGTTGAACATTTTCTTGTCTCTCGTAGCCTCTTTGACTATTTCGCTATAAGATTTATGTTGACTTTCGGCAATCGTCTGACTGAATAATCTGGCAGAAACCACCAAAAAGGCAGCAAGAAAGATTAAGAATCGCTTTTTCGAATTGGTTGTCATTTGTCGGTTATTAATTTAAAAGATACAACTTGAAATCTGTGAAATCGTTGGAGATGGATACACTCTGCTTTGTCCCTTTCATGAAAGCTGCCAATTTCGCAGGAATCTCCACTGGTTTTCCTGTAATCTGCTCCACAGTTTCCTTGAATTTGGCAGGATGAGCCGTCTCCAAAAAGACACCTGTCTCATCAGGTTTCAATCCTTCCTGCAAGGCTCTGTATCCACAGGCGCCATGAGGATCCAGCTGATAACCGGTGTCGGAGAGACATTCGCGGATTGTTTCTGTTATCTGACCATCTGTGTATGCTGCTCCGCTGATATCCTTGCATATAGCCTCGTGAGAGCCTTTGTACAAGTCGAGGATACGTGCGAAGTTACTGGGCGCTCCTACATCCATCGCATTGGCAATCGTCTGTATGCTGGCCTTGGGTTCGTATTTGCCTGTCTGCAGATACTTGTAGAAGACATCATTCGCATTGTTTGCAGCGATGAATCGTTTAATAGGCAACCCCATCCTCTTCCCAATCAGGGCAGAGCAGATATTGCCAAAATTCCCACTAGGAACACAAACGACCAGATTGTCTGCCAATCCGCGTTGTTTCATCTGGGAATAAGCATAGAAATAATAGAAGGATTGAGGCAGGAAGCGGGCCACATTGATGCTGTTGGCACTCGTCAGCTTCATGTGCTGATTCAACTCTTCATCCATGAATGCGTTCTTCACCAAAGTCTGACAATCATCAAAAACGCCATCCACTTCCAGAGCCGTGATATTCTGACCCAACGTTGTGAACTGATACTCCTGAATAGGACTAACCTTTCCCTTGGGATACAAGACATAGACATGAATGCCCTCCACACCCAAAAAGCCATTCGCTACAGCGGAACCTGTATCGCCAGAAGTAGCTACCAAGACATTAACAGTCTCGCCACCATTAAAATAATGCAGCAGACGAGCCATAAAGCGGGCACCAACATCCTTGAAGGCTAAGGTAGGTCCATGAAAGAGTTCCAAACTGTAAATATTCTCTTTCACAGGAACAACAGGAACATCAAAGGATAAGGTATCACAGACAATCTGCTTGAGCATGTCTGCTGGCACATCTTCTCCAAAGAATGCATCCGCCACGTGGCAAGCAATTTCCTGAAAGGAGAGTTGCTCGATGTGGTCAAAGAACTCCTGAGAAAGAGTCTTGATGCGCTCTGGCATATAAAGTCCACGATCCTCGGCCAGACCTTTCACGACAGCCTTTTCCAACGATGCTAGAGGCGCTTTCCCATTGGTCGAATAATAATTCATCATATCTAAATCCTCATGAATTCATTAATAAATTGATTGCCTTCCAGAACTCCATACGAACCTTCCTTGGCAGATTCTTCGTCAAAAAACTCTACTGAATCTGCCTCTATGCCTGGGTAATAGATACAGAACGGAACAGGCTCGTTCGTGTGAGTCCGAAACTCACAAGGCGTAGGATGGTCAGGAAGGAGAGCTACGGCCACAGGCTCATTCCATGTTTCTAACTCAGAGAGAATAGGTTCCACCAAACGATGATCCATATCCGTAATTGTCTGGAGTTTCAGCATTATATTTCCGTCATGCCCTGCCTCATCACAGGCCTCCACATGCAGATAGACGAAATCATCTGTACGAAGAGCATTCAAAGCTGCCTGAGCCTTACCTTCGAAATTGGTGTCGTAGAGTCCTGTAGCTCCTTCCACTTTGATGAACTGCAAGCCTGCATAATGACCTATTCCACGAATCAAGTCCACAGCCGTTATCACAGTCCCTCTTCTAACTTGTGGATAGGTAACTGTCAGAGGCGTCATTTTGGGGCGATATCCCCCACCCCATGGCCATATACTGTTGGCGGGATCCTTTCCTTCTGCAGTCCGCTGTTTGTTCAAAGGATGGTCGGAAAGCAGCGCCTGGCTCTTGTATATCAGGTCGGTTAACAAAGACGCTGTCTCTTCTGCCTCAACACATTCTGGCTGAAGCATGTACTGATGAAACGGTTTTCCTGGGATATCATGAGGAGGCGTGCATTTCAACCGCTTATCCCCACCCTTTATGACTAAAAGATGACGATATTGCACACCTGTATAGAAATGCACTCGATCGCTGCCCAAATGCTCCTGAAGATACTTTATCAACACATCACCTTCTTCGGTTTCCAACCGACCACAAGAGTGATTTTTCAGGATGTCACCTTCCACACAAACCAGATTGCAGCGCAAAGCCAAATCACCTGCTTCCAGTTCAACCCCAATGCTGGCAGCCTCCAAAGGACCTCGACCTTCATAAACCACATGCTGGTCGTATCCCAAAATACTGCTGTTGGCTACTTCACTTCCAGGATGGAAGCCATCAGGTATTGTCTTCAAAAGACCATTTCGTCCCCAACGGGCAAGCTTGTCAAAATTAGGTGTGTCAGCATATTGCAAGAGAGTCTTTCCTCCCAAAGCCTCGGAATGCCAGTCTGCCATACCATCACCTAAAATGATCAAATGCTTCATACTGAATTCTATGCAAGTGACATAATATCTGCAAACACACCAGCAGCAGTAACACTCGCTCCTGCACCATATCCTTGAATCAGCATTGGATACTCCTTATAGCGCTCTGTGGTAAGCATGACAATATTGTTCGAACCCTCCAAGACATAGAAGGGATGATCACGATTGAATTCCTCAAGGGCTACGCTGGCTTTTCCATCCACAAATTTTGCCACAAAACGCCACACTTTATCTTCCTTCTCCAATATCTGCCGACGAGACTCAAATCCTGCATCCAACGATGGTAATTCTTTCCAGAAATCCTCTATGGATCCATCAAAAAACTCCTGAGGAATCAGAGAATTAGCCTCCACTTCCTCCTGATTGATTTCATAGCCTGCTTCACGAACCAGAATTACCAACTTACGGATTACATCATGTCCACTCAAGTCCACACGAGGGTCCGGCTCGCTGTAGCCTTCCACTTTGGCCATTTCTACGGTCTTGCTGAAAGGTATTTCATGACTAATGGTATTGAAAATAAAATTGAGAGTACCACTCAAGACAGCTTCGATACGCAGAATTTTGTCTCCGCTGTTCCTCAAGTCATTGATTGTGCGGATGATAGGCAAACCTGCGCCCACATTGGTTTCGAAAAGGAATTTCACGCCTCGTTTCTGAGCAATTTCCTTCAGCTCCTTATAATTGGAGAAATCACTGCTGGCAGCAATCTTGTTAGCTGCCACAACATTGATGTTATGGTTCAGGAAGTCCTTATACAGTCCTGCCACTTCCGCACTTGCAGTACAATCAACAAAAACGCTGTTGAAAATATTCATGCCAATCACCTCATCACGTAAGCGTTGTATATTGCTAGCGGGAGAAGCCTTTAGCTGCTCACGATAGTTTTCCAAATCCAGTCCTTCGCGATTAAACATGGCATAGTGTCCGCTTGCAATCCCTACCACATTAAGTTTTAATCGCAACTCACGTTTCAACTTCTCCTGCTGATGATGAATCTGCTCGATCAAACTGCTGCCCACAGTACCCACACCACAGATGAAAAGATTGAGTACCTGATATTCACTCAGAAAGAAGGAGTCATGAATCACGTTAAGCGCCTTACGCAGATAATTTGCATTGATGACAAATGAGATGTTGGTCTCACTGGCACCCTGAGCGCATGCAATCACACTGATACCACTTCGTCCCAGCGTATTGAACAATTTGCCAGCAATGCCTGGCGTATGCTTCATGTTTTCACCCACGATAGCAACGGTAGCCAAACCAGACTCTGCTGCCATAGGATACATGGCACCATCCTCTATTTCTTTGGCAAACTCCTCGTTCAACACGCGACATGCCGCCTCTGCATCAACATCCTGAACACCAATACTAGTATTGTTCTCTGAGGATGCCTGACTCACCATAAAGACAGAAATGCCATTGTCTGCCAGACAAGTGAAAATACGGCGGTTCACGCCAATAACTCCCACCATAGACAGACCGGAGACCGTTATCAGAGTCGTTCCTTTAATACTGGAAATACCTTTAATACTTTTTGAATCGACCTTGACATCATCCTTGATGATTGAGCCTGGAGCATCCGGATTGAAAGTGTTCTTCACCAAAATGGGAATATGCTTTACACAAACGGGATAAATTGTAGGAGGATAGACAACCTTGGCTCCAAAATTACAAAGTTCCATTGCTTCCACGTAACTCAGTTCCGGAATTACGTAAGCAGAACTGATCACACGGGGATCGGCTGTCATGAATCCATCCACATCGGTCCATATCTCCAGAGAAGTCGCATCGAGGGCTGCAGCAATGATACTTGCAGTATAATCACTTCCTCCTCTGCCCAAATTGGTTACCTCGCCATTCACGGCATCCGTACTGATGAAACCACCGACAAGGCTAACACGAGGAATAGTCTTCCAAGTCTCCCTGACCAGTCTATAGGTCAACTCTGTTGCCAAACTGGTGCGGCCTGACTTCATCTCTGTCTTGATAAACTTACGACTATCAAACCATTCTGCACCATTGATCAATGATGTCACGATGTAGCTGCTGATACGTTCACCGTAAGAAACAATGGCGGCAAGGGTCTTGGGACTCAAATCGCGAATCAGATAAACACCTTGATAGATGCTTCGCAATTCCTCCAAAAGACTCCTCACGAGAGTCATCAAGGTATCTCTCTGCTTTCCTTCTGGAATGATAGCATTAATCATCTCCTCATGACGCTCTGCCATTTCCAAAAAAGATTTCTGATATAACAGGTCTCCCTCCACCGCCATATAACTGGTCTTGATGAGCTTGTCTGTTATACCGCCCAAAGCGCTGACAACAACAATGACCGACTCTGATTGAGCCTCTACAATCTTCTTTACGTTCAGAATACTATCTACGGAACCTACGGATGTACCGCCAAACTTGAGTACTTTCATCCCTCAAACTATCCTATTCAACAAAATTTGTGCAAAAATAGCAATAAAATCCCAATTATCTGACCAAAAGAAAAATTATTTGTATTTTTGTGGAGTATTTCATTCACAGCATGACGCACGAATTCAATCTTAGGGTTTTACCGGAGGATGCATACAACGAACAATCCATCCTTTCATATCTGAACCGCGAGAAGGGGTTGCAAGCCAATGCTATCCGTATTATCAAACGCAGTATTGATGCCCGGCAAAGAACAATTTTCGTGAACCTTACTATCCGTTCCTACGAGGATGAACAACCCGAAGAACTGGAACACACGCCTATCCCTTATCACGATGTAAGCGACCGCCCAGAAGTAATTGTTGTAGGCGCTGGCCCTGGCGGACTCTTTGCCGCTCTTCATTTGATAGAATTAGGGTACCGCCCTATCGTAGTGGAACGAGGTAAGGATGTTCACACACGAAAGAAAGACATTGCTCGCATTCGTGCCGACCAAAAGGTTGATCCTGAAAGCAATTATTCCTTTGGAGAGGGGGGGGCTGGAGCCTTCAGTGATGGAAAACTATATACACGAAGCAAAAAACGCGGTAATTGCGAGAAAATTCTAAATGTGTTCGTCCAGCATGGAGCAAGTCCCAACATAATGATAGATGTGCATCCTCACATTGGGACAGATAAACTTCCTCGTATCATCGAGAATATGCGCAACACTATCTTGCGATGCGGAGGTGAAGTCCGTTTCCAGTCGAAAATGACTTCCATCCTCATCGAGAGAAACCACGTGACTGGCATTGAGATAGAATCAGATGGACATCGTTCCTCCATTTCCGCTCAAGCTGTCATATTGGCGACTGGGCATTCTGCCCGTGATGTCTACCAATGGTTAGCACAGAATAATGTTCATGTCGAAGCCAAAGGCTTGGCTGTTGGTGTTCGACTGGAACACCCTGCACACCTGATCGACCAAATCCAATATCACAATCGCCAAGGACGCGGGAAATGGCTCCCTGCCGCCGAATACAGTATGGTACAACAAGTGGACGGACGCGGAGTCTACAGCTTCTGCATGTGCCCTGGAGGTTTCGTCGTGCCTGCCGCCAGCGGTCCCCAACAGATTGTAGTCAATGGCATGAGTCCCAGCAATCGAGGTGGGAAATGGAGTAATTCTGGTATGGTAGTCGAACTCCACCCTGAAGACTTACCTTCTGACACGTCACAAGACGATCCTCTTCGCATGATGTACTTTCAGGAGGAATTGGAGCGCCAAAGCTGGCTTCAAGGTAACCAAAAGCAGACTGCTCCTGCACAACGCATGACGGATTTTGTCAACGGTCGACTATCATCAGACCTCAATCCTTCTTCTTACGCGCCTGGACTTATTGCCAGTCCTCTCCATTTCTGGATGCCGAAATTCATTAGTGATCGTCTTCGTCAAGCTTTCCGTATTTGGGGGAAGCAAAAACATGGTTTCCTCACATCCGATGCCACCGTCATAGGCGTAGAAACTCGCACCAGCAGTCCCGTACGAATTGTGCGAGACACAGAAACCCTTCAGCATATCACTATCCAAGGGCTCTTTCCCTGTGGCGAGGGTGCAGGCTATGCTGGAGGCATTGTCAGCGCAGGAATCGATGGAGAGCGTTGTGCTGAGGCGGCAGCGGACTACCTAACCAAATAGTTCACGCACAGCGTCCGCAACTTTCTTTACAGGAACCAATTCGATGCTATATTGCTTGGGGTCTATGCCATTAAGATTTCTTGCAGGCAAAAGGATCCGTCGGAAACCTAATTTCTGAGCTTCTGCTATCCGCTGTTCAATTCTGGCCACAGGGCGTATCTCACCGCTTAGTCCAACCTCTCCTGCCATACAGACATCACTATCAATGGGAGTATCAACATTGCTGCTCAACACAGCAGCTATGACACTCAAGTCAATGGCTGGGTCTGTCACACGTAAACCTCCGGCAATGTTCAGAAAAACATCTTTCTGAGCCAACCTGAATCCTACCCTCTTCTCCAACACGGCCAAAAGCATGTTTAGTCTTCGGCTGTCAAAACCCGTCGTACTCCTTTGAGCAGTTCCATAGGCTGCCGTACTTACTAAAGCTTGAGTCTCTATTAAGAAAGGACGAACGCCCTCGATTGCGCCAGCAATTGCCACACCCGACAAGCCATCCCTGTTATCCGTCAAAAGCAATTCACTGGGGTTTGAGACTTGACGCAACCCATCATGACGCATCTCATAAATACCCAATTCACTGGTGCTGCCAAATCTGTTTTTGATACTCCTCAGAATACGATACATATAATGTTGGTCACCCTCAAACTGGAGCACAGTATCCACAATGTGTTCCAGCACTTTGGGACCTGCCAATGAACCTTCCTTGTTGATATGTCCAATCAGCAGGATTGACACGCCCCCACCCTTGGCATATTTCAATAAGCTCGCAGCGCATTCACGTATCTGGGCCAAGCTACCAGGACTGGACTCAACGCTTTCTGTCTGAATTGTTTGAATAGAATCTATTACGACCAAATCTGGCTGTGTTTCCTCTATTTGTAAGAAAATCTGTTCCAGGCTGGTTTCACACAAAACCAGCAAATCACTTTCTGGGCTGGCATCATCTCTTTTCGTTTTCTTCAGTCTATCGGCTCTCAACTTCAGTTGACGGGCACTCTCTTCACCACTTACGTATAGAACTCTTTGACCTTTCAGATTCAATAATGTTTGCAGAATCAAAGTGCTCTTGCCGATTCCTGGTTCACCCCCCAACAAAACCAGACTTCCAGGAACCAAGCCTCCTCCCAAAACACGGTTCAGTTCCGCATCTTGCATATCCATTCTTGGTGTCTCATCGGCACGAATATCATTCACATGAATAGGATGAGGATGACACCCTTCTTCCATTCCTGCTGCTTTCATGGCAGCACGGGCTGCTCCATTTGCAGGTTTCTCGCTACGAACAGTCAGTTCCTTCATTGTGTTCCATCGGCCACAAGAAGGACACCTTCCCACCCATCTTACACTTTCTTGACCACAATAGTCGCAAACAAATACGGTCTTTTCCTTCGATGCCATCTTGCTATTCTCTTTTTGTGCCTATTTCTTCTGGTATACACGTACGTAGTCAACTTCCATTGTGACAGGCAACGCATCCTCGTCCACACCATGACAACCACCCCAGTCACCACCCCAAGCTAGATTCAGGATGATATAGAAAGGCTTGTCGAAAGGCCATGCATCCTCAGTTCCTTCATTCTTATACTCCAGCAATTGCTCACCATCCACAAAGAAAAGC
Organism: Bacteroidaceae bacterium; assembly: GCA_017427185.1. Taxonomy (GTDB): domain Bacteria; phylum Bacteroidota; class Bacteroidia; order Bacteroidales; family Bacteroidaceae; genus Physcousia. The sequence continues at coordinate 88,788 of JAFRTJ010000039.1, read as the reverse complement.
ATGTGTTCTGCCGTCCATTCCATGCCATACACATGAAAATCACTTTCTGCTCCCTCCACAATTCGATGACCATTCTCGATGGATGTTCCTGTATTATTGTATTTGCGTGTATGAATGGTAGAATGAATCATATTCGGGTCTCCGCCTATCTCCTCCATAATATCTATCTCACCACATGCAGGCCAGCGCCCACCGCCGACAGGCATCATCCAGAAAGCAGGCCAAGTACCTTTCCCCTTGGGCAATTTGATGCGCGCCTCCATGTATCCATATTGCCAACCCATCTGCCGACAAGCATTTATTCTGCCACTGTATATCTTAGCATCATTGGCTCTGTAAGCTGAGATTTTCAGAGTGCCGTCATAAACCTGCAAAGGCGAGACACCTTCAGGATCTTCTCTCACATAATTCTGAAGTTCATGGTTCACCCATCCTGCAGGCTTTTCTAGGACAGTCCAATCAGGACTCAACTCCAACCCTTTGAATTCATCCTTCCATACAAGTTTGTATCCTTTGGGAACATAGCTCTCTGCCATCACTCCAATACAGGCAAACATCAGTATTGCCAATAATACAATCTTCTTCATTTCTTGTTGAAACATATGATTCTGTATGCAAAAATAACTTTTTTTCAGCAACCAGCCAAATAACAACGCACAAAAAAAGAGAGTCTCACTAAACTCTCTCTTCTGCGGTGCGTACGGGACTCGAACCCGTGACCCCATGCGTGACAGGCATGTATTCTAACCAAGCTGAACTAACGCACCTTTTCTGTTAAGCGAGTGCAAAGATACTTCTTTTCCTTGACACGAGCAAACTTTCAAGCAAGATTTTTCAAGGATTTTCCAAATTGTGCCTCAAAAAAGTTTTCTTCTATATCACTTATTCCTCCACAACGGTGATCTGATATGGATTTTCCAAGGCCCATTTTGCACATCGGCGAGCTATGACATACTCGTCGTCAGTTGCTTCCTCTGGTTTTCCATTCGGTTGAGGAGTCTTTTTGTCAGCCCACCAGTCATGAGTAATCTTCAGCTGACTTTTCTGAACATCCACATCCACCCCATAGACGCTCATTATGCGCTCCGTCGTCACAAGACCTTCAATCAACGGAGGAATGCCTTCTTGCAAATGATAACCATCATTCGTCAGATGCTGTGCTTTGCCAAAACGGTCCAAACAAGTATAACGAGCATTCTGAATGGCAGTTCCTGCTGGAATCAAAAGACTCACGCGAGTTTCGTCCAAGACACGCTGACTAGCCTCATCCGTGCGAGCCCACATCTCATCCGAACTCATGTCGCCCAGAGGTTTGTGTCCCGTCCCGTAAGCTTGCGTGAGAAGCCATCCCAGGGTAGCGCCTGGCTTTTGAGTATGGATGTATTCAAGCAAATCATTCAGGTAAGGTTGATAAGTGTAATAGTAGCGAGAATCACCACTCTGCTGCTGCAGGATCACGATGTCCCAATCCTCACTGGCCAACCCTTGCTGGATGCTCACTTCACGTGTCATGGTCCAATGTCCATCACCTGTGTGATAACGGTCAAACTCATAGGCAGGTTTCTCTTCAACAAGATTGCTGTAGTGAAGACTCAGCCGACACCCTCCGATGTACAGGATCCCAAAGTCTACCTCTGCTCCTGGAACCAATTCTTCTATAAGGAACGGCACATAACTGAAAGCATCTCTACTGAACGAGTTCCCTATCGACAATACTCGCACATGAGGAGCATCAGCAGCCCACATATTCACAAATGTAATCATGAATACCATAACCAGTGTCAACATTCTCTTCTTCATGTTATCTCCTTTTTTTTCTGATACAAACATTCATTTATCCTATTGCCCAAGAATCAGTTCTGGGTATAGAGTCTCATCAATTCGAAGAAGGTGGGCATATCCACCAACTCGATGCTGGAATCCAGTCGTTTGGCTTCCTCTATTAAGTTCACATACCATTCAGGACTCTTCAGAATGATGCGGAACCAATGGAAAGGAACATCTTTACGAAGATGCAACCGTTCCACCAAAACCTTAGCAGCCTCTTTGGGATCGTTGGAAACGAGATCATAGTCCGATCTCAGCACAGGCATGCCACGATAGTTGCTGATGATTTCACACTTTTGAGGTACAATGCCGTTCCTGCTGAATTTCCTGTAGGCATCCAAAGCCATCTCCTTCATGGCAGGACCATTTCCGTCGATGATAAAGCCCGTCACGCTCAATCCCCACTTCCTGTAATATTTCATGCAATGACGTTTCCATGTATCCAAATCTTCCTTAGCACCTTCCTGTTCCACCACACCAGGCATCAGATAACCAGCTCCATTGTCGGCTGCTGCAAAGTAATCATTGGGGCTGGCAGTCGTGCGGAAATTGTGGATTACATGAGGAACACGCTCTGACAGTACAGGACTGATACACCACATCATGGGTAATTCTCCTCTATGAGGGTCATCCCACAGGTCAGGAGTTCGTTGCGCCACCCACGACGAGGCATCATAGTCACCCACATAGATAATTACATAATTGCGACTGGTGTCCACGGTTCCATCCTCATTCAGATAACCAGCCTTCTTCAGTTTCTTTCGAGTGGTCCAAGGTTGGGAATAACGCTTCCTCAATGGGAAATGCTGCCAGAACGACGCATTGGCCAAAGCGCCATATCCGATAGCATCCGCATCCTTGAAAGCCATGTATCTGCTGATCAACTCAGCAAACTGCCATTCTGTAGCCACGTCCTTGTGCTTACCTCCTACTTTTTGAGTATATTTGTATGCCCATTCAGGAAATCCTCCGATATAGCAAGGCACAGAGCCACGTCTCAGGGTATGCGCCGTCTGCAACATCTCACACAAGGTTCGATAATCAGTCCCTACGGGTTGACTCATGTCGTCGGTTGCCTCATCTGGCCAAGGGGACAAATCGAAGAAGAAAGCTCTGCGGCTGATAAAGAAGTCGTGATTGGTAAGCGTGTGATGATTGGTGGGAGCATTCAAGGGCTTCTGACGCCACAGTTGATCCTGATAATATCCTGCGAAACGTCCATCCATACGTCCTGACTTCATGTACTTTTCTACGAGCCAAAGATAGGGATCGCATTTTTTGCTACCTGAGGAAACCCGCTGGGTGCCAGGAATCTGTCCTTCTCCAGTAAAAAGGGAACTTCCATCGCTTTTCACCAACCACTCACGAACCTCCAGCGCATTCTTTCCAGTCGTCAATCGCTGATAGAGGGAACCTGGACGAGTATCCCAGCGCAAGGGCAGCAAATCCTCCAAACCAGCCAAAGTGCTTGCCACATTGCTTGTCGAAGCCACGTTGGAATCGTAGGCTACCACGCCTCGAAGCATAGGGAGGAAATAACGGACAGCTTCCTCCACACCCTGCAGACGCAAAGTGTCACGCCCCTCCAGCCATTCTCCCTCGCAGCGATAGCGGTTCCACCAATAGGCATCAATACTGCGTCCGTGGGTCTCTATGTATTCTATGTACAGGCGAGGCTCGTCCCTGTTCACGATACCCTGCAACGCGCTGATAGCATGCAAGTCATCCCACACACCAAGTACAGCCAGGCTGTCTCTGTAATCTGCCTGGAGCGTGTATCTCATGTCCACGTAGACAATTGGGGGCTTTTGCTTTGCCTGCGAAGCGATTCCAACGAAGACGAGTATCCACAACAGGAAAAAACGTTTCTTCATACCTTCAGACTTTTCTCCCCTTCCCTTTCTGCTCCCACTTCTCGAGGAATTCGACAGAGGCAGGGATCATCATAAACAAAAAAAGAGAGCCTTTCGTAGCTCTCTCTCTTGCGGTGCGTACGGGACTCGAACCCGTGACCCCATGCGTGACAGGCATGTATTCTAACCAAGCTGAACTAACGCACCATCCGTGGAGCGGAAAACGAGACTCGAACTCGCGACCCCAACCTTGGCAAGGTTGTGCTCTACCAACTGAGCTATTTCCGCGTATTAGTGGGCAGGGACAGATTCGAACTGCCGAAGCCGTGAGGCAACAGATTTACAGTCTGCCCGTTTTAACCACTTACCTACCTACCCAAACCACCTGAATTCTTATCAGGTAGTGACTCCTGCGGGATTCAAACCCACAACCTTTTGATCCGTAGTCAAATGCTCTATTCAGTTGAGCTAAGGAGCCGAATTCAATAAATACGTGGGCGTTGACGGATTCGAACCGCCGACCCTCTGCTTGTAAGGCAGATGCTCTGAACCAGCTGAGCTAAACGCCCCGTTGCAAGACAAATGATTCACGCCAGAACCATCTTTTTTCGTTTTGCGCTTGCAAAGGTAAGGCTTTTTTTATTCCCCACAAAACATTTCCTTATTTTTTTTCAAAAAAATCATTTCATTCTTCTCCTCTACCTTATTTTTTATAGGGAAAAAGACAACACGTTGAGTCGACGGTTTCAACACGTTGTGTCGGCGGTTTCAACACGTTGAGTCGACGGTTTCAACACGTTGTGTTTTCTGTCTGCTCAAGGGAGGAGAGTCTTTTTGAACTTTCCATCGGTAAAGCGGATGATGTTGAGGCCTCGCTGGGGATGAGAAAGCCGCTTGCCGTCGATGGAGTAGACAGCTTCTGGTTCTGCTTCGCTTTGCTGCTCTTCAGGCGTCAGACGTATCTCTCCGATAGCAGTAGCCCGCGCCTGGTAAGCCTTCAGCTCTTCCTCAGAAAAGATTATCCATTGCTGGGCGGTGGCTTTGTCTGAGAAATCGAACGTCGCCTGAGTCACCAAGCCCCCTTCTGCTGACGATGATTTGGCTGCCTGCATGGCTATGTTGCTGCCGTTGAGACTCCAAGTGAACCAGTATCCGTGCGTAGTGAGCACCTCTGTGCCTGCATCGAGGGTTACATCCGTGCGGTCAGGCATCAGCTGGAAATATTCCGATGCTATTACTTGTCCGTTAAGTACCGTCTTGAGTGTCATGTTCTGGCCACTTGAAGCATGCGAAAGGTATTTTCCTGTCGCCGCATTGCGGAAGGCGTAATTGCCTCGTGATGGATGGTATTCGATGTACCATGCTGCCTCGTCGCCTATATCCTCGCCAGCCAGGATCATGGGCCGCCAGGCGACTGACGTGGCTGAACGCTGGTAGAGAAGACCATCGCCCAAACCGCATTCTGAGCTTTTGGGCATGAGATAGTATTTCTTGTCGCTGTCGAAATTGTAGGTATAGCCAGGTAATCCGTTGGGATAACTGGAAGTTGGACACAAGCCGTCGATGAAGAGGGCATAGAGGAGGCAACATCCTCCGATGTATTGGATGGGCTGATGCATATCCTTGTCGGCTCCGTTGACAAACCAATCATAGGTTGCCTCGTGGCCCCATCCGTGCACTCCGTCGCCCAGCATGTAGCAGTGGGGATTCCCTTCTTTATTCTCGAGGAACTGAAGCATCTGGTTTGCTTCCCTGCCAAGCCATTTGCCGTGGGTAGTGTTCTCACGTGTGTCGCTGCATGAATACCAGCGCCAATGGGTTCCCACTCCCACGCCGTGACCTGTCTCGTGAATGACCGTTCCGATGGCTTGATAGGCTGCGTTGGGACCAATGCGCATGCTGCCTCCGTAGCTGCAATCAGCCGTGGGGGTGGCGCTGCCGTATGAGCCACTCAAGGTGAATCCCTTGATGCCTGTCCATTCGTTGAAATAGTCGATGGTTTCCTTCATGGCGTTGCTGCATCGCTCATTCGCTTCGTCCGTAGGGGCACCGTTATTCCAGGTCCAGGAGCAGTTGCCCTTAGGGTGCGTGACAATCTTCACCTCGTCTCCGTACGCCACTTGATAGGTGCGGTTCATCACGTAGGGGCGCAGATAGTAAACCGTGGCTGGCTCAAGTCCTGTGAGATGGTAGATCTGGCCATTCACGGTATAATACGAAGTGGTTCGAGAATCCAGAACGGTAGGATTGTGTTCCGTGCTCCAGCATACGCCTCGCTCCAGGATGCTGGAACCGCTGAAGGTGGCTCTCATCAGGGCTTGCGTGGCTCCTGTTGGCACGTAGTGATTGGTGCTCTTCACTTGGGGAGCCGCTCCGCTACCTGGTGTCGCATTGGCGAGATTGAAGGCGAGTTGAGCACGTGAAAGAGAAGCCGTTGCGAGCTCGACCTCAGCATCTGTCCCCATGCACGTGTCGTAGATTTCCTGAGCCTTGGTGATCTCTGCCAGCAAATCCCCAGCACCCGCTAATGTCTCGTTGTAAATCTTACGGGCGGCAGCTATTTCCTTCTCCAGCGACGCATAAATGGCGATGCTTGCCTGCGCGTCCTCCGTAGCTTTCTCGAGGGCTGCAACGGTGGAATTGATGACTGCCTCCCTGGTGGTGGAATTGATGGCATTTGCCTGGCCAATCGCACTTTGCAAGGCGCCCTCTGCAGCCTTACCCATGTGGTTGCTTAAGAGGGATTGGGCAGTAATTGTCTTGTTCTGAAGTAGATTACACAGTTCCCTACTCTGCTGCGCTTGCCAGATGGCAGAAGTCAGGTTCAAAGAGGCTGCCTTGATGTCTGACTCGCTGCTCTCCATGCCTATCGAGCGAGCCGTTTCCAAGGCTGCCGCCAAAGCCTCGTTAGCCTCAGCCGACATCAATCCACCTGTCAGCTCCTCGGCATTGACTATGAGACGTGCCAATTCGTCTATCATCGCCTGCTGGTCGACATATCCTATCAGATAGAGCCGGAAATTGTCGCATGCCAGCCAGTTTCCTGTAGCTTTCTCAGCCACAAAACCTATCTCCACCTCGCCTGAAATGCTGGTGAAGTCCACAGAATAGTCAGCTGGGGTATATACGGTTTTACGCTGGTCGCCAGCGAAGATGTAGGCACCTGTGGAATGCGATGAGGGCGACTGTTGGTTGAGGTTCTGAGCCGCCACGGTCAGCCGGTACTTTCCGTTGGGCAGATTCCTGAGGGTCTGGCGCACATTGGCATTCCCTACCTTTGCGCCCTGATTCACCCATTTCTCGATATAATACGAACCTTTCTTACGCGTGAAAGAAGTATTGTTTTGCATCGCGAAACCCTGAAAGGTCCAACCGTTGAAGTTGCCCGTCTCGAACGAGGCATTGCGGATGTATTCTGTGCGATCCAGAGGATTATCCGCTGACGCATTCTTCTGTCGATACTGATTGATGGCTTGCTCGAGAACGTATTGAGCCTCCAGCACCTCCATCACCTGAGCAGCCTCGTTGTCCATCGTCTCCTGTGCCGTCTCGATGGCATGCTTCAGCGCTTCTGCCTCATTGCCCGTCCCGTCACCATAGAGTTTGGCTGCTGTCGCCAAGTCAGTCTCCAGGGTACTCTTGTCCACAGCCATATCCTGCCCGATGATCTGCACGTAGTCAATCACCAGTTTTGCTGAGTTGGCACTTCCGTTCTCAGCTGCCTTCATGCCGATGTAGAGCTGGCCCTTAGTCGTTTTTGTCAACTGGAAACTTATCTTGTCGAGTGTCCACGCGTTCCTTCTATATCCGCTAAGTGTGGACTTTACTGTGGCACCAGACGAGGGCTTCCAAGCCAGCAGGGAGGAGGATGCCATCTTGTCGCTCCCGTTATAGGTTGGAACATTGATGGTGTAGGTTCCAGCCGGTAGCGTAAGTTCCTGAGAGTAAGCGAATTCCATCCCCCAACCCGTTGAGAGTGCCAATCCACCGCCAGCCTCGCCATCGTACCCTTTGGCAGGCACTTGAGCGCCATTGAACGTGCCACGAAAACCAAATTCATAAATGCCAGAGATGGTATAGTCGTGGGTGAAACGCTGTGTCCAACCTTCAATCTCCAGAATCTCCTGAGCCACCGCTGTCGTCTGCCCAGCCGTATAGTTGAAACCCGTGTCGAAACCATAGTTCGTCAGATAGTATTTCGTCACGTCTTGTTGAGCCTGCAGGTTCATCATGCCCAGCGCCACGAGCGCGAGCATCAAGCATGTTTTCTTCATTTGATTAGTATTTTTCCGCAAAATTACTCCTTTTTTTCTTTTTTTCCTCTCCACCTTGCCAAAAAATCCCCCAAAATACCTATATTTGCATCCAAAAGAACAAGTACGAACCCAAAAAGCGTTGATTATGAAAAAGACATCTCTTTTGAAACAATTGGCAGCAATCGCGCTTGCCACCTTATCGCTCACATGCAGCGCCCAGACGGAGAATCCGCGAGGTATCTACAAGATGATGACAATCATAGGCAAAGCGGGCGAAGTGAAAGCTCCCTTTGATCAGTATAAGATATGCACGGACGAAGTGACTCTCACGCTCTCCATGAAGCAAGCTGGCTACTTCATCCTCCACGACAACGACAAAGGTAAGATATTCAATTATACCGGCGAACAGCCCACGGACGAGAACGATCAGAGCATCAAAATCTTCGACAGCGACTCACATCATTTCTCCTTGAAGTGGTGGAGCAACTTTTCCAACCACCTCATTTTCCCTGAGAACAACTGGTGCACAGAGAAATACGAGGCTGACAAATATTCAGGGGTAGCACGACCCGTCTTCGAGGCCCTGACCGCCACACCCAGCATCGACTCCAGCAATCCCTTGCTCGGAACCTGGCGCATACTCGGCATGTTGGATGAACTGAAAGGAGCAAAGAAGCAGGTGAAGACCCTGAAGGCCAATTACGAAACGAGCAAATACGTGGGGGAATACCTTTCCATCGCTCCCTCGAGCATCGTTTATGTCCTTGTGGACAAGAATTCTGGTGGCCAACTCATGAAAGGAGGCAGCAAGGACAAGAACTCCCTCACGCAGAACGATCAGACGCGTGCCATCAAGTGGATATCGAAGGACATTGCCGCTATGGAAATCCGCAAAGAGAACATCTCCAACTGGCAGATATTGGAACGGGTAACAGATGGCCAGACACTCATGAGCCGCATCGTCAGCAGCCAGACATCCAACAGAAACAGATAGAGGAAACCAAGACACCTTTTTGCAACATTGGAACAACACGTTGAAAGACGAAAGTCAACACGTCGAAACGCACGATTCAACACGTTCTTCTGATTGCAAGAATGAGAAAGGATTGAGAGGTTGAATTGAAGGAAAAAAGAGAGAAATAAGGGGAAATTTCAGCATAATCTGAAGAAAAATGCATTTTCAATGAAAATATTTGCAAAATAATTTGGTTTATATTGTAAACTTATTTACCTTTGCGTCGTGGTTCGAACACAAAAGGCTAAGAACAGGCTTTCTGCAGGAGCACGGACGAGGCCAGAGAGCAAGTAAAAAAGTTCAGTAACAAACTAAATTATGTAGTAAAACAATGGAAGAGAAAAACAATCTGACTGCAGAGCGCAGTCTGGAAATCATTACCGAACAGATTGCGCGGAACCGCAAAGACGTATCGAGGAGTGTAGGAATATCACTCTATGTGGCAGGGCTCTGCACGATGGCTACTGCCATTGTGATTGGCCTTGGGTTCTACTTTACCCCAAATGGCTTGTTCTATCTGCTATATATAGCGCTACCGTTTATTATATGGGGTATAAGCCGATATGTCAAGCGAAATGAGACACCGGCTCCAAGCAGTTTCATCGGCACGATGGTAAAGAAGACGTGGATTACTTTTGCTATCTTTGCAATTGCATTCTTTGTATTTGCCAATCTGTTCGACATTCTGATGCTTCATACAGAGAGTCTCGAGGTCTATAGTCGTATGGTCATCCGCCCCTTCCCCATTATTCTCTTGCTGATGGGTATGTGCGTCACCATCACAGGCTATATTCTCAAGAGCCGCTGGTTGGTGTGGTGTGGCATCATTGGCGGTCTGGGAGGATTTTTCTGGGAGTCTTTTGGTGTCACTTCGACACTTTTCAGTCGGTTCGCCGCCAGCCTTGACAATTATTGTGGGGTGACTCAAGGTCTTGTTCCTGGCATCATCATCGCCCTCTTTGCCTTCGTTGGCCTGACGCTCCCAGGCATGATGCTCAAACGACAAAAGCAATAGCTATGTTTCAGCCATTAGATCCCCTGTTGCACTCCGAGTTGCGACTGGCCATCATGTCGCTGCTCATCGGTGCCGACGAAGCCGAGTTCCCTTACATCAAGGAGCAGACGGGAGCTACGGCGGGCAACCTGAGTGTGCAGATAGACAAGCTCTCGGCAGCAGGCTACATTGAGGTGGAAAAGACCTTCAAAAGCAAACGTCCATGTACTCTTTGCCGTATCACTCCCCAAGGTCGACAAGCCTTCGTACAATACGTCGAGGCTCTGAAAAGCTATCTGGAAGTGAAATGAATCCGATCTGCCAAGGAGAACTCTGAGAATCAACACCGTCAATCCTGACAATCGAGGCACTAAGCGAACTTATGCCAGCAAATCTGGGAAGAAGGGGAATGAAACGTCTCCTTCTCCCCAATACCAATGAGTATATCCTGCTATGACACGACGAAAGATATAGAGAGGAGTGTCTACTGGTTGGCCGCCAGCTGATTGCTGAGAACGAAGGACTGTGACATCGGAAGGCAACACGCAGGGACACACGCTACTGTAGTGAAACTCATGGCCACGAATCTGCTGGCCTTGCCACTCCATCTGGCGATATCCCAAATGAAGACGGGCATCCTGCATAGTAGCCTGCAAGGGCAACACACCACACATCGGCGAAGAATCTATCTTCTGACACAAATACATGAAACCTCCGCACTCAGCATAAACATGACCGCTCGAGAGAGCGAAATCGCGGATACAGAAACGCATCGTCTCATTGTCTGCTAGCAGCTGAGCAAAAAGCTCAGGATAGCCTCCTGGCAGATATAGCAAAGAACAGGATGGCAACTGGCGGTCACGGAGCGGTGAAAAGAAGGTAAGCTTCCCTAATCGAGCCAAGGAATCCAAATTGGCACGATAGATAAAATTGAAAGCCTCATCGCAAGCTACACATATATTCATAAGGCAAGTATTTTATCCAGATTGACATGCCGCTCCACCTCATCGGCAGCCAACGATATGAGCTGTTCCATTCGTTCCTTCTCCTGAATGGTAAGTCCTAAATGACGGTTAGGAATAACAAGCTCAGGATTGCGAGGCAGATAACCCAGGCAGTCGACCCCAATATCACGACAAGCCTGACACAGGAAACCCAAATGACGATCAGAACCGACCATGTTGAAAACCACCCCAGCGATGCGCAGACGAGGCTGGAAATGAAGATAACCGTACAGAAGCGGCGCAACGCTATAGGCCATAGAACGGGCATTGACGACCAGCACAACAGGCACATCAAGCAACAGAGCTATCTCGGCACTACTGCCCAAGGAAACATCGTAGCCATCAAACAGCCCCATCACTCCCTCGATAACACACACATCAGCACCCTCGGAATATCGGCGGAAAAGTTCCCGTAAATGCTCTGATGAGGAAAGGAAAGAATCCAGGTTGATGGAATCGCGACCCGTTGCCAACCGATGATACAACGTGTCGATATAGTCAGGTCCACACTTGAAAGGCTGCACCACAACGTGTCGACGCACAAGAGCCCTCTGCAGGCCTATGGTGAACGTGGTTTTTCCACTATTCGACGAAGCGGCTCCTATGAGCAGGGATGGGATATGTTTCATTTCTTTCTGAGCAATACATAAAGAGCCACAGGCGCTCCGATAAGCGATGTGACGGAATTAATGGGAAGAGCTCCTTCGAAACCTGGCAGGCGAGCAACAAGATTGCACACGAGAGCCAACGAAGCTCCTGCGAACAGCGAGGCTGGAAGCAGGACCCGATGATCTGATGTGTGGAAGAGTCCTCGACAAATATGAGGGACAGCCAAGCCGAGGAACATGATGGGACCACAATAAGCAGTAACGATGGCAATCAGCACGCTGGCAGACAGAATAATGAAAAGACGGGCACGGCGTAGATTGAGCCCCAGATTGACTGCATACCGCTCACCTAGCAACAACATATTAAGCGGTTTGACCAGCAGAAACGTAAAGGGTAGAACAACAGCCATCAAACCCACAAAGACATATACCTGTCCACCTGTCACACGAGCAAAACTGCCCAATCCCCAAATGACATAAGCCCGAATATCCTCCTCGCTGCTGAAAAACTTAAGCACTCCAATAATGGCCGATGCAATGTAGCCAATGAGCACACCCACAATGAGAAGCGTAACATTGTTCCGAACCCGCTGGGAAAGGAACACGATGATTGACATGACTCCCATAGCTCCCATCATAGCAGCCAACGTGAGAGCCGTGTTGCCAAAGAATCCAAACTGAGTCATGAAGCCTCCTCCGATGGTTCCATTGAGCAGAACCACAAAGGCGACTCCCAAACTGGCAGCGCTGGAAATACCCAGTACGGAAGGCCCCGCCAATGGGTTATGAAAAACGGTCTGCATCTCAAGGCCAGCTACAGACAGGCCTGCACCGCAAGCTATGGCAGTAAGTGTCTGAGGCAAACGAGTGTGCAATACAATGTTGCTCCATACCACAGAATCTGATTCTCGGCCTAAAAGAATGTTGAAGACCTCGCTGAGAGGAATCTCTACAGACCCTATCGTCAGATTGAGAAATGCAAAGAAAGGAATGCACAAGACGAGCAGAATCATTATACTGGATTGTCGCATATAAGTCGGATTTCTAATTCCCCTGAAGGGAACATAGTTCTACAATGTTGATAACATAATTCTTGGATACGCTGAAAGAAGGAGGGAGGCATAATTTCCCAAAGTTCACGCGCCAGAGTGATTCCTTCTATCTTGGCAGAATCATTGGGACCTGCTACCTGACGCAAGAAGTCCTTGTTCATCGTGACTTTATGAGAATGAGTATCAAGGTTCCCTTCTGCCAACTTGACAGCCTTGCCTATCATGATACCCACCACAGCACGCTGAAAGCCCTGTTCGTAAGCCATCTGGAGACTGGCACCAATGAAATTGCCATAATGAATCACACGCAAATCAGGTTCTGTGGCATGAAGCGCTTCCTCACCACGACGCCCAGAAGCGAAGCCTATCTGACTGCATCCGATGGCTCGCGCCACCTGTAACTCGCGTTCTATACTCTGGATAAAAGCCTCATTACTGAGTGGAGAGACGATTCCGGAAGTACCGATGATGCTGATTCCATCCAGCACCCCCACACGAGGATTGAATGTTTTCTGAGCAAGCTGTTCGCCATCTTCCACACTAAGAGTGATATCCACATCGGATGCCGTCAGGTCACGCACTTCCTGGACAATCATCTGGCGAGGTGTGGGATTGATGGCAGGTTCACCTACAGGAATGCCCAACCCTGGCAAAGTGACACGTCCGACACCTTTACCCCGCAGGAAACGTATACCATCGTGCCCCCACTCCACTTTGGCAGAAATGCGACAGCCACGTGTCACATCAGGATCATCGCTAAAATCCTTCACGACCGTAGCCATACCTCTACAATTGACCTCCACAGGGACAACCATTATCTCGCCATCAGGTAAGGAGAAATGTACTTCATCGGGCTGTTCGTCATAAAGGAGAGAAAGAAGGGCTGCCTTGACTGCCGCCGAAGCGCATGCCCCCGTGGTTAATCCTGTTCGCAAAGAGAAGAAATCAGGTACCAACTGTTCTATGGAACGACGCAATCCATGAGGTCCTGTCACATAAATCCAATCAGCAGGCAACGGAGGACGTTGCACCACGAAAACCCTCAATCCCAATTGCAAGGCTGCCTCTACCTTAGCCTCAAAGCCTCCACTTTCACCACTTTCTTTGGTCAGAATGGCATCACAACCTACCTGTTGCATGAGTTCGCGTTCCTGCTCTACAGTTGGCAAGACCTTTTCATCTGTATAAAAGATGAGATTTTGGAGTGGAAACTGATTCTTTTGAGCCATGCGGATACTCTCTGGTCGATGCAGGATACGAAATAACGTACGATGATGAAGCCAGTAATCACGCAATCTAGGAATCGTGTTCACTCCTGAGAGAGCCAACAAACACTCTGCAGGCGATTCATCAAGAAGGTTGAGAGCATCGATATAGTCTTTGCAATATGTTGCTTCAGGATAATGGCGACAATAGGATCGTTCGAGACGGATGACAGGAAGGCATGTAGCATGGATGTTGGCATGAAGTTCCTGAGCAAAAGGGTGAGCTGCATTCACAATACACCGTACCCCATGTGCGGCAGCAAACTGACATATATCAGCAGCATTCAGTATTCCTGTAAGACGTATACCATGATGAAGAGGAACTTCCTGAGAATCCCCCTTCGTAGAGTAGTAGAAAGGTTTACCTGCAACCTCGCACACCTCTATAGCCATCCGACCTTCTGTCGTACCTCCAAAGATGAGTATCATGGGTGACCTTTCCTGAACATATGAGTAAAATGATCGTCATAAAGTCTGCTCAAACCTGTGCGGTTGCCGATTGCATCACCCACTACAATCATTGTAGTCAGAGTGAGATGATTATCGGCAACAATCTGCGCCAGATTCTGCAGTTGGCCCCGATAGATTCGCTGGTCGGGCCAAGTGAGTTTATAACATGCTGCCACAGGAGTCTCAGGAGGATAGCCACCAGCAAGAAGCTCATCCTGAACCTGCTGTGCCAATGAAGCGCTGAGAAAGATGCACATAGTGCTCTGATGAGTTGCCAAGAGATGAAGCTTTTCGCGATCCGGCATCGAAGTGCGTCCCTCGCCTCGCGTCAGGATGATGGTTTGGCACTTCTCTGGAATGGTGAACTGACTGCGCAATTCAGCCGCAGCAGCAAGAAAACTGCTGATACCAGGAGTGATATGATAGTGCATGTCATGCTGGTCAAAGTATGCCATCTGTTCCTGAATAGCACCATAAATGCATGGATCACCCGTATGGAGGCGTACCACTAACAAGCCACGATCATAGAATTCCTTCATCAAGGCAAATTGCTCTTCAAGATTCATGGAAGCTGAAGAACGCACAGTACAACCCGCCTTTGCATAATGTGTCAATTCTTCCGGAACGAGAGAACCGGCATATAGGATGAGGTCAGCTTGCTGCAGGAAACGAATGCCACGAAGACTCACCAATTCCGGATCACCAGGACCTGCCCCAACTATTTCTATGTGCCCTCCAAGAGCATTCTCGCGAGAAATGGAGACTGCAATCGTGCATCTCCCCATGATTTTTTCTTTTTCCATCAACAAAGGACCATAGGTCAGGGCACATGCCTCGCTCACGCTGGACAGTCCCACATACTTTTGAGCATATTCGCTGGGATTGGGAACAGGAATATCCTGAAGTTCTTCGTTGGAATGTATAACGAGGCGAGCCCACGGAAAAGCCTTCTGCAGGGCTTGCATGAGAGGTTCCTCAGCCTTCAATGGAATGGTGTCGATAGTGGCAACGCTTTTCTCGCTGAGATTGTGCTCATGAAGCATCTCACGGATAAGACGAGGCAAGTCTGTGGGGTCACAATCATGTGCACATCCCACCCCTAAATGCAACACGGGTGGATAATAAACGACAGTTCTCTTGAAGTTTTCTTTGACTGGCCGGAAATAAGGAGTGATGGCAATGAGCAGACTCTCTTCAGGATTGGCTTTCTCGCCATAGAGGCTGACATGGGGCTGACGTGTGCGCTCCATATACTGGGCACCATGATCCCCTCGGACATCCAACTTCAGGACGGTAGGCTTCTTGCCCACATAGTGGAAAATGATGTGATTCATCCTGCCCCCGCTATGTTCCTGTTGCCACCCATATTGTTCAGCCAACAAATCAAGAGGCCAAAGTCCCTGATTATCACTTTGAGTAGTAATCACAGGTTGACATCCCAAAATGCGAGATACACGTTGAGTCAATTCATTGGCTCCGCCCACATGTCCGCTCAAGACACTAATGACATAGTTGCCTCCGCTGTCCACACAGAGAACAGCAGGATCATTGTTTTTGGCCTTCACAAAAGGCGCTATCGTACGAACACAAATGCCCATAGCTCCTATGAAGATGAGTCCTTCGCTATTATTGAAATTCTCGGCTGAAAAAGCCTTGACTGGCATTATGTGACAAGACGGCAACTCTTGAAGTATTCGCTGGGCCAAACGACGGCCAGCCTCAGTAACATAAATGATTAAATTCATTTGGCAGACATTATAGTTATGGGATTGTGTTTATCAAACGCTACATAAATCTCGTCCTGAAGATGCATTCCTGCATCCTTCACGGCCTTTCGGAAAACTTGTTGACTCTCTTGACTGACAGAATTGAAGACAAGAATTCCTCCAGGCAAGAGAACATCCTGAACACGGCGCACGACCTCAGCCAAACGTCCTCCATGCCCTCCGATGAAAACGGCATCAGGACGCTCGATCCCTGAAAGATCCAATTGCAGGAAATCCCCCATGTGAACTCCAATGCCTGGGACTCCAAAACGATGGCTATTCTGCCTCATCAACTCTTCACCTTGAGAACGAATCTCAAAGGCCTCTACACGAAGATGAGGAAACTGTAAACGAGCCTCTATGCTGACGCTTCCTGTGCAGAAGCCGATATCCCAGAAACAGGAATGATTGCCCAACTCCAAAGCACTTAATGTAAGCAGACGAATGGGGGCTTTCGTAATCATGTTTACTCGCCCGTCAAGCAAGGCGAAATCGTTCTCAGGGATACCAAATGGATGCGGTCGAATTTGACGACGTTGCAGTATCAAACAATTAGGTATGGCATATTCTCGGTCAGCCTCAAAGAAACCAACATGCTCGAGTTCCTCATTCCCCAAGTTCTCGCCTACCGTCATCTGGTAATTGTCGTATCCATAATCGAGCATGCGTTGCCAGATAACCTGCGGGGTTTTATGATGGTCAGTCAACACGCCGATAATCTCCTCGCCTCGAATAAGCGCCTCGTCGAACTTATCCCAAGGACGTCCTGTCAAGGAAACGGCTCTCATATTCTGATAGGACAAACACATGCGATGAGCCAACATCTGCAGGGAGTTGAACGAGGGATATACCCGCATACGGCATTTTGGACACTCTCGCTGAATGGTTGCTGCGAATCCATAGAAAAGAGGATCGCCTGATGCAAAAATAATGAGTCGAGAATATTGCTCGTACCGTTGGAATACTTGACTGATAGGTACTGTAATATCAATCCATTCTGCATCAGAAGGCAAATGGTTACGCATAATCTCATGATGCCGCTTGCCCCCAGAGAAGACACGCCCCTCTGCTATCAGCCGCTCCACATGTGGCGGGAACCATTGTTGACGGCTATCGCTGATTCCTATGACAACACACTCATACATCGCGTCCTGGTTTTAGTTGAGCCGCATCGTTGTAGGTCAGGATACTGTTGACCAACGTGGCAGCCAGATTACTGCCTCCCTTGCGTCCTTCGATGAGGATCTTGGGAATACCTGAGAAAGACTTGACAGCATGCTTGCTCTCCTCCACATGAACAAACCCTACAGGCACACCAATAATGCCTGCAGGATGACATTTGTGATGACGAATGAGATTGCACAACTCAAGCAAGGCGGTGGGAGCATTTCCGAATGCATAAAGCGCATCAGGATATTCCTGAGAAGCCAATCTGATTCCTGCTTGAGCACGCGTGATATTCTGCGACTGAGACATTTCTGCCGCACGAGGATCGTTGATATAACAAACGACCTGAATGCCCAACCGTTCCAAAGCACCCTTACGGATACCTGCCGCCACCATACTGACATCTGTCACGATAGTGCGTATCTGATTGTTGCAAACTTTGTCGAAAAGGATGCTGGTAGCCTCGTCATCCATCCAAAGCAAACGCTCCATCTCGAAGTCAGCCGTAGTATGGATGGCATGCAGCATCGGCCAAAGTTTCCACAAAGGCACATCAGGATTGCGCAACTCTCCCAGTATAGTTTGGAAAGAACGTATCATGATCGACTGCCCCACATTCATTCCCTCATTCGATTGGTCACGATAGTATCCACGAGGTGTAATGAAGTGGCCTTCCCATTCATAAGACTGACTATTGCCCACAATTACGACAGTAAGCATATCCACCTGCTCAGGATTGAAATCCTGGAGGGTTGTGACATGTATTTCCTGATCGGGTCGACCTGCCTGACGCACATAACCCACCACCGTCTGAGGATTCCGCATCTGAAGGAAAATCTCACGAAAACGACAAAGTTGCCAATAACGGTCATTGCTTCGAGGATTGTAGACAGCTGTGACGAAGTCTCCCTCAGCAGCAGCCCAAATGCGCTTCTCGATAAGATTCCAAGGGGTCATCAAGTCGCTCAACGATATCACACAGAAATCATGACTCATAGGCGCACCCAGCAAAGAGGCTGCTTTCTGGAAAGCACTAATACCAGGCAGAGGTATTATCTCCACGTTGGACACACGCTCACGCTTCATCTCATAGATAAGGGAAGCCATTCCATAAATGCCTGCATCACCACTGGAGATTACACACACGATGCGTCCCTGCTCAGCTAACTGAAAGGCTTTCTCAGCACGCTCACGCTCCTTCTTCATCCCTGTGTCGACACATTCTGTATCAGGACGCAGATAGGGTTCTATAAACTGGAAATAGTATTTGTACCCCACAATGACATCACTCTCGCTCACAGCCTTGATGACCGCAGGCGTGATATCTTCAGCAGAACCTGGCCCTATGCCAGCAACGTAAATTCTCATTTTCTTCTCAATCATGAAATTTCAGAGTCAAACTTACATAGAGCGATCGCCCTGGATTGATGGTGGAAAAATTGGAGTTCCAATACGAAGTGTCACGCTTGTTGAAGATATTCTCCACACCAAGACCTGGCTCCAGGTCAATCTGCTTCAAGTAAAAAGTATGGCGAGTAGAGAGGTCCCACTGGCTATAACCATCAGCAAACCCGTAAGTACTGCTGTATCGTCGACCTTGCATGTGCCCGTTCAGACAGACATTGAGATGATAATTTCCCCAGCCACGATCCCAAGAAGCATTCACGCTTCCCACGTCGCGAACAGACTTGTCTACAGGAGACTCTGAAAAGACAACGTGTTGAGTTGACTGATTCAACGTGTTGGATCGTGCATAAGAACGTGTTAAAGTATAACCTCCACCAATGGTAAATCCGTAGGGCAGCAGAAACTTCACGTTGGTACTCACGCCACGAAGTGTCGCCTGATCAATATTGTCACGCTGGCGAATTGTAGTCCATCCTTCCTCGTAAATCCGAGTTAGAGCGGCCGAAGCCTCTATCTCTTGTTGGGAAAGCGTTCGATAGTTGATCATGTCGCGAATCTTATTGATAAATCCACTCACACTCAAACTCATCCAATGATTGCTGTATTCAGCGTTGAAATTCCAGAAATCGTTCTTTTCAGGCGTTAACTCCGTATTGTTGATTGTATATCTTGCAGCAGTTTTAGCTTGGTCCGTTCCATAGAGTTGCGAGAGCGTGGGAGTGCGGTATCCTCCTGCGTAACTGGCTCTAAAGCGAAAGTCGAGGATGTGATAGAAGAGAGCTGCGTTGGGTGTCAGATTGGAACCGAAATTGTCATTATAGGTATATCGAAGCCCAACGACTGCTTCCAGATCTTTCAGGACCTTCACTTCGTCCTGAACAAAAAAATTACACGTATTGGTCCGCTCGCCATCGATGTTGTCACTTTGGCTTATCAGGGATTCCTGCACCATTTCGGTTCCTGCCAACAGTTTGTTCCAATCTGCCAAACGAAAGATTCCACGCAAGGTCTCGTTGGTATAATGAGTTCGCTTGCGTGTCTCATCGTAAGCCTCCTTTTCAGCTGTCTGCCAATAATCATAGTGCGACGAGAAGTTGTCGCTATACGCATCGAGATAGACATGTATGCGACTATTGGGCTGCCAACGCGCTCCGCCGCCATAGACGTATGACTTGTGATGAAGGTCATACGTGTATGCCTGACGCTCGCTGTACTTGTATTCACCTGTCTTCTTATCCTTTGTCTGAGTGAAATAAGTGGCTTTCTGAGGACGTTGTGTCAGGTTGTCATAGTAGTTCCCACGAATATAAGCTGACCATTTGTCGTCAAACTTCCACTCCATTTTCTCGCTCACATTATGGCTGTGGAATCCAGTTGACATAGGACGACCTGTCAATTTCAGCACTTGTTCACCATCCTCGTCGAAAGCCTGGTAATGATTGACTTGCCAATTATCCGCTTGACGGTAGTTGTAGGACGTTTGGCAGGAGAACCGGCCAAGATTCACATCGACATTAATGTCGTGATCCAATCGCCCATGATTCATGATCTTGGTGCTCGTGCCAGCATTCACGCTGTCTTTGCTATCGTCCGTAATAATATTGATTACGCCAGCAATAGCATCGCTTCCATATAATGCACTTGCTGCTCCGCTGAAGATTTCGATACGTTTGATGTTGTTGAGACTCAGGCGGTTCCATCGATCATCCCCACTCACACGCTTTCCATTCTCCAGAATCAGGATATAGTCATCACTTACCCCATTGAAGTTGACAAAGGTCCCCATACCATTCGTATGAGTTGTGATATTGGTTGTCAGACGAGTCAACGCGTCCTGCAAGTTTGTTACACCTGCATCACGCAGTTCTTTGGCAGAAATAACCTTCACAGCAACAGGAGAGTTATTCGCCTTGTGATACGTTCCTGTACCGGTAATCACCACAGGATTCAGATTGGTCGTCTGTATAGAATCTGCTGTCGTTTGTGCTACGACAGGACTAAGGTTTATTGCCCAAAACAGGCTTAACAAAAATCTATTGTTTTTCATAGGCAAGCAAACGATAGTATTGAGGAGTATAATTAGGCAGCAAGTCGGGATGTATAGCTTTCACGAAATCAGCCAGCAACAAATGCGGCTGCACCCCAGCCAACTCCCGATAGGGCGTTTGGGAAAAATTACAAAAGAGCACATGTCCCTCACGATAAGCATCCAATGTAGCATAGCGTTCATCCTCCTGAGCCAATTGCTCTAAAGTGTAATCGCCATCAAAGGAGCCATCAATCTGCCAGAAATCTGCATGAATACCTCGAGCATAAACGGTTTCGAAGTCAAGTGTAGTGCCACCAGAGTCATCATTATCACTCATAATGTATCGAGCTCCCGCATCGCGGAAAATCTGAGCCAAATAACTGTTTCCACCCACTATGTACCAGCCATCACGAATCTGACGACCGCTGAGGATGGAAGGACGAAGCTTCGTGGAATCCATCTCCATGACTTCTTTTTTTAACGTCAGATACTTGCGCTCGACATCGGCAAATACGGCATTGGCCCGACGAGTCTCACCCGTCAGTAGGCCTATCAGTTTAATCCACTCTGCTTGCCCTAAAGGATCAGTTTCTTTGTATCCATGATGTGAAATCAAAGGAATTCCACACTCCTTGAGAGCCTCGAATCCACCATGCTTGGAAGCGCTGACAAAGATGTAATCTGGCTGTGTTGCAATTACTGTCTCAAGGTCAAAATTACCTTCTTTGCCTATCTGCACAGTTCGACCTTCTTGCATTTGTTCTTTCATGCGAGGCGAAAAGAGGTTGCGCAACGAATTCATTCCCACGATGCGATCCTCTAATCCCAACACTTCGAAATTGCCTAATTGGAGAGCTGTAGTACAGATAAACCGATGGGAAGGTTTCGTGATAACGATTTCCTCGGCTCGACTGTCATGAGCAGAAGGATCAGGATTCTTGATAGTCACATGGATGCCATCATGCGCATAGCGCACAGAGAGTCCGCGCGCATAAAAAAAAGAGACCGTATCAGGAAATTCGTCAGCATGAGCCAGAACAGAATCATGCTCCTGAAACAACTGGTCCGCAGAAACGACATGTTCCCTTTGTACCCTTTTCCCACACGACATCAAACCTGTCACGACCAGACAGAAAAGCAGTAATTTCTTCCTCATAATCACATAAATGGAGAAATAGGAGAGCTAGAGAGGGACAACCTCCCCAGCGGTCCTATTCCTCACAAACATTTTTATTTATAAGCAGATAGTAATGCTCCTCACGGAGTTTCTTTTTTATTATTCTTCAGGATACATTGAATGGTAATAATCCTCCAACTCAACAGGATTCTTGGTATGGTTGATCCAAAGCTGACGAATCTGAGAAACCTCCAACAGGCCCTTCAGATTTGATTTTACCGAATAACCTTTATGGGTAAAGAACTCATACCAACTATTGTCCTCGCTATCCTCTTCACTAGCATCCCAATATTCCTCACCTTCACCAGCCATATCATTATGAGCATGATCACCAGCAATTGACATCAAAGGATAAGTGTTTACTGTACCAGAATTGATACCAGCTTCCTTCATGCGTTCCAGCACATCCTGCTTGTAGTTGCCAGGCATATCTACCGTACCTACAAAATAGTTGGGGCTGTAAGTCTGGAGTGCCTCTTCGAGTTGGGTATAACGAATATTAGCCTTATAAGTATCGTAAGAATCTGGATTACCATGCCCCATGAAAGCCACTACGCCCTTAGCTGCCTGAGCTTGGTAGAGGGAATTGATCACGCGAGCTGTGTTGGCAACATCTTCTACGTTGTTCAACAGAGGAGTACCCAACTTCAACGTAACCTTAGAAAGATACTTGTCATCGAGATCACCCAGACTATTGTTGGCAAAATCCTTGATGTAGTTGATTACTCGGCTATACTCTTCGCCAGGAATCACTTGCATACTCTGCACGATAATCTCGTCGTACTTCGCATTTCCTAATGCATGCAACCAGAAATTTGGTGCATAGAAATTGCGAGCGGCAGTATTCTCAGCAGCTGCGGCACGATTGATACAGATAGCAGAGCTGAAAGAAAGATAAACATCATAGCCATTGAAGGTAGCCTTATATTCAGCCAGGGTTGTATCGAAAGCATCATAAGCTTGTTGCCAAGTGCTTCCAAAAGCGACCAGCAGAATAGCCTTGCTGTTCTTCTTCTGAGCTTGTACCTGAGTGTCTACCGCGCTTTGGTAAGCTGTGTAATTGTTCTCTACATCATCATCATCGGAGCATGATGTGAATGTCATTGCAGAGGCTACTATAGCCATCGTTGCAATCAAGATTGATTTAATCTTCATCATAATCTGTTTGTTTTTTTGTTGATATTAAGTTAATAAAGCGTTTGCCTTGCCTGAACTTTATGCTGAAAGTGGCATATACCGTACGTCCAGCATTGGTAGTTCCCAAATGATAGGGATGTATCGTGCGATCCACATAGCCCAAGATATTGTCCATTCCCATCTCTACACGATATGAGGTGTTCTTTTCTTCACGACCGAAATCGTGGGTTGTATTGATTCGCCATATCTGGAAAGGTTTTCCGTTCCCATTATTCTGATAGAAGCGTTCACTAGAACCTCGAGTGCTCAAGTTCAATCCCAATTTATATACAGGTACAAAACGATGAGACCAAACCACATAAGCATTCCACTTATGGTGAGCCATACCATCTATCGTCACCTTGTCTAAACGATTATGGTCGCTATTGTAGACATGAGCTTCAGTATCAAGATAATTGTAGTTTCCACCCAATGAGAATTCACGATTGATTTTGTAGCCTACATTCACATCCACTCCATAGGTTTTCGCATCCTCCATGTTGCGGTATTGTCGAGCCACCACTTCACCGCTTCCGTCTCCCAGATATGAGGTGGTAACATCCTTGGGAATCTCACTTACCGGCACATTGACCAAAGTAATCATGTTGTCAAGTACATTCAGATATCCTGTCGCAGAAATGGTCAGCCGCTCACCTCTGTACTCTAATCCCGCACTCCAATAATTGTTGGTCTGAGCATCAAGACTAGTATTGCCCATATTGAAGAAGGTGCTCGAACCCATCGTATGCAGATATCGGTAGTGCAACTGCTTGGTGTCTGGCGATTTGAATCCCTGACTCCATCCTATACGTAGCCGGAAATCACCCAAAGAGAACATCGTACTCACTTTGGGCGTGACATGGAATCCGAAGCCACCATTCTCGATTATGCGCAAGCCTGTTGTGAGATTAAACCATTTCACCCAATCAAATTCGTCCTGGGCATAGAGGGCACAAGTCCAATCGTCAGCTGTTCCAGTAGCCGTTCGCATGGGAGCATCCAGGTAATCATAGCGATACTCCAAACCTGCACTTAATTGGTTCTTATATGGCAACTGAAAGACTCCCTTCAGGTTAGCCATCACCCGCTGCTGATCGCTCTGAAGGTTTTTCTGCCCTGAAAAGTATGGGAAATAGTTGGTAAAGTTTCCGTTTGGATCGTATCCGTCGGTCAGCGTAGTGGCCGTATACATATAATAATATGCATGTTTGTTCCAATCGACATCAAACGTCACCACACCCGATGTGTTCACTTTCCATTTGCCTCCCACGGAAGCGCTTGCATTACGATACATCAAATCGTAGGTATAGACGTCACACGATGGATAACGTCCATTCTGAGGGCGATAGATGCCCTTGGTATAATACATTCCGTCGGCATACAAGTCCACATTTCGGACAGGCTGATAGGTTAAGCGTTCGGCTATCTGCCAGTTCGTGAACTTGTTTACTGTTTTGTTGCGAGAATCGTTGACCACCATCGCTTCGGTATATTCCTCGGCCGTATTCTGCCATCCATCGGAATGCTGGAGCTGGAAATTTGTCATCGAGGACCATTTGCCACTAGTCACTCCTATCCCATTGTGCTGGCGCAGGTCATTGTAGGAACCGTATCGGGTGACATTCTCTAAATACAGGCCCTCGTCATGATGTTTCTTTGTAATAATGTTTATCACGCCAGCAATAGCGTCGCTCCCGTAGAGAGCCGACTGGGCACCTTTCACAATCTCTATGTGATCAATATTATGAGGATCTATGAGGCTCAAATCATTCTCGCCTCCCACGTCACCATGAATGCGCTTGCCATCAACAAGTATCAGGATGTAGGAGTTTCCCAATCCGTTGAGCTGCATCTGGCTTCCCATATCTCCTTCGTTGAAAGCAAAGGAAGCCGTTAAGCTACCCAGGATTTCCTCCATCGACTTAGCGCCAAAGCTGTCGAGCACACGACGGGATATCACCTCCGTCTGAACAGGTGCGTTTTTAAGCAAATGTTCAGTTCCTGTCCCTGTGATTACGACCTCACGCAAAGTATCTACGGAGTTCTGGGCAAAACCACGTACGACAAAAGCACTTGCCAAGAAGACAAGCAGGACTATTTTTCTTGCATTCATAAGCAGATGACTCCAAATCCTGGGAGCAACTCCTTTATATTCTCAACAGAAATGGCAGGTCTTCTGGCTTTCCATTAGAATCGGCGCCTTCCCACTTGCGTAGTGACTTCTTTGCCGACTCCCATAAATGGATTACAGCTGCAGGAACAGCTCAGGTCTTTCACCTGATTCCCTTGCATGGACATCATCCTTTAGGACGACTCCATTACCAAATCGCATGCAAAGTTACAGCTTTTTTTTATACGTTATCTTTTTTCGTGTAAAAATTTCATCATTTTCCTTTCTTTTCCTTCAAATCGCATACTCATCACATTCGAGGAAAAGCATTATATACTCAGCACAGCAAGCAGATCGATCAACTCCTTCTTCACAGGCTTGTCACTCTTGATGGCGTTGCTGAAAGGCACATAGACAACCTCATCGTTCTTGATACCAATCATCACGTTGCGCTGCCCCTCCAGAATGGCGTTGATAGCACCTGCTCCCAATCGGCTTGCCAGGATGCGGTCGCCTGCACTAGGGCTTCCTCCGCGCTGCAAATGGCCAAGGATAGATACGCGGACATCGTACTCAGGATACTCCTTCTTGACATGCTCCGCATAATACATGGCACCACACTTGGGGCTCTCGCTCACGAGAACAATACTGCTGGATTTGCTCTTGCGGATACCTCGACCGATGAAATGCTCCAGCTGATCCGCTCCCATCGTATCCTCTGGGATGATGGCTGCTTCTGCTCCTGCCGCGATGGCGCTGTTCTGAGCCAGGAAACCAGCATCGCGTCCCATCACCTCCACAAAGAAGATACGCTCGTGGCTGGTGGCCGTATCGCGAATCTTGTCGACACACTCCATGATAGTGTTGAGAGTTGTGTCGTAGCCAATGGTGCTGTCCGTCCCATTCAGATCATTATCGATCGTGCCAGGCAGGCCGATGCAGGGGATGTCGTACTCCTGAGCGAACTCGCGAGCTCCCGCCAAGGAACCATTTCCTCCGATTACCACCAGAGCATCTATTCCGCGTTTCATCATGTTCTCATAAGCCCTCTGGCGGCCTTCAGGCGTCATGAAATCCTTGCTTCGAGCGGTCTTCAGGATGGTGCCTCCACGCTGGATAATGTTGCTCACGTTCTCCGTGGTGAATTCCCTTATCTCATCATTAATCAGACCTTCGTAGCCGCGATAAATGGCCATCACGCGAAAATCGTTAGCTATAGCGGCACGAGTCACCGCACGAATCGCCGCATTCATACCTGGAGCATCACCTCCACTGGTAAGTATTCCTATGCAATTAATCTTTCTCATATCTATACCTCCTTTTTATCTTGACTCTTTCAACCTGTCAAAACCAATCATTCAACACGTGGAAACCTAATGATCAACACGTTGATTTTGCTCTGCAAAGATACAACTTTTTCCTGAAACAAGAGTTTGTTGTGCCCAATTTTTACATCTTGCGGATAAGGAACTGGTCCAGGGTGGCTTTTTTAGGCAAAAAGTAGGGTAAAAGATTTGGTGTGTTCAGAGGAATTTCATATCTTTGCGCCCGAGTTTATTAACATTATTTATTAACCATTAATTATCTGTATGGCAGATTTTAGAAATGT
The DNA here is from genome assembly GCA_017427185.1 of Bacteroidaceae bacterium. Classification (GTDB taxonomy): domain Bacteria; phylum Bacteroidota; class Bacteroidia; order Bacteroidales; family Bacteroidaceae; genus Physcousia. The sequence continues at coordinate 62,023 of JAFRTJ010000039.1, read as the reverse complement.
TGCTCCATTGGAAGACTTCGATTGGGAAGCATACGCCAATGGTGACAACAACGCAAGCCAGAGCCGCGAGGCTCAGACAGAGGCTTATGAAGGCTCTCTGAACAAAATTAGTGACCACGATGTGGTCGACGGTACCGTAATTGCTATGAACAAGCGCGAGGTTGTAGTCAACATCGGCTTCAAGAGCGACGGTATCATTCCCACCAGCGAATTCCGCTACAATCCAGACCTGAAGGTTGGTGACACAGTTGAAGTTTACATCGAGAACCAAGAGGACAAGAAGGGTCAGTTGATTCTCTCTCACAAGAAGGCTCGTGCAAGCCGTTCTTGGGATCGTGTCAACCAAGCTCTGGAGAATGAAGAAATCGTTAAGGGATTCGTTAAGTGCCGCACTAAGGGCGGTATGATTGTTGACGTGTTTGGCATCGAGGCCTTCTTGCCCGGCAGCCAGATTGACGTTAAACCTATTCGTGACTATGATATTTTCGTGGGTAAGACCATGGAATTCAAGATTGTGAAAATCAATCAGGAGTACAAGAATGTTGTTGTCAGCCACAAGGCTCTCATCGAGGCCGAGCTGGAGCAGCAGAAGAAGGAGATCATCGGCAAGCTGGAGAAGGGCCAGGTGCTGGAAGGTACCGTCAAGAACATCACCAGCTATGGTGTATTCATCGACTTGGGTGGCGTAGACGGTTTGATCCACATTACCGACCTGTCTTGGGGCCGCGTAAACGATCCTCACGAAGTTGTGGAACTGGATCAGAAGATCAACGTGGTTATCCTGGATTTCGACAACGAGAAGAAGCGTATTGCTCTCGGTCTGAAACAGCTGACTCCTCATCCTTGGGATGCTCTGGATCCTGACCTGAAGGTAGGCGACCACGTGAAGGGTAAGGTTGTGGTGATGGCCGACTATGGTGCATTCATCGAGATCGCTCCTGGCGTAGAGGGTCTGATCCACGTTTCAGAGATGAGCTGGAGCCAGCATCTGCGTAGCGCTCAGGACTTCATGAAGGTAGGCGACGAGGTAGAGGCTGTCATCCTGACTCTCGACCGCGACGAGCGCAAGATGTCTCTGGGCATCAAGCAACTGAAGGAAGATCCCTGGGAGCACATCGAGGAGAAGTATCCCATTGGCAGCAAGCATACTGCTAAGGTTCGCAACTTCACCAACTTTGGCGTATTCGTGGAGATTGAGGAAGGTGTCGACGGTTTGATCCACATCAGCGACCTGAGCTGGACCAAGAAGATCAAGCACCCCAGCGAGTTCACTCAGATTGGTGCCACCATCGACGTTATCGTTCTGGAGATCGACAAGAACAACCGTCGTCTCTCTCTCGGCCACAAGCAGCTGGAAGAGAATCCTTGGGACGTATTCGAGACCGTATTCACCCTGGATTCAATCCACGAGGGTACCATCGTAGAGATGCTCGACAAGGGTGCCGTTATCCAGCTGGAGTATGGAGTAGAAGGCTTCGCAACTCCCAAGCACTTGGTAAAGGAAGACGGAAGCAAGGCTCAGCTGAACGAGAAGCTGCCCTTCAAGGTTATCGAGTTCAACAAGGAAAGCAAGCGCATCATCCTGTCCCACAGCCGCATCTACGAGGATATCCAGCGTGCTGAGGCTCGCGAGGCTAAGAAGAATGCACCCCGCAAACCTGCTGCCCGCAAAGAGGATTCTCCCGTAATCCAGAACCAGGCTGCAAGCACTACGCTGGGCGATTTGGATGCTCTGGCAGCTTTGAAGGCCAAAATGCAGAACAGCGACGAGTAAGAAACCAAGTCCCCTCTGACCTCTTTTCTCTGCAAAGGAAAGGCTGGCAAGGAGGATAGGATACAACCACAAGGGCAGCCCAGCAAAGGCTGCCCTTGTTCCTTTAACGGAAAAATCAAGAAAGACGGAATGGAACCCTTTGACGTGCATATTCTGGGATGTGGAAGCGCAAAACCAACCCAAAAACATTTTCCCACCTGTCAGATAGTGAACACGCGCGGAAAACTGATGATGATAGACTGCGGAGAAGCAGCCCAAATGCAGTTTGCCCGCCATAAGCTCAACATGAACCGTCTGGGGCACCTCTTCGTCAGCCACAATCATGGCGACCATGTGTTTGGATTGCCCGGTCTGATCAGCACAATGGCCCTGCTGGGAAGAACATCCGAGTTCCACATTCATGGCCCCCAGCAGATAGAGGAATTCCTCCATATCATACTGAAAATCTATTGCGAAGGTATCGACTACAAGGTGACCTTCCATCCCGTGCGCACGCGCGACCATTATTTAATATATGAGGACAGAAGCATGGAAGTCTGGAGCATTCCCCTCGAGCATCGTATTCCCTGCTGCGGCTACCTGTTCCGCGAGAAACCTTCCCTGCCCCACATACGGCGCGAAATGATCGACGCCTTCAACATCCCCATAAGTCAGATCAACAACATCAAGGCTGGCGCATCATGGACGCTGGACGACGGGACCGTGATTCCCCACGAGAGATTGACCTACCCGGCAGCAGAGCCACGATCCTATGCCTATTGCTCAGACACCATCTACCTGCCCCAGCTGAAAGAGATACTGAAAGGCACCACCCTGCTCTTCCACGAAGCGACATACCCGCACGAAATGCTGGCACGCGCCACAGAGACACGCCACACCACCGCCCTGCAGGCAGCCACCCTCGCTCGAGATGCTGAGGTGGGCAAACTCTGTATCGGACACTACAGCGCCCGCATAAAAGACGAGAATGCGCATCTGGCTGAGGCAAAAAGCAGGTTCGAGAACACAATTTTAGCCCAAGAAGGGCTCGTAATACACCTCTAAGACAAAAAAAATACAAAAAAAATTCATTTTTTCATTAAATTGTTTGGTCGTAAAGAATAAAAAACCTACTTTTGTATCAAGAATAACTGTAAAGATGAAGAAAATTAGTCTCATATTCCTGCTGATGTTGCTCATGGGATTGCCCGTGATGGCAATGGAAGACCCTGAAACGGATTCCATCGAGACTATCAATTCTGCGAGCATAAGCGTGAATGGCAACACCATCAGAGTGGCCAATGCTAATGGCGAAGTTCTGGAAGTCTTCAATCTGACAGGTGCCAAAGTCGCCTCTATCCGTATTGATAGCCCGGACAAGACTTTGAACCTGAACCTCTCGAAGGGATGCTACATTCTGAAGGTTGGCAAAGTTGTTCGCAAGATATCCATCCGATGAGATTTTCCTCACGAGATTGCTTCCCACTTTTTCTTACCCTCCTTTTCGCTGCTCTTTTCTCGTCATGCCAATCTGGTGGCAAGGATGACGCATTGTCTGTGTCCAGAGAAGACATCCGCGACTACGACAAGCCGGAATACAGCCTGAAGAGCAGACACATCCGCCAGGACATCCAGCAGCTGCTGGACGCCGAGCAGGCTCGAATGTACGCCGACAACTTCACACGCGCCTATTATCGCGAAGAACGGCCATTCGTCTGGATTACCCGCCGAGGGATAGACCACAGGGCAGACACGCTGCTGCGTTGGATAGAGAATGCCAGGGAGCAAGGAATGAGCCCCAGCTGCTTTCATGCAAAGGAGATAGCCGAGAACCTGCAGGACCTGCGCAATCTGGACTTCACGAAGAAGGATGTGAATCAAGTGATGGCAACCCTCGAGTACAGGCTGACTCAGGCCTATCTGCGCTATACGGCAGGACAGCGATACGGATACACGAACCCCCACCATTTCATGAACCGCCTGCTGGTGGAAGAGGTTCGGGGCGACAAGAGCATCTACCGCCAGCTCTACGACAAAGACACGCCCACGGCAAGCGACAGCTTCTATCACGTCGCCCTAACCCGCCTACACGAAGGAAAAGTGGGAGAATTCCTGCGTGAAGTGCAGCCCTCAGACTCGCTCTACAAACAGCTGCAGCAAGAATACTTGCGCACAGAGCACACAGACTCCGCACGGGCACGTCTGGCGCGCATCAACATGGAGCGTGCCCGCTGGCGCTCCCCCCAGCCTCACGGCAAATACGTGTGGGTGAATCTGGCTGCCTTTCAGCTGACAGCGGTGGATGAAGGACGCGACACCTCGTTCACCATGAAGGTTTGTGGCGGCAATCAGACCCACAAGACACCCTTGCTGAGCAGCGCCATCAAATTGGTGGAGCTGAACCCCTACTGGATCATTCCCACCTCCATCGTCAGGAAAGAGATCATACCGCGCCACACAGGCGACATCGACTACTTCAGCCGCAACCGTTACCGCGTGCTCGACAAGGAAAGCGGCGAGGAGGTCTCCCCTGAGTTCCTGACGGGAGACGAGCTGACAAGCGGCAAATACACCATACGGCAGGACAACGGAGCAGGCAATTCCCTGGGAAGGATGATTTTCCGCTTCCCCAACAATTTCTCAGTCTTCCTCCACGACACGAACAACCGTGGCGCCTTCAATCGCGAGATACGGGCTGCCAGCCACGGTTGTATCCGTCTGGAACGCCCTCTGGATTTAGCCGTATTCCTCATGGACAAGCCCGACAGCATCATTATCGACAAGATGCGCATGGCCATCGACAAGCCTCCCCTGACACAATGGGGCAAGAGATATTTGGCAGAGAACCCCGACCACCAGCGCCTTGGCTCATACACCTACAAACCCACTATCCCCGTCTTTATCGATTACTACACCCTCTATCCCAACCTAAAGGGAGAACTCCAGGAACATCCCGACGTCTACCATTACGACGAGGAAATGGAGAAACTGCTGGAAATCGGGAAGTAGAAGGCGGATTTCAACCGGCCCAACACATTCGTCTCAACTCCTTAACTCTTTTAACTCCCGAAAAAACATATCCAAAGCTATGCCATCGGAGTATGCAACGAGCTGCGCCAGGCGCTCAATGGCCTTGTAGAGAAGTAAAGTAGACAGGACGATGTGTGACAGTTACAATTGTGACAATTAATTTCTGGGGTTCTCTCAATCTTGCTAATAATATATAAGTTACTGATATATATATAGTTATATATAATATTAGAGCCAGAGAGGGCAAAAGAAAGAATACTGTAACAACTGTAACTGTAACGGGCAGGCTGGCATTAATTCATCTAAAAAGCAATAAATCAATGAGATACGACATCAGCAAGCGACTGCTCCCGCTATGCCAAACCTCGGAAAAGGGACAAAATGCATCAAATTCCTGCTCTCAAAGGCGTCAAAAGACATGCTGGAACCCCTCTTTCCGATGCTTTTCCCCCACTTGGCGCACATGTGAGCGACGCAGAATTTCAGCATCCGGACACACTTGGAAAGAGGTATGTGGCCTTTGGCCAACATCGTAGCCGATTCGGGGGGTAACAAGGGACAATTGTCACTACTCATGGAGGCCATCTGCCGCGATTCACCCATTTCTTCTAGAGGGGCTAGTGGCCCTCGTGTGACTGGGAGGGGTATAAAAAAGCGAATCAACGCTCGCCGTTGGGCTTGCGTTGATTTCCTTTATGATTGTTTCTTCTGTCCGGACCATCTTTCCCTCGGTTGAACCGCCTCAGCATTTGCCGGTGGAAGTCATCCTCGGCCAGCATCGCCTGGTATACTTTCCTGGGACTGATGGCCTTGCACATCTTCTTATAATAGTCCTTCTCCAGTTCCGCAATCTCAGCATTCAGGTCCTTAATCTCCAGGATTGTGCTAAAGTATTCTTTGTCGGGAGCATTAGGGGCAGGACGGTTCTTCTTCAGTTTGAACATCTTCTGCTGCAATTCATGCTGCTTGTCCTTCATCTCATGATAGATGGAGAAGAATTTCTGAGACTCTTGGGCAGAGAATCCAGCCTGACGGCTGATGTGCCCTTCCAGCCGAGCACGGAATTCCTCGGGATTGAACTTCGAGCGGTCTCCCTGGCCTCCATGCTGTCCCTGAGCCCAAACGCCCAGGCTCATAGCGAGAGCCACAGCGAGCACGAGCAGGTGCTGGCATTTTCCTTTCATCTTCATTCCTTTTTTTCTTTGTTTCACTTCTTTCAATCTGCTTCAGTCAAATAGGTGGCTATCTCCAGATTGTTGATCATGGAGTAGTTCAAAGCATCCTCGATGTACTCCTCGTCCGTAGCATCCTGACCGACTAATGCGGATGGGCCTGCAGGTGAGTCATACATCCTGAAGGTGGCCAGACCAACACACCCAACCAAGATGGCAGCAACAGACCACTTCAACCACAGATTCGATTTTCTGCGCTTACGGGGCAGGCGAAGCATCACCTTCTCGGGCAACGTATCAAAGTAACCCTCTGGAACCCGAAAGGGATTCTCGCGTCCACAGCGCTCCAATAATACTTTCTCTTCGTTCGTTGTCATTTTCTTTCTGCTTTATTCGTTTGATACAAAACATGCAGGAAGGTTTAATCCTGACGTTCAAAAAATTCTGTTATTTTCTTCACGGCATGATGATACGATGCCTTCAGGGCACCTATGCTGGTGCCCAAAGCCTCGCTCATGTCCTCGTATTTCATCTCCTGGAAGTACTTCATGTTGAAGACGACACGTTGCTTGGCAGGCAGCTTGCTGACAGCCTCCTGGAGCTGCAGCTGGGTCTTGTCGCCATCGAAGTAAGGGTCGCTCTGGAGGGTCAGGACGACGGAACTCTCGGCATCGTCCAGACTTGCGTTCTGACGGCTCCGCTGCATGTGGTTCAGCGCCTCGTTGATGGCTATTCGGCTAAGCCAGGTATATATGCGCGACTCGCCCCGGAAGTCTTCCAGATTGATCCAGGCCTTGATGAACGTGTTCTGCAGGACATCATCGCTGTCGTCATGCTTGAGCACGATACGGCGGATCTGCCAATAGAGCGGCTCCTGGTATTCGCGGACCAAGAGCGTGAAGGCCTGTTCGCGGGTCTTCTCGTTCTGCAGTTGGCGTATGAGATCCGGTTCGTTTATCATCACGGGGTTCCTCTCTCTATCCTCGTTCCAAGCTCTTGGCCTCATTCCAGAGCGCATCCATCTGGGCAAGGGTCATGTCCTTGATGCGCAATCCTTGCTCCTTGGCCTTCTGCTCCACATAATTGAATCGGCGGATGAACTTCTGGTTGGTGTATTCCAGGGCATTATCGGGGTTGATGTGGTAGAGACGGCCTGCGTTGATCAGCGAGAACAGGAAATCGCCGTACTCCTCGTCCTGCCGCTTCTGGTTGCCCTCTTTCCTCAGCTCCGCCTTCAGCTCGTCCAGTTCCTCCTGCACCTTGTCCCAGACGTCCTCTGGCTTGTCCCAGTCAAAGCCCACGTTACGGGCCTTTTCCTGGATACGGTAAGCCTTGATCAGGGAGGGCAAGGCATCAGGCACGCCTCCAAGGACGGACTTGTTGCCATCCTTTTCGGTCTGCTTGATTTGCTCCCAACTCTTGAGTACCTCACCCGCCGTATTGGCGACAGCATCCCCATAGACATGCGGATGACGGTATATCAGCTTGTCGCACAACTTGTTGCAAACGTCGGCAATATCGAAGTCACCCTTCTCGCTTCCTATCTTGGCATAAAAGACCACATGCAGGAGCACGTCACCCAGCTCCTTGCAGATGTTCTCGTTGTCGTTCTTGAGCAGAGCGTCACACAGCTCAAACGTCTCCTCTATCGTGTTGGGACGCAGGCTTTCGTTGGTCTGCTTGCGGTCCCACGGACATTTCTCCCTCAAGTCGTCCATCACATCCAACAGACGGCCGAATGCCTCCAGTTTTTCTTCTTTTGTATGCATAAGCGTAAAATCCACCTTACAAAAGTACAAAGAAATCTGCAATTCCATCTCGCGGAGTGAGATTTTTTTTGTACTTTTGTACCCAATTAAAATTAAATAAGGAAAGATATGGAACTTGCAACCAAATATGATCCCTCGGAAGTAGAGGGCAAATGGTACCAGTATTGGATAGACAACAAGCTTTTCAGCTCGAAACCCGATGGACGTGAGCCTTACACCATCGTGATTCCTCCACCAAACGTGACTGGAGTGCTGCACATGGGCCACATGCTCAACAATACCATCCAGGACATTCTCATCCGAAAGGCCCGCATCGATGGCAAGAATGCCTGTTGGGTGCCTGGTACCGACCACGCTTCTATTGCGACGGAGGCCAAAGTGGTGAACCGTCTGGCAGAACAAGGCATCAAGAAGCGCGACTTGACACGTGAAGAGTTCCTCAAGCACGCGTGGGCTTGGAAGGACGAACACGGAGGCATCATCCTGAAGCAGTTGCGCCGCCTGGGAGCCAGCTGCGACTGGGACCGCACAGCTTTCACGATGGACGAGATACGCAGCGAGAGCGTGCTGAAAGTCTTTGTGGACCTCTACAGGAAGGGACTCATCTATCGCGGCTTGCGAATGGTCAACTGGGATCCCAAGGCTCAGACCGTGCTCTCCACAGAAGAAGTCATCTACCGCGACGAGAAATCCAAGCTCTACTACCTGCGCTACTATGTGGCAGATGCCGAGACGAATCCCGTGAAACCTACGGGCGAGGAAGGCGAGGTTCTGCATCAGGACGAGAACGGACGCTACTATGCCGTGGTGGCCACCACCCGACCTGAGACCATCATGGGCGATACTGCCATGTGCGTCAATCCCAAGGACCCCAAGAACCAATGGCTGCGCGGCCACAAGGTGATTGTGCCTCTGGTGAATCGCGTCATCCCTGTCATCGAAGACCGCTACGTGGACATCGAGTTTGGTACGGGTTGCCTGAAAGTTACCCCTGCCCACGATGTGAACGACTACCAATTGGGTAAGACCCACAATCTCGAGACCATCGACATCTTCAATCCCGACGGAACCATCTCCGAGCAGAGCCCGCTTTATGTGGGTATGGATCGCATGGAGGTGCGCAAGCAGATTGTCGTCGACCTGAAAGCCGCAGGGCTGATGGAGAAGATCGAGGACTACGAGAATAAGGTCGGTTATAGCGAGCGCAACCAAGATACTGCCGTAGAGCCTCGACTCTGCAAACAATGGTTCCTCTCGATGAAACACTTTGCCGACATCGCCCTGCCACCTGTGCTCGAAGGAAAGATCAAGTTCTACCCCACCAAATACGTCAACACCTACCGCAACTGGATGGAGAACATCCAGGACTGGTGCATCAGCCGTCAGCTCTGGTGGGGACATCGCATTCCTGCCTATTTCCTGCCGACCGCCGAGGAGGAGGAAGAGAAGTACGTAGTGGCACTCACGGCCGAGGAGGCTTTGGAAGAGGCCAAGAAGATTCCTGGCTACGAGAACATCACCATCGACCAACTCAAGCACGATGAGGACGCACTCGACACCTGGTTCTCCAGCTGGCTCTGGCCTATCTCCCTCTTCGACGGAATCAACAATCCTGGCAACGAGGAGATCAACTATTACTATCCTACTGTCGACCTTGTCACGGCACCCGACATCATCTTCTTCTGGGTGGCACGCATGATTATGGCCGGCGAGGAATACATGAAGGATGTTCCCTTCCGAAACGTCTATTTCACGGGAGTGGTACGCGACGAGCTGGGCCGCAAGATGTCGAAGAGTCTCGGCAATTCGCCCGACCCCATCGGTCTGATCGAGAAATACGGAGCCGACGGAGTGCGTATGGGTATGCTGCTGGCGGCTCCCGCAGGCAACGACATCCTTTTCAAGGAGGACCTCTGCCAGCAAGGCGCAGCCTTCTGCAACAAGATTTGGAATGCCTTCCGTCTGGTCAAGGGATGGGAAGTTGCTGACATCGAGCAGCCTCAAAGCAACCAGAAGGCTATCGCATGGATGCAAGCCAAGATCCGTACTGAGGTCGCAGAAATCAACGATCTCTATAGCAAATATCGACTCAACGAGGCGCTGATGGCGGTCTTCAAGCTCTTTACCGACGAGTTCAGCGGTTGGTACCTGGAGATGATCAAACCTGCTTATCAGGCTCCCATCGATCAGGAAACCCTGAAGGCCACTCTGGACATCTTCGAGGACCTGATGAAGATCATCCACCCCTTCATGCCCTTCATCACGGAGGAGCTTTACCAGCACATCGCTGAGCGCAAGGAGGGACAAAGCATTATGGTGGACACCCTGAAGGTGGAGGCTCCCTCCCAGGAGGATGCCCAGTTGCTGGAGCAGGTCGAACAGGCCAAGCAGGTCATTAGTGGAGTACGTGCCGTTCGACAGAGCAAGAACATCTCCCCCCGCGAACCTTTGGAACTGGAAGTTGTGGTGAGTGGCGACGAAGACTACCGCGTCACTCGTTGTCCCGCTTTAGGCGCCGTCATCAGGAAATTGGCAGGTCTGAGCGACATCCGCTACGTGCAGCAGAAGGGAGACGGGAGTTCAGCCTTCCTCATCGGAACTGATGAGTACGCAGTTCCTCTGGGCAACCTGATTGATGCTGAGGCTGAAATCGAGAAAGCTGAAACGGAAATCAAGCGTCTGCAAGGCTTCCTGGCAGGCATCGAGAAGAAACTTTCCAACGAACGTTTCGTGCAGAATGCTCCTGCCCAGGTAGTTGAACTGGAACGCAAGAAACAAGCTGACGCCCAAAGCAAGATTGCTGCCCTCGAGGAGACCATCAGCAAACTGAAGAAATAAACCGACAAAAAGAGATCGGAAGAATCATAACAACATTACCTTATTTTTTTCACCACACATGAAAAGAAACTTTTTTATAGCATGCGCCCTACTCCTCTGTTGCGCCATCCCCATGCAAATGGCGGGAAAGGGTAAAGTGAAGTTCAGCGCCCAAGAAAAGGTTGAGCTCAACCAGATGATAGAAAAAGCGCTCGGCAACGCCCGCAACCAAGCGCTGCTGATGGCCCGCGAATTGGAGAATCAGGAAGGACGACTCCCCAAAAACGTCGATAAGAACGGCAAGTTCAACACTTCCGACTGCTTCTGGTGGTGCAGCGGATTCTTTCCTGGCATCCTGTGGATGCTGAGCGAGGATCAGCCCCAAAACAAGCAGCTGCGCCAATATGCAGAACTCTTCACCCAGCGAGTAGAGCCCGTTCGAAACGAGAAGCATTCGCATGATGTGGGTTTCATGCTCAACTGCAGCTTCGGACACGCCTACCGCATCACAGGCGACAAGGCCTATCTGCCCGTTCTGAGCGATGGTGCTCGCAATTTGGCAGCCCGCTTTATCCCTAAAGCCGGCGTGACACGCTCCTGGGAACCCAACAAGAAATGGAAGAACCCCGTCATCATCGACAACATGATGAACATGGAGTTGCTGGAACTGATAGGCAAGATGGAAAAGAACCAGCGCTATCTGGACATCGCAGAATCCCATGCCAAGACCACTATGAAGAATCATTACCGCGAGGACTACTCTACGTTCCATGTGGTGGATTACGACGATCAGACAGGTGAAGTCCTGCATCGCCAAACGGCTCAGGGATACGCCGACAACAGCGCCTGGGCACGCGGCCAGATGTGGGGACTTTACGGCTACTCGATGATGTACAGGGAGACAGGCGACAAGACCTATCTGAAGCAGGCTCAGCAGGTGGCAAAATACCTGACAGGACGCAGCAACTGGCCTGAGGACATGGTGCCCTACTGGGATTTCGACTGCCCGGACATACCCAACACCGTGCGCGACGCCTCCTCTGCCGCCATCATGGCCTCTGCTTTGATAGAGCTCTCCACATTTGACAAGAAAAGCAACGCAAAACGTTGGATGGCAACAGCCATCAAGCAGCTGAAGTCGCTCGCCAGTCCTGCCTACACGGCTCCCGCTGGTACCCATCACGGTTTCATCCTGCTCCACAGCACAGGCAGTTTCCCCGCCAATTCCGAGGTTGACATTCCCCTGACCTATGCGGATTACTACTACGTGGAAGCCTTGTTGCGTCTGAAGAAACTGCTGAACAATTAAACTCTCCAGCTTCTATTCCTGGAACAAGAAATCCCCTGATTCCAAGACAAAAAAGACGACGTGTTGAAACCTCAATCGCAACACGTCGTCTTTTGCATTTCAACACGTTGATTTTCGCCTTTCAACGTGTTGTCTTTTTCCGCCCTATCTCACAACCTTCCGAACGTTTTTACCCTGTTTGACAATCAACACACCATGGGCAGGTATGTCCCACAGGTTGAATTGGCTGGTTGGAACTATATAAACCAAGCGACCAGAAGTATTGTAGACACGAGTGAAAATGTCAGAAGACATATCTCCTGCTGCATTATCAGGATGTACATCATGAATGCTGGTCAGGATAGGCACCTGAGTTTTCTCTTCAGAAATAACGCAAGTGGCAGGGTCACCAGTATAGGTGATATCATAAGCCAGTTCTCCACCATGGCAAAGAATGCTATGCCAAGTGCCTTCGCGGTCATCCTTAGTTCCAAAACTCATGCGATAGGTATGCCCTGGTTTCAGACCTTTTTCACCATCGATAAAGTAGTAGAAATAGAATTCCTTATATTCAGCGCTGCTGCCCGCATAACCATAACCAGCAGGTATCGTGTCACGATCCTGCAGATCAGGCTCTATAACCCAGTCGGTTCCTTCTGTAAGGTCCTGAGCAAAGAGGCCGAAAACACCTCTGAACTCCGATGAGTTGAGATTGATAAACCCATACGGAATATCGCAGTAGAGCGTTATGTGTTCCACCTCGTCATCATCCTTCTCAGTTCCGAAACGGAAAGTAAAAGGGTCTCCAGTATAAGCATAGATACGTCCCTCGATATGGTCCGTGGGCAGAGGCTGCGGACGAATTCCATAGACAACACTCATGGAACGGTCGAATAGATTCTCTTCGCCATTCGCCTTCGGGTTAAGGTTTGTGATTGCATAGAAACCGTCTGCTGTACCTCGCCATCCCCAGTTGACATAGACGAGACCATCTTCGTCGATGCCGCTGAAGACAAAGGCATGGCCACCCGACGAAGCGTCTGAGGCTGCGTAATAAACAGGACTGCGTTTTCCCAATTCATCGTAGATAATCTGAGCCCAAAGGTCAGGATCGCAAAGATAGTCATACTGAAGATACTTCACGCTCTCCTCGGGATAGCCGAAGACGGTGGTCAGCGCCACACCTGTCATATAACTCACAGCACCGCTTCCGTCCTTAGAATAGTCCATATAGGTAGCATAGCCGCAGTCGCGCAACAGTTCGTCAACGTTGTCACCCCAGCGTCCGAACGACTTATAAGTGTCCTTATAAGGCCAAGTGTAGGTCGTGCTTACATCTTCGGTCTTACGCTCAGTCTTCTCTTGTGTACCTCGCTTTGTCGTGATGTAATACGTACCTGTGAAAGAAGCAGAAGCTGGCCACTGGCAATAGTTCATGCATTGTGCCAAAGCAGTAGCCACACATCCTGAAGGCCAATTGTTGGGCGTCTTGCGGTCGTAAGGAAATTCCTGACTCCATTGGGTCGTGACAAAGTTCTCTACTGGCGTATAAGTAGCAATCGCGCGGCGCGGAGCATGCCTAATACCTCTTTGTTCTGCTGCTTCAAGTTCGCGACTCACCTCGTCGAGATACCATTTCAAGCCACTGGGAATATTATCGGCATCGAAATGTCCAGCGCCATAACCTATCACAGGTTCCATTTTGTCACTTTTAGCCACGATGACAAAACCGTTGCCGCTCTCAGGCGTAAAAACAGAAAAAGCTTTCTCGTTGCTGACACACAGAAGTTCCATCTGAGACTTTGTCCCACCCAGCATGCCCTTTACTTCCCTAGTGTTGGAAAGCTTAGCTGCAGCAATGGCACGCATGGCTGCTTCTGAACGTTCAGCAGCATTCGCTGAGAAAGTCAATACCAGCAAAGCTATTATAAATATGGCTTTCTTCATATACAAAAAACATATAATTGTGTTTGAACAAGTAAGTTGCACCGCTTCCTGATGGACAACGGTACAACTTACCATTCATTTGTTTAGATTGAGCACAAAGCCCAAAATCCTATTATTTCAGCTCGTTGGAAAAGGCAACAGAAACCTTGCTGGTTTGCTTTGTTTGGTTAGCCTTAATCTTCTCCCATTCCTTCTGAGCCTTGTTGTAGCGCAGGAAGTTCTGGTTACCACGCCACTTGGGAGCGAACTTCTTGACAGAAGCACCACCCTCGGTAATCTCAAAGAACTCTTCGTACTGTCCGAGGCTACCTGCACTTACGAAATATACAGGGAAGAAGTGGAAGGTCTTCGTGGCTGGATCGTAGTAAGACTTCTTTTCAGCATAACGATCATCGTAGGTAGCACCTTCTATGATGTACATAGCGCCATAACCGGGATAATCGTAATTGATGGACTGATATGCTACTGCACAATCGTTGGTAGTGCGGTTCCAAGTGAACTGGAAGTCGGTACCCATGAGCCAGTCTGTAATCTTGCACATCTCGGGTTTATCCTCGCGATAGTACATCTTATAACCAGGATCTGGTTCGGGATTTCCTTCTTCGTTTTCAGCAAATGCTACATAGTAATAAGTACCTGTTGCATATTCTACCCATATGACATTGTTCAATGTCTGAGGACCGTTGCCAAGAATATTCGGTATATCCTCATCTTCCTCTTCATCATAATTAATATTGAGGAAGAAGGCGTTAATCGTAATCTCCTTGATGTCATCACCATCCCATACAATAGACGAACCTTCGGATTCAATGTAAGCATAGATGTCCTTGCCAGTTGTAGGATCTGTGAGACCAGTTGCCTGATAGTAGTAGTCCTCAAAATCTTCGTCATCAGGAATATAGACCTTCTTTTTCTTGACAAAGAAAACAATATCATTGTCCTCAGCATAAGCGTCCTTGATGCGATAAGGCACACCATAGGTAGCCATGAAGACAGAGTCGCACTTGTCCTCGTTGGTGGTACAGGTTGCCTTCTGCAACATAACGTTGTTCACCTCGCCAGTAAGGGTGTTGGTGAAATCGAATGTCTTCACGTCGCTCCACTCAAAATCATCCTCAAATACAGCCTCATAATCGATATGTACACCAGGGAAGGTGATGACAACCATACCTGCATTCTGAGTGTAGTTCCAACCGCCGATGCCGTTCATATAGTAGAACGGAGCAATCTGAATCTGTTTTGGCAGACCATTTTCTTGGTATCCCAGTACTTTGTTAAAGCTCCAATTGCTCTCTGCTTTTGTGCTACTGAAACCGTAAGGATGACAGATTAGAATATCTGCCCCATAGGTAGGATGAGCGTAGCCTGTATTGAGATCATCTTCAAAACCAACGAGACCAGTTTTTGTAACAGTAGTGCTACCAAGCACATCACCTGGGCGGAGGATAGACACATATGCCTGCTTGGTCTGGTTGCCATCAAGCGTCTTACCAGCCTTGGTTACGAGGTCATCGAAGAGGTTATCAAAACGGAACTTGAAATTGTCATCGTCGCGAACATAAACATCAAATTCTCCCGTATTGCCTCCGAAGAAGCCGACCTCAGTAATATAGCCTTTACCAACAAAGTTCCACTTAACGCGGATAATGTCGAGGGTATAGACAATACCCTTGGAGTAGGACGATACAAGGTTGGGATCCTCGCTGCTCAACTGCAAGGTGTAGTTCTTACCAATCTCTGTTTTGGGGAAATTGACGGTAATGTAAGCCAGACTGTCACCATCGGCGAATTTTGCAGGACCAAAGGTGAAGGCATCGTCCGTGTTTATAGTAGCAGTCAGCGTGGCGTCCAAAGCACCAGCAGTATTACGGCGATAAACGGGAATCTTCACCGTTGTCTCGTCCGTAGGAGCAAGCTCATAGGATTCGCCCGACTTCTCAAAATAGATATTGGCATAGTTGTCCGCAGCGTCCCACTTGCCAACCGTAATGTCATCATCTTCCTTACAAGCGACAAAGACAGAAAGTCCAGCCAGCAGGAAGAACAGACCTTTCATATATTTTTTCATAATCTTAATACTTTAATGTTGTTTAAATTAACTTACCAAGCAAATAAAGGAGTGGTGTTGTCTGTAGGAGCCACTGGTGTTGGATTCTGCGTACAAGCGTAATTGTAGTTAGTCTCAGTCTGTACGATACAGAGGTTCATCCAATTAGAATAGAACTGACCTTCAGTCTGGTTCTCAAAGTTCCAGCGGTATCCATCAAGGTGGTTGGTGTTGGTATAGTTGCGAATGATACCCTTGTTGAGACGCTTAACGTCAAAGGTAGCAAAACCTTCACCCCAAAGCTCTACACGGCGCTGCCACCAGATTTCGTTCTGGAAGGCACTGGTACTAGCATTGCCATAAGCCTCATTATGGCTTCCAAAAGAATAGGAAGCGTCACGTGTTTTTCCAAAAGCCTCGAGCAGCTGAATACCACGACTCTGGTCCTGCATTCCAGCAGCCTCAGCCTCGATAAGCTTCATTTCTTCTACGCGCATGAGGGGCACAGAAACTACCCAAGCAGTATACTTAACGTCATACTTGCCAGCTTGAGGACGGAACTTGAATTCCATACCACCAACACCTGTCTGAGCAGAAGAAGCAGAGTTCTGGATCTGCTTAGCATGACTAGTGTATGCACCAAGCGCCTCTGCCTGAGCGTCTTCGTCCATATCATCGAGAGCGAAGTCAACGAAGATATTCTTGCGGAAATCTGTAGCAGGAATGGTCTCATAAAGGTGACGGTCGATGAACATTGGACCGCCATAGTTGGCTGCATAACCGCAGTCGAAGCCGTTCTCCATAATCATGATGCTACCCCAGCTGGAGTCACCATCATTGTCCTTAATGTTGGGATCAGTATCCTTGAATACCACACCGAACATCCAAGAGCTGTTGGGCTTATTGAAACCGTTGTCACGGCTGAGATATTCATCCTTTGACATCATCGTGTAGCCTTCCTGAGCCTGCTTAGCATACTTTTCAGCGTTAGCCCAGTCCTGAATCTCAAGGTAAGCACGAGCTTTCAGACCATATACAACAGACACGTCGGGCGTGTAGACATCCTTGCGCTCGTAATCAGCCAACAAAGTCTCAGCTTCGTCGAGGTCGGCGATAATCTGAGCGTAGATATCGCTGAATTTGGCGCGGGGGTTTGATGTCTGAATTTCTGAGTCATCAAGTACAAGAGGAACGGTCTCTGCTTCATGATTGACAATATAAGGAGCAGATGCATACATACGAGCAACATCCTGATAGAACATAGCGCGCAAAGCATAGGCAATACCTGCTCCAGAGGCACGATCTTCTTTGGGATCGGTCTTATAAAGGGCAATCACTTTATTGCAGCTGTCAATCCACTTGAAATAATAGGTCCAAGGTACCTGGCATCTAGCATAAAGGGGAGCAAGAGCTACAGAGCACTCGTACCATGTAGAGAACCAGTTGTTGGTACCTGCGGGAACCATGTCCATTCCCATTACATCGCGCTCCAGGAAGAATGAGGGATATCCAAAATCATACGGTTCAGTATCGGAGCCACTATAAGTGAACTGACCTACAAGGCTAGAGGTCAGACCTGCAACAGAGCTTTCATAGAACTTGGTAGCACGTGAAGCCTGAGCCTCAGTGACCGTGCTTGTCTGAGGTTCAACCTCTTCAATACAACTTGTCAGCAAAGGCGTGGTTAATGCGACAGTTGCAAGAACTAAAAATATCTTTTTCATATCTGTATTATCTTAATTATATGATTATATTAGAACGTAACTTGCACACCGCCAGAAACTGTACGTACAGGAGAGTAAACATTGGTGTTAGCTGTAGCACCGAACGAATAGCGGGGATCGAAGCCCTTGCGGACACTCCAGAAGCAGAGGTTCTGTCCCTGGACATATAAACGCAGCTTGCTGATCTGCAACTTGCGTGTCAGCTCCTTAGGCACGGTATAACCAAAAGTGAAGCTCTGGAAGTTCAGGTACCGAGCGTTGGTAAGGAAGCGGGTTGAGCTTGAAGCAGTATATTGATCATTATACTGGAAGCGTGGCAAATCGGTGTTAGTGTTGGTGGGCGTCCATGAGTTGAAGATGTCCTTGTGCCATGTACGTGCAGCAACAGTGTTACCAGATTCAGGACCCATCAATGACTGATAGGTGCTGTCGAATACTTTACCACCAAGCTGGAAGTCGAAGTTTGCGCTGAAGTCGAAGTCATAAAGCTTCAAAGTGGTATTGAAACCACCGTTGAGCTTCGGCAGGGTACTGCCCATAGCATAACGGCTGGCTAAGCTGTAATCAGTGGTTGTGCCAGAATGCTTCTTACCAGGCTTAGAGGTGTTCATTGTCTGTGTACCATCATCGTTCGTGGTCATGAGGTCTTCGTCGTACCAGTACAGTTCTTGACCCTTCTCGTTGATACCAGCATATTCTACGATGAAAGCATTGAGCATGTCGCCACCTTCTTCATACCAGCAATAGAAATCGGTATAATTCTCGCGTGCGCCAAAACCGCCATTCTCCTTAATCTTGCTCTCTGGCAACTTGAGGATCTTACCCTTGTTGTGGGCAACGTTCAGACCAAGGTTCCAAACAATATTCTTCGTGCGAACGATGTCACCGTTGAGACTAAGTTCTATACCACGATTGCGGATGTCACCAATATTGGAATAGTATCCACGTGTACCATAGCTCTCAGGAATGTTGAGCCAGAAGAGCAAGTCGGAAGTCTTCTTGTTGTAGAAGTCAATTTCACCAGTCAAGCGACCATGCCATAAACTCCATTCCAAACCAAGGTTCATATTGGTAGTGGTCTCCCATGTAATCTCCTTATTACCAAGACGAGCGAATGAAGGAACGATATCGTTACCATCACGACTGAGGGAGTAAAGGTTTGTATAGTACCAGCTACCAATACCGTCGTTACCCTGCTGACCGACAGAGAACTTAAGTTTCAATTGGTCAACCCAACTTGCATTAAGATCCTGGAAGAATTTTTCCTTGTTGATGAGCCAAGCAGCACCACCACTCCAGAAGTTACCCCAACGGTGATCCTTGTCGAAGTAAGAGGAAGCGTCGCGGCGGAAGGCACCAGACACGAAGTAGCGTTCAGCATAGTTGTAAAGAGCATTGGCGAACCAACCTTCACGATTGAACTCAGAAGTGTAAGAATGTGAATCGAAACGGTCGCCAAAAGCATTGACCTCGAGAATTTCGGTAGAGAAACCGTTGCGAGCATCTGCCTCCAAGTACTTAGCACGGGTCTTGTTCCACTCGTGACCAAGGGTAACGCTGACATCGTGCAAATCGAAAGTCTTGTGGAAGTTCAATGTCTGGATGTAGTCCTGACGGAAGTTGTTGCTCTGATACTTGATAAGGTTGCCATTGTCAGCAGCATTGGGACCCTCGAAGGGGTTCTCGTAATGCGTGTAATTTGTCAAACCAAGGTTAATGTTGTTGGTTGAATTAAAGCGCAACCAATCAGTGAACTGGATATCAGCTGTATAAGTCTGGTTCAACTGATGACCTTCCACGGTGTGAGTGTTGTAACGGTTGGAACCAAGAGGGTTACTTGTGCTCATGAAACCACGAGAAGGAGTGCCAACATAGTTGGTAGCTGGTACACCGTAGTCATACTGTTCATGACCATATTTGTCCTTGCGGATAACGGGATTCCCATTTTCATCCAACACACGTACATATATAGGATAGATAGGAGCAATATAAGTAGTGAGATACATCAAGTTAGTAGCACCCCAGCTGGTATCCATGTTAGGATTGCTGTCGGTATTGCTGTGAGTATAACCTACGTTGGCACCTACCTTCAACCACTTCCTAGCTTGATAGTCAGCCTTCATGCGAGTGTTGAAGCGTTCGTAACCAGAGTATTCGATGATACCGTCTTCCTTCAGGTAACCAGCACTAGTAAAGAAGGAACTATTGGAAGATCCAGCACTGACACTGACATTGTATTCCTGACGGAGGGCTGAGTTATAAGCAGCGTCAGTCCAGTCATCTGGCATAAGGAAATAAGTTTCACCATCTTTCGCAGTATAACTGCGCCCCAGCTTAGCATTGGGGTTAAGCTTACCATTACGGCCAACGAGGAACTGTCCCTGAGGCACGTCATACACATTGTAACCCAGGCGAGTCAGGGTAGCGTTGTTGGCAGCTGCGTTGGCGGCTGCAGACGTCATGCCCTGAGATGTAAGGTAATAGTTGTTCATCATGCTGTAGTAAGCCTCGTAGTACTGACCAGGATCCTGAATGGTCTCGTAATCCTGCACGGCACGGGTATTTGCGCCCCACTTCATATCAACATTGATAACGGCTTCTGGGGTACGGCCCTTCTTCGTGGTAACGAGAATGACACCAGCAGCACCAGCAGCACCATACAATGCAGCAGAAGCTGCGTCCTTCAACACAGTCACACTCTCGATATCATCAGAGTTGATGTTCGTCAGACTAGCATAATAGGGTGCACCATCGACGATAATAAGGGGTTCCACATCTGAATACAAAGAGGTGATACCACGGATGAACATGTTACCTGCACCTGCACCAGGTGCACCACTCTGACCTGTCATCTGTAAACCTGGTACTTCACCGATAAGAGCGTTTGCCACGTTAGCAGTTGTCTTCTTCTTCAAGTCCTCAGAATTAATAACAGTGGCAGAACCTGTGAAAGATTCCTTAGTCTGCTGACCAAAGGCCACAACCATCACCTCATTCATATCCTGAGCATTAGGAGTAAGGGTGATTGCCATGTGAGGCTTGATGTATGCCTTCACGTTGTTCATACCCATAAAGCTTACTGAAATCATTTCAGCATCCTTGGGAAGATTCCTTAAGGTGAACTTACCATTAATATCGGTCAAAGTACCAATCGTCGTACCATCGACCTTAACAGAAGCACCAACTAAAGGTTCACCTGTCTCACTATCAATGACAGTACCTGTCACAGGCTGAGACTGGGCGAATGCCATGCTTGCTGACATCAACAGACAAGCAAAGAACAATAGAAATTTTTTACCCATGTTGTTTTTGTTAATTGTTAGTTAATAATAAAAATATTTTATTTAATTGCTTTTTAATTGCTTTTTACCTTGATAAATTTATCTCCATATTGATATGCCTAATCAACCTTTCAAGGTGCAAAATTAATAAATTTTATCAAAACAGCACACGAATAAGGATAAAATTTCACTTATTTTGGATAAAACTGTATAGAAAAGCAAAAAACAACTGCAAAAAGATTCCAAAATGAAACTTTTTTGCACTCGTGAGAAGAAAAATTGAAATTATCAAAGAATGTTAAAAAGACATCCCCTGCCTCATCTTAATCCAAATATTCCACTTCCATATCGTTGGTCCATTCGTCATAATAAACATTTCCCTTTGCCCATTCTACCTCACCGCGCTGGAAGTCGACGGTATCACTACGAGGATATTTCTTTTGGGGAGAAAGAGGCATACCGTAATCTGAATTGACAATCAGACGCCATGAATCGATGCCGCCGAAATAGAACATACGTTCTGCCTCATTACGTCCATAAGGAGTTATACCATAAGATTGGTCTACAGGAACCCAACCAATACCTTCGAAATAGACTTCTGCCCAGTCATGCATGTTTTCTGCCCATGGATGAACCTGAAATCCGCTTTGCCAACGGGCAGGAATGCCAGCAATACGACACAAAGTGATGAAAAGAAGAACCACCTGTCCACAATCGCCATGACGATTCTGCAACACATACATAGGGATGTTCTCGATAGTGCTATAATTGCGGGCAGATGCCCAAGGATAGTTTGCATCAATGTAGAGCCAGATATTGCGGGCCTTCTCTACGGGATTTAGCAAACCTGCAGTCAGACTATCAGAAAGAGCACGCAACTGGGGTGTGAACACGACATGCTTCTCACGCTCTGCTGTATATTTCCTGTAGATTGAGGATTTCTTATCATAAGGTTCAGCATTCGAGAGATCAAACTTGGCCCCATGAGTAGTGAATTCGAACACTTCCTGAAAGACTGTCGGTTGACCAGCGACAGCCTTCTGTTCCATATAAAGAGTACTGTGGGCACATTTAGGGTCAGAAAACTGGTACTTTTGCTGGCTGGCAGAAATCAGCTCCACATCTGTCTGACGAGTTTGATCCTGACGAGGATAAGGCAGCCAACAGCGAATCCGCTCGCCAGCAGGGACCGCATCCGCATTTACGGTCAACGTGTAGGTAACGCGTATACGGCGAGCCTGAGCGATGTGCTGACGATTCCAAGGAGCATCACGAAGAATCTGCGGTATGTTTTTCATACAGGCTATCTGCTCGTCGGACCATCCTTCATGATGTGTCTTGTTCCAAATGGCGACACATTGAGGATCTATACGGAACAAGTTGCGTCCAGCTCGCGAGAAATAGACTTTCTCGCCATCCAGAATCATTTGCTCCAAGGCACCAGTTTCCTCCCAACGAGCAATCTGCTCATCTGTAACATGGGGAATATACTTACGAATATAGTTCACGACTGATTCTCGACTTTGGTTAAAGTCACAGCGAAGACGGTGCTGCAAATCTGTCTGCCAATCATAAGCCGACACACTCATGCAGAAACAAAACAGCAATACGGAAATCAAAGATTTGTGTTTCATCTTATTATGTAATATTAATTAACGAGACATGGCGCCTTTAGAACCTACGGATTATCATGAACAATGACACAAAGCAAATGCTTATTTATCTTTCAATCCTATTCCTGGCCTATCTGGCAGCGTAAGCTTACCACCAACGACTTCCACCCCAGAGAAACGATCGTTGCTGATGAGCAGGTTACCATCCAAATCTGCAAAATCTACAGCAGGAGACAGTTGAGCTGCAGCAGAGACTGCACACGAGGTTTCTGTCATGCATCCCACCATCACTTTCATTCCCAATGCGCGAGCAGTATTCAACATCTTCCATGCTTCACGCATTCCCGTACATTTCATCAACTTGATATTGATACCTGTGAAGGCACCTTTCAGCCCTTCAACATCCTTCAATCGCTGAATGCTTTCGTCTGCGAAAACTGGCAAAGGAGAATGCTCTGTCACCCAAGCAATATCATCAAGCTGTTCTTTGGGCATAGGCTGCTCAACCATTACAATACCTTGTTCCTTGAGCCAGAAAATCATGTCCAAAGCTTGCTGACGATCCTTCCATCCTTGGTTGGCATCCACAGCAATAGGCAAGTTCGTTACCTCGCGGATAGTCGATATCATCTCTTTGTCATTGTCTAGTCCCACCTTCACCTTCAGGATGTTAAATCGATCAGCACACTCACGAGTTTTCTGGCGAACGACATCAGCCGTATCAATTCCGATAGTAAATGTGGTGGAAGGAGTCAAAGCTGGATTGAGTCCCCAGATTCGGTACCAAGGCTGCTTCATGATCTTGCCCACCAAGTCATGGAGAGCAATATCAACAGCTGCCTTACCTGCAGCATTGCCTTCGTCCATCTGATCGATGGCACCAAGTATATCCTCCATCTGGAAAGGATCAGAAAAGTCCTGCAGTCTACGAGCAACACGTCCCAGGAATTCCATCACGCTGTCCACCGTTCCCAGTTCCTTAGCCAGATAAGGAGGCATGCTGGCTTCGCCGTATCCCGTGACCCCATCGTATTCCAGCTCTACCTGGATATCGGGTGTAGTGCTGCGTGAATAGGTCGCAACAGTAAAAACGTGTCTCAGTTTCAATTCATAAGGAAAGAAGGACAATTTCATTCGCTTCTTCCCTCCTTTTCGATTCATCATGGGAACCGCCAGTCCACAGGATGGAATTAAGGGAATGCCTGCTGATGCCAAAAGTGATGTGCGGAGAAAATCTCGTCGGTTTGTCATTTGTAATATTCGTTTTGATCGGTAGTACAGAGCCCCGTCTCTCTATTAATATAAGGTAACACGCGAGAAGCGAAAAGTAAACGGTGGAGATCATATTCATCGTAGTTGGGGTCCTCTGGTGAAAAACTGCTTTCATGAACCCATCCCAACGAGTGGATGAATCGCTTCTGCCCAACATAGAAACCAACATGACTTACGCGCCCAGTACGTTTGTCACCAAAGAAGAGCAGGTCACCTGGCTCCAGGTTATTGAAGTCTGGATCGATCTCGATACGTTGTCCTTTCTCAGCCTGCTGGGCTGCATTACGAGGAATGATGATATCGTGCATGTAGAGCGTTGTGCGGACGAATCCGCTACAATCCATTCCCTTGGGTGACGTACCTCCCCACATGTAGGGAACTCCGTTTAAAGAATAGGCAGTCTTCAGTATACTCTGGGCATCCCGTTTCAGTTTGGACCTCCATTCCCAAATGGGCTGGCTTATCTTACGTGAAATGAATCCCCTACGGCCATCTGGATAAAATACCTCGTAGAATTTTCCACGCCGTGCAATCAGACGCAACCGGTCTCCTGCCACTACGTCACTCACGGTTTGTGAACGAGTGTTCTTTTCCTGATAAACAAAACCATGAAGAGCAGTCACCACCACTTGGCTTGCCCTGTTCCAAGCATGCAAACCAGCCTCATCCACACGCTGGAGAGAACCTGACAATACCCAATGGACATATTCGTCGGGCGTCTGTATCTTAGTCCATTCTCGTTCGCGATCCAGAATCTTTACAGGCATTCCCAACAATGCTTGGGATTCCTGGGCTGAATTATAGTCAGCCTCGTTTCTTGTATTGCAGACAGACACATTGATGATTCCGAAAGGTTCGTCTGCACAAACAGCAAAGAAACTGCACAATCCGAAAAACAATAGCAGAATTCTTTTCACCAGAGGGCTTATTTGATATGGTTTCTTTTGATATCTTCAGAAACAAGAATTGAGAAAAAGAGAAAAAGGGGCAGAATGACACACACTCCACCCCTCTGTATTCTAAATGTTGGAAATACGCTCAGATCAGTTATTCTCGGGGCGAAGCTTACGAACAACCTCAGCAGTACGCCACATCTCAGACTCGCGCAGAGCAGCCAACTCCTTCTCCAGGCCCACGCGATAGTCGGGCTTAGAGTTGGCATCAATGGAGATTTGAGCTTCGTTGCCACACTTCACGCTGGCATAAAGTTCCTGAACTACAGGCTTGATGGCATCATGGAAACGGGGATACCAATCCAAAGCGCCACGTTGAGCAGTAGTAGAGCAGTTGGCATACATCCAATCCATACCCTTCGCAGCAAAGAGGGGCATCAAAGACTGAGTCAGCTCCTCAACAGTCTCGTTGAAAGCTTCAGACGGAGTATGACCATTCTCGCGCAGTACCTCATACTGAGCCAACAATAAACCTTGGATGGCTCCCATCAAAGAACCACGCTCACCAGTCAAATCACTGGTAGCCTCACGCTGGAAAGTTGTCTCAAACAAATAGCCGCTGCCGATACCGATACCCAAAGCCAAAGTGCGATCCAAAGCTTTGCCTGTAGCATCCTGATATACAGCGTAAGAACTGTTCAGACCACGACCCTCAAGGAACATGGTACGCAAAGAAGTGCCGGAACCCTTGGGAGCTACCATGATAACATCGATATCCTTGGGAGGAACGCATCCCGTACGGTCACTCCATGTAATAGCAAAACCATGAGAGAAGTAGAGAGCCTTGCCTGGAGTAAGATACGGCTTCAATCTTGGCCACACACTCATCACGGCTGCATCTGACAAAAGGCACATTACGATGGTACCTTTCTCAGCAGCTTCCTCGATAGAAAAGAGTGTTTCACCTGGCACCCAGCCATCGTCTTTTGCTTTTTCAAACGTCTTTCCCTGGCGCTGTCCTACGATAACATTGAATCCATTGTCACGTAGATTACATGCCTGACCAGGACCCTGCACACCATAACCGATGACTGCAATCGTCTCGTCTTTCAATATCTCACGTGCTTTCTCTAAAGGGAACTCTTCACGCGTCATCACTTCCTCGATAACGCCGCCAAAATTCATTTTTGCCATTGTCTTGTTGTTGTATTTAAATGTTCTGTATATCCTTGTAGACTGGAGCACAGTATGCCCTTGTGTCATTCGCGCACAAAGTTACGAATAAACTTTCTATCTGCCAACTTATCTTTCCCATAAATTACACTTTATTAGCAAATGTGGCAAAATCTCTTACGCTTTACTTCTTCCTATGCTACTTTTATAAAGTTGGACGGTTGTTTTTTATTTGGACTCGGATGGTATCATAGGTAATTGATGCGTCGGAATGAAAATGCAGGTTCATCATCATGCCTTCTCGTGTCATAGGGGGATGCTGGTCAAAAACGAAATTTCCCAAACTATAGAAGACAAACGATTGACCAAGAGTATCAATAGGCTGCAGAACATGGGGATGATGTCCAATGATGACATCTGCCCCAGATTCTGCTAATCGGGCGGCAAGCATGCGTTGGCCTATCGAGGGTTGAGCCTGAAATTCCACTCCCCAATGAAGTACCACGACAATCCTGACATCTGGCCAAGAGGCATGATAATGTTGGATTGCCTCTGTCAACTGGTCAGCCGACGGTTGGCATATGCCAGGGCCTTCATCGGTATGGTGCCAATTCTCGATAGGCATAGTAATGGCATTGAAAATAGCAACACGTTGATTTCCCTTAGTCAACACGTTGGGTTTGAGTTGTCGTGCTGTTGAAATACCGTAGCCAAGAGGTGTGATGCCCGCTTCCATCAAATGCCTATATGTAGCTTGCAGACCACTCACTCCTTGGTCGACAGTATGGTTGTTGGCCATTGCTGCATGTGTAATGCCCACCTGTCGAAGAGCTGGAGTCCAACGAGAATCAGCACGGAAGACAAACTTCTTGTTGACAGGTGACAAAGTATCAGTAATTGGGACCTCCAGATTGATTACAACAGCATCGGCCTTGCGGAAAAAAGGCTCCACCTGCTCAAACAGGTAGCCTATTCCTCGTGCTTCCGCTATGGGTCGCACCCCTCTGTCCAGCAGGACATCACCCGTAAACAGTATAGAGAGTGGCTCTTCGTTCGCATCATCAGACGAAGAAGTGGAACATGCGAATAGAAATGAAGTCAAACAACTAACAGCCAGTACTATAGAAAACCATCTCATTCACAGTAGGTTTCTGATTGATCATAAATGGCTGCATCCATTTAGGACGCTCTGGTTCTTTACCTTCCTCGAGTCTTTGTTGCCATTCCTCATCGGTTAGACGTTGTCCCAGCGGGTTGACAAATTCGTAATAGCTGAATGTGGCGCCACGCGTCAGATAGGTCTTTCCACCGATATCAACCAGAACATAGATGGCATCAGCATTACCTGTTGCTTCATAGAGAATGCCACATTTATCACAATTGGGGACATTGCGGGTAAAAACGTCAGCCACAATTGCTACCGAACGGTCTGGACCTTGCACCAGCGACCAATGATCAAGCATAAGGTCAGGATCAATGACGCTCAGCGTAAACCATTCGAGCGAAGAACCCAGATATCTTATCTCTCTGTATTCTGTCTCTTCTAGTGGTTTGCCAGCCAGTTCTTTGTTGCTTATTCTAATGCAGAAGTCAATGTAAGACTCGAGTTGCTCAGTTGTATTGCTGAGCCGTTGGTCCATCAAGCCATGTTTCTCCAGAAGGTTTCTGGTAAGGGTAAGCAATTCGCGCATTTTATTCCAAAACCGGATATTAGGCTCCACGTAACCCACCAGAACGGGATCGGGGAAGTCACTTCCACTACCGCATTCCGCTGCCAGCGGTTGTTCTCCATATAAGATGGCGTCGTGTTTCAGTTCTGCCCACGAAGCCAATGCCGTATGGAGATTCTTGCGCCTCCATGCCGATGTCTGCATGTAGTCAGGATGATTCTTGTCAGTATTCTGCAATTCTACCAGACATTCCATCCATTTGTTGTACATCGATTTGTCCCAATCCTCGTACTTTCCAAACTTTTCCTTCATCCTCGCAGCCTCATTTGAGTATTCTTTCCACTTGGAGGGATAGTCATATACCTTATTTATAATATAGTCGGCTTCTGCAGATCCGAAGGCTGAGAAAATGTCCAATCCCGTTGGGAAAGGATGTTCGGCATTGGGTGTTTCATCAAACATACGGCTCAACATTTCTCCATCAGGCGTATAGCGCTGGGGCATATAGTTGATTTTGTCTACACAATCCCCATCAGCCACCTTTGGGGTAATACGGTTGCGTGACTTGAACAAATTCCTCAGCATACCGTCAAGCCACTGAAGTTTGTTCTCGTCAATCAGATCGGTCATTGTCGCAAAATTACCTTTCTCGATGAAATCAGCCATGTCGAAGACCGAAACATTGTCAGGTTCACCTATAAGAAAATTCAGAGTCTCATAAATGCTCTCACCAATGCTCTTTTTCTCCTTGCGATAGGAATTGATGATGTATGCCATCATGGAGGCATACTTTAGCGAAGTCGTGTTCTCGCGACAGAATGTACATGTTTGCAACCACATCATAGCACGGAAGTAGCGTTGCTCCTTTTCACTACGTGTGTAATGACCACGAGGACGGAACATATCGTAAGAAAACAACACATCACGGTAAGGCATCATGGGCGAAAGAGCAGGTTTTTCTGCATTAATGTTGAGCAACTCCTCATCAACCCGTGTACGGTAACCTGTTGGGACAGTCAGCATTTCTTCACCCACGAGCAGACGATCTGCGATGGCAAAGAACGCGGCATTGTACTCAGCCATATCCTTAAGTTGCGAATCATCTGTCTGGGAAGCGAACTGAAGTGCACGCTGATTCATCATTTGGCAAACTTTATGCAATCGATCGGTAAATTCGTGTCTTTCCAAGCATTTAAGGACAAAGCTGAAATACATGTGGAATGCTTGTAAATACACATCGGTAGTCATGTAGTTGGGCACGCACAGATAATCATTCATCTCGTAGATATTAAAGAGCTGCTGCTTGTCAGTAGGAGTTATACCATAGTTGTAATAAGCTAACTTTGTATAAAAATCCTGATTGAAATCATCGAGCTGAAACATGTTTACCGTCAGGGCCGGATTAAGCAGTTCTGCTCCATTGCAGTTCACGGTACGCTGCTGTTCCATAGCAGCCATGCGCTTATTGATTTTATCTACAAAGGCCTTCTCGTCGCTAGTCAGATCCGTTTTGTCATATTCTGTCAACGCATTCCAGTCGTGTTTTTCCAAATATGCATAGCAAGTGTCGTAGTACCAATCACATTTGTTCGTGAAAAAACGATTCTGCTCTTCGTCGAGAAACCACAAGCCATGAGTGGCATACACATAGTTCTTGAGTAACAAAAGTTCCTGATACGTCATATCAGAAATGTCTGTCTGCAGGTTCACCGTATTCGGAAGTTTCTTCTCTGTCAACAGGAATGAATGAGGATTGAACTCTTCCAGGTTTCCATCTTCGAGACCAATCTCAACCGATTCGTCATTTACGGTATTGGCTCCACTCTTGCTCCCTGTCCCACCGCACGATGTCAGTAACATCAAAACGGCCAGAAAATAACCCACTCTTTTCATTTCTAAAAATATTTTTGATTATCATTAATTCAAATAAGTGACAAATTTCAGACCAAAACCCTGCAGACGATATATCGCTTCGACTTGCGTTGAGTCGGATTTCCATTCCCATGTATGAACCATATGGGGCACAGAGTCACGTTCCACTCGAAAGTCATCAAGCGGTAATCCAACCCGTGAGCCTAGCCAAAGCGGGCGTATCAGTTCTCCTTTATATAGTTTAAAGATGTACATGCGTTTATCCAACTCTGGACGAAACCGTGTGGAACATATCACGCCCACCAATATCTCAGGAACAGAATCATTATCCAGATCACCACAATCAAACTGATAAACCGAATCACGGATTGCCCACACGTCTACCAACGAGTCAGCCACATAATGGCATATACGATAGAGAGAATCTCTCATAAGGTCAACTCTCCCTTGCCTGCCATGAGAGCAATAGACAAACGTCGAATCTGTGTCTTGCTCGATACAGAAACTATCAGACACATTGCTGCAACCCAAGACCAAAGAAACATATGCAGTAACAGTCAGCATAACGTGCAAAAACTTTATCATACCGAATCTGCTGCAAGACCAAACGCACAGGATTCACTACGGAATGTAACGCGTGCTTGGCAAACGACGTCCACCCCGTCTTTGCGTACCTCTATATCAACAGAATCCTGGCTGCCGGGCTCTGTTGCCTGAATATAGAAGTATAAACGGTCACCCATGTAAGCCTCACTCTTATAAGCAATCTCAAAACGCCGAATGCCTTGCTGTTCAAAACGTTGCTTGGGGAAAAGGTCAAGGATATGCTCAATGTACTTTATGCTGTTGATATGGCCGTTGATATCCACATCACTATAGTAAGTCTCGACAATACGCACCAGCTCAGGGTTGCGAAAACGAAACCTTCCATGTCCTTCAATGGGACACACGTTCTCCTCGGGAGTTACCACATAGTTGAGAATATCCCCGTCATAGAGACTCAACAGGTCACAAGGCTTGCGCGTCCCCATGTCTATCATTGCCCACACACTTCGTGCATAGCCCAAGACGGTTCCATCACTCCGCAGTATCGAGAAATTGCGGTTTGTGAAAAGCTTCATCACGCTCTCCACCCACGTTCTTATCTCCACATGCTCGTATTGGCGAGGCATCTCTGTCATCTCGATGCTCAGTCGCGAAAGCACCCACGTGTGATGCGTCTCATTCAAGGCGCCCATCCCCCACCCTCGCTTCTGCGAATGATTTCCTGCAGCATTCAAGAGATGATTGCCCAAGATACCTAAAAAGATACGCCCCGTAAAATCTACGTGAAATGGCTCCACATAGACGGGATACTTATCAATCTTTTCATATCGGATTTCATCATTTTCCCGTCTACATTTAAGGGAGTCAATAGGCTGCTCCGAAAAGGTACTACTGATTTTGTCCTTATCCATCCCGTTCCTTTGATTAATCTTCACTATGAAAACGTTCTTGGCATCGGAACAATTCTTACTTCTCGCTCTCCCTCTGCTCCAGATAGCGATCCAATTTCTCTATAGTACTTTTGGTGACCGCTATACGACCAGAACGGACAAATTGCAGCACAACACCCAATTCGTTCAAACTGTTAAAGAGACGCAGAATATCTTCTGTTCCACCTTTCTTTTCCAGAATGCTGTATGTGGGATTCACCTCCACAATACGAGCTCCCAACGAGCGGATGATGCGACTCACCTCAGGGTTCTCCATCGTCTTCGGAGTGCTCAACTTCATTAAACAAGCTTCCATGATAAAGATCTCTTCATCCACAAAATAGCTTGCCTGTAGCACATCTATTTTCTTCTCTATCTGCTTGGTCAACATGATAGCCATATCCTCAGTACAATAACAAGTAATTGTGTACTTGTGCACTCCTGGCGTACTGCTGGCACAGACATTCAAACTTTCAATGTTTACCTGCCGACGCGTAAAGACGGCTGTTATCTGATTCAATATACCAGCAAAGTTCTCACTATAGATAAGCATGGTATAAAGAGTCAATCCCTCATGGCTCAGAAGCATACCCTCGCCAGATTTCTTGGGAACAGCCACACTGTAAGCATTGTTTATCTCATTGCGGGTAGCCTTTTCGTCGCACTTATTGCACTCGTTGCAATCACCGCACTCAGCGGCTCCATAGTTCTTGTTTGTTTCCATGTCCTTACTTTACTTCCAGTAACATTTCATCCACATTGGCACCAGGAGGTGTCATGGGAAGTACGTTGTCCTCCTCCTTCACAGCACACTGCAACAGGAAGGGCCCATCAGTCTCCAACATCTGACGTATTGCATCGTTCAAGTCAACACGTTCCGTCACCGTTCGCGACGCGATACCATACGCACTGGCTATTTGTTCATAGTCAGGGTTCAACATGGGAGTGAAAGAGTAGCGTTTCCTGAAAAACATATATTGCCACTGTCTCACATTGCCCAAGAAATTGTTGTTCAAAAGAATTATTTTCACAGGTGCTTTCTGTTCCATGATGGTACCCAGTTCCTGGATCGTCATCTGCAAACCTCCATCACCACAGAAAACACATACCGTACGCTCAGGAGCACCAAATGTGGCTCCAATACCAGCAGGCAAGCCAAAGCCCATCGTACCACATCCACCACTAGTCACTACACTACGCCCTTCGGTAAACTTGAAATAGCGACAGCCGAACATCTGGTTCTGCCCTACGTCGGTCACCAGAATAGCCTTGTTTTCAGTGGCTTCGCTCACAGCACGCACCACTTCACCCATCAGCAGGGGACCTTCAGTGGGATGAATGGCAGGCTCGATGACTTTCTGCATTTCCTTCTCAGCATAGGGCCGAAATCCTTCAATCCAAGCCTTATGGGTAGCCTTGTCCAGCAATTCTGTCACACGAGGCAACGTCTGCTTACAATCTCCAACAACAGCCAGGTCAACTTTTACGTTTTTGTCAATCTCACTGGGATCTATGTCGAAGTGGATAATCTTAGCCTGACGGGCATAAGTCGCCAAACTACCTGTAACACGGTCATCGAACCTCATTCCGACAGCAATCAGCAGATCGCACTGATTCGTCATCACGTTAGGTCCCAAATTGCCATGCATACCAAGCATACCCATGTTGAGAGGATGATCGGAAGGTAAGGCAGAAAGACCCAACAAGGTAAAGCCTGCAGGCATCTGAGCCTTCTCTAGAAACTCTACCAGTTCCTGACGGGCATTGCCCAACTCCACACCTTGCCCTACCAAGACAAAGGGTTTCACACTCGCGTTTATCATGCGAGCTGCTTCGGCTATTGTTTCCTCGGAAGGAATCTGCACAGGTCTGTAGCTACGGATAAAGTCGACGTGCGTAGGTTCGTAATCCACCAATGCCGTCTGAGCATTCTTAGTGAAATCCAGCACGACGGGACCAGGTCGGCCACTACGCGCAATGAAAAATGCTCTGCTCACAGCCCAAGAGATATCCTCCGCACGACGAATCTGATAACTCCATTTGGTGATAGGCTGCGTCACACCGATTACATCAACCTCTTGGAAAGCGTCTGTTCCCAACATGGCTGCACCTACCTGTCCACAAATGACTACGATAGGAGTAGAATCTATCATAGCATCAGCCACACCTGTGATTGTATTCATTGCTCCAGGACCACTGGTCACAATAGCACAACCCACCTTTCCGCTGACCCTTGCATACCCTTGGGCAGCATGAACAGCTCCCTGTTCGTGGCGTACAAGAACGTGATGGAAAACATCCCTATAGTCATAAAGTGCGTCATAGGTAGGCATGATAGCACCACCTGGATACCCGAAAAGAGTTTCCACTCCCTCATGCTCGAGCGAGCGCATCAATGCTTCAGCACCCGTGATGCGTACGGAACCCTCGTTTTGTCCTTTTTTTGAAGAAAGGACAGAATCTGCTGCTTTCTTATCGTTGGTTGTATTCATTATCTTTGGTTCACTGTATTTCTCGATTTCTTTTATTTCCTGTTCACCAGTCCGCCACAGAATCCTTTACCCCATCCAGGATAGTCAGAGGAGAGGGACGAAAGGGGACAAACTATTCTATAATCCTTACTCCTCCCTTATCTGCACTGCTCACACTTTGGGCATAGGCTTTCAGTGCCTTGCTCACGACACGATCACGCTTGAGAGGTTGCTGAGGACGTATTGCCAATTCCTCGTCACTCAGGCGGACATTAATGGATCGGTTGGGGATATCAATGTCGATAATATCACCATCTACAATCTTTCCTATATTGCCTCCACTTGCGGCCTCAGGACTCACATGGCCGATGCTCAGACCACTCGTTCCGCCACTGAAACGGCCATCAGTAATCAGAGCACATTCCTTACCCATGTGCATGCTCTTGATGTACGAGGTAGGATAAAGCATTTCCTGCATGCCAGGACCACCCTTAGGACCTTCGTGAGTGATGACTACCACGTCACCTTTCTTTACCTTACCGCCCAGGATCCCTTCACAGGCATCTTCCTGAGAGTCAAAGACAACAGCAGGTCCACTGAACTTCCAGATGCTTTCGTCCACACCAGCAGTCTTTACTACACAACCATCTTGAGCAATGTTGCCAAAGAGGATAGCCATACCGCCATCCTTTGTGTAGGCATGCTCAATATCACGGATACATCCTTTCTCACGATCCGTATCCAACGTCTCATACATTGTGTTCTGGACGCCCAGTTTATTGCAGAAAACACCTGCAGGAGCACTTGAATAAATACGTTTGGCCTCAGGGTCTACCTCAGCCTTCAAAATACTATATTTCTGGATGTCCTCTTCCAGCGTACGACCATTCACACGCTTGACGCTGGTATCAATAAGTCCACCTTTTGCCAATTCACCCAACAGGTTCAACATACCTCCTGCACGTCCACATTCTTGCACAGAATACTTTTGGCTATTGGGAGCCAATTTACATAGAAAAGGAGTCTTACGGCTCAACATATCTATATCGGCCATTGTGAAATCCACTCCTGCCTCTTGGGCTACGGCGAGAAGATGTAATACGGTATTGGTACTGGCTCCCATAGCGATATCCAGCGTCATAGCGTTAAGGAATGCCTGACGGGTAGCAATACTGCGAGGCAACACGCTCTCATCTCCCTCCTCATAATAAGCCAATGCGTTTTTAACAATCTGGCGAGCAGCCTCCTTCATAAGCTCCACACGATTGACGTGGGTTGCCAAAATGGTTCCGTTACCAGGCAAGGAAAGACCGATTGCTTCAGTAAGATTATTCATGCTGTTGGCTGTAAACATTCCGCTACAGCAACCACACCCTGGACAAGCCCTGTCCTCCACTTCTGCTAACTCTTCATCACTCACCGTGGGGTCAGCTCCTTTCACCATAGCAGCAATCAAGTCCAAGTTCTCGCCCTTGTACTTGCCAGCTTCCATTGGTCCTCCACTTACAAAGACCGCAGGGATGTTGAGTCGCATGGCAGCCATCAGCATTCCAGGAGTTATCTTGTCGCAATTCGAGATACAAATCATGGCATCTGCCTTGTGAGCGTTACACATGTATTCTACGCTGTCGGCAATGATGTCTCGACTGGGGAGCGAATAGAGCATGCCGTCATGCCCCATAGCGATACCATCATCTATGGCTATCGTGTTGAATTCAGCTGCATAGCAACCCATTCGCTCTATCTCTGCCTTTACTATTTGGCCTGCCTCATGCAAATGAGTGTGACCAGGAACAAATTGAGTGAAGGAGTTCACAATGGCAATGATGGGCTTACCGAACTGATTGCGTTTCATACCGTTTGCCACCCACAATGCACGGGCTCCCGCCATACGGCGACCCTCCGTACACACAGAACTTCTCAGTTGATGTTTCATATCTGTCTTCCGTTTATATCTTTTACCTTAATGAATTGAATTGCAAAAGTATGGATTTCCCTACACTTTTCCAAAGAAAAGCTACAATTATTTATCCTTTCTGCCCATTTTGTTTCATATTCTTCACGAAATACAGCAGAAAGGTTTCAAACAAAAAGTAAGAGATAGAATAATCCAGACAAAAGCAGAACACTATCTTTTATTCAGTACAGGCAGTAGATAATCCCAAATGAGGTTGATTTCTTTCTGCATGTCACCCACCTGAGCCGTGTTTACAACTACTGCGTCCTGATCTGGCATCACGATGATATACTGACCGTATGCTCCATCGGCACGAAAACAATTGTGTCGACAACGCCACATCTGATATCCATATCCTTGGCGCCAATCGCTCGTAGGGTCTTCCCCCTCGATTTGTTTCTGCCCTGCTGGAGCGCTGATTACTTGCTTTTTCGATGCTTCCTCCACCCATTTTTCTGGAAGAAGTTGTTTACCTTTCCATTTTCCTTTTTGCAGGAGAAGCTGTCCCATCTTTGCTAGGTCTTCAGTCTTCAAATACAATCCCCAGCCACCACAATTGATACCTTGAGGACTCTCATCCCAATGAACACCTTCGATGGCAAGCGGCTCAAAGAGACGAGGGGTCAGATATTCCAACAAGGTCAAACCTGTTACCTTTTGCACGATGGCCGACAACATGTAGGTACCCATGCTGTTATAGCAGTACCAAGTGCCTGGCACGTGAGGAACGGGGTGAGCCAAGAATTCCTTCACCCAGTCGGCTCCAGGGGTGTTGCGGGCTCCTCTTGGTTCAACGTCGTGACCGCAATTCATTGTCAACAAATCACGAACCGTCATCTTCAGCAGATTCTCAGAAGGATTGTTGGGCACCTTATCAGGGAAGAAAGAGACCACACGGTCATCGAGTTTAAGGTAGCCCTCGTCGATACAAAGTCCCACAGCTGTCGAGGTAAAGGTCTTGCTCACGCTATGCAGCGCGTGTGGCTTGTCAGGAGCACCTTCTCCCATCCACTTCTCTTCCAGCACTTTACCATGCTGGAGGACCATCACGCTGTGCAGGTCTATTCCTCCTTCTTTTGCAGCAGTCAAATAGGACTGGAAGGCTGCTTTCATCAACTTGGAAGGTTTCTTGCGAGGAAGAGCCCCTTCCTTTTTCCAATCCTCTGTGGGAGTGGCCTGTGACACGATGTCCACCAACACTTCACGAGCCTCGATGTTCACGACCAAGAGGCAGAGCAAAGCCGTCAATACAATCTTCTTCATCTGAGATAATTTTGTTGTTTTGATTCTAATCAGCACAAATTTACACATTTTTCTTGTCTTTGAGTATTTTCTCCCCAATGAAATAAAGGCAAGAATTGAATATCCACTTATTTCCTAAAACCAAGTTTCACATTCAGTTTCAAATAGTACGCACCATTCTCACGTTCCAAATAGCCATACTTGTCATCATCTGGCAAGCTCTTTTCCAGTCGCGTATGGGTTAAGAGATAATCGCTGAAGGTCTGCTCATCCTGTCGACTATAGAGAAGGACATCTCCCTGCTGCCCCACCATCAGGTAACCGCCAATGGAAGAAGCACGTCCCGTAAAGATTTTTCCAGGTCTCATTCCCCATGCTGACGCGAGCAGGAACTGCCGGACTTTGTATTCATAAATGCCGTGCTTATGCACCAATTCATCCTTCAGTTTCAACGGATTCTTCTCCTCCAGCACTTTCACCAATTCATCCAACCTCGACGTGTCATCCAGATGGAGCGACATCACCATCGTCCCCAAGATGCGAGGCAGATTGGTGTCCAGCATCAGCAGGTTGCTACGGAATATCTTGTCAGCCACATCGTTGTATTTCAGGATTCCTCCCAAGCTTTGAATATAAAGGATGCGACGAGCCACCTCAGCCACATTCTCAGGATGCTCCGTGCTGTTGATTTTCTTTACTGCTGGAGCAGAAAAGCGCATACCCGTCTGTTCCCACTTCAGGTTGGCAGTACGTCCGCCGTCCAGCAGGGGCTGATAACCGCAAAGCCTGCTTTGGATTCTCAATCCCATCAGCGAATTCTTCGAGTTCCAGAGAGCCACATGCAAGTCTGTTCGATCCTCCGTGCGAGCTTCCATGTCATAGATTTTCAGGGCATCCAGAAACCTTTCCAAATCATCTATCTGCAGTACTTCCTCATTCTTCTGAAGCTCTTGCAACAAGAACTTGGCAGCTATGGCGAAGTCCTCGCGAGGATACCTCACGTCCATCTCTGCCCCCTGAATGCGCACCTCCGTCTCACCTATTAAATAATGACGGGGGCCATCGTGTTCCTGACGCCTTACGAACGCTATGGGAACCTCCCTCGCAGGATTTCCCTGAGCATCGCCCATTGATACTTTCCCCTCTGCCAACAGATGGAAAAGGGTGTACAATTCGTTTGCCTCTCGTCGACTTGCTTGCAACATACTTACACTATTTTTCCACAAAGGTAAACAAATTATGGAAAAAAATACTTATCTTTGCAAAAACTTATTGCATTACAAACGAGAAAAAACTATTTTATGGACAAGACATCCAACAAATTCATTGCAGTAACCTATAAATTGTATGCTCCCATGGAGGGTAACGAACGGGAACTCATCGAGGAAGCCACCAAAGAGCAACCTTTCCAGTTCATCTCTGGAATGGGCCTCACACTCGACGATTTCGAAACTCAGATTGTTTCTCTGCAGGTGGGTGACAAGTTCGACTTTACCCTCTCCCAAGAGCAGGCTTATGGCCCTTACGTCCAGGAAGGACTTCAGCGTGTGCCACGAAAGGTTTTCGAAATCGACGGAAAGCTGGATTCAAAGCATGTCTTCGAGGGTGCCATCGTGCCCCTGACAAACTCTGACGGGGAACGCTTCAACGGCACTATCGTCAAGATCGACCAAACGGAGATTACCGTAGACCTCAACCACCCTTTGGCTGGCAAGGAACTTAACTTCGTGGGGCAAGTCACAGAGA
The DNA here is from genome assembly GCA_017427185.1 of Bacteroidaceae bacterium. Lineage (GTDB taxonomy): Bacteria > Bacteroidota > Bacteroidia > Bacteroidales > Bacteroidaceae > Physcousia. Next base: position 23,811 of record JAFRTJ010000039.1, on the reverse strand, counting down.
GTCGCGAAGCCACTAACGAGGAGATCCAGCAGATGGCGCAAATGCTTTCTGGAGAAAGAGGATGTGGAGGCTGCGGAGGCGGATGCGGAAGCGGATGTGGAGACAATTGCGGAGAAGCAGGCTGTGGAGGTTGCGGAGGATGCAATTCATGAACACCTTTGGAAACATATTCCGTCTCACGTCCTTCGGCGAGAGCCATGGAGCTGGCATCGGTGGCGTAATCGATGGCATGCCTGCTGGTATTAAAGTCGACATGGAATTCATTCAGAGCGAATTGGACAGGCGCAAACCTGGCCAGAGCCGACTCGTCACGCCCCGCAAGGAAAACGATGAAGTAGAGATTCTAAGCGGCGTTTTCGAGGGGAAAACCACAGGATGCCCCATCGGATTCCTCGTGCGCAACACCAACCAGCAAAGCCAAGATTACGAGAACCTGCGGCATGTCTTCCGACCTAGTCACGCTGACTATACCTACAACCAAAAATATGGTTGGCGCGACCATCGAGGAGGCGGACGCAGTTCTGCACGTGAGACCATCAGCCGCGTAGTGGGAGGAGCCTTCGCAAAACTCGTTCTGCGCCAGTTGGGAATCCAGATTCAGGCCTACACTCAACAGGTAGGAAACATTTCATTGACAGGAACTTACACCGATTATGACCTCTCACTCACAGAGACCAATGAGGTACGTTGTCCTGATCCGAAGACAGCCGAGCGTATGGCTGACCTCATCGCATCCGTCAAAGCAGACGGAGATACCATTGGAGGCATTATTGCAGCCGTCATCCGAGGCTGCCCTGCAGGCTTGGGTGAACCAGTTTTTGGCAAACTTCACGCCACACTCGCCGCTGCGATGCTCAGCATCAACGCTGCCAAAGGATTCGAATATGGAGAGGGATTCACAGGAGCCACCCAGCGAGGCTCTGAGCAGAACGACATCTTCCAACCTGACGGGAAGGGAGGCATCACCACCCTCACCAACCATAGTGGAGGCATTCAAGGAGGCATTTCCAACGGTCAGGACATCTTTTTCCGCGTAGCCTTCAAACCGGTTGCAACCCTTCTGCGCGAACAACAGACAGTTACAGACGAAGGACAGCCCACAACAATCTGCGCCAGAGGTCGCCACGATCCTTGCGTCCTGCCACGTGCCGTCCCCATCGTGGAAGCGATGGCTGCTATGACGGTTCTCGACTGTTATCTCCTTAGCCAAGCCACCCTTCGCTGAGGGGTCTGGTTGAAGCAAGAAACACAACACGTTGAAATGGCAAACTCAACACGTTGAAACCTCGAACACAACACGTTGAAATTACAAATGCAACACGTCACCTTTGACGAATTAATACAAACCCTAAGATTGAGAAACAATGAAAAAGTACGTTTGCAACATGTGTGGATGGGAGTACGACCCTGAAGTGGGCGACCCTGAGAACGGCATCGAGCCAGGCACTCCATTCGAGGACCTACCCGATGATTTTGTATGCCCGCTATGTGGTGTAGGCAAGGAAGACTTCTCTCCTGCAGAATGATTCCTCGACACTAAAAAGAAAAAAGAACGGAGACACTATGGGAATCCTCATTAATGTCTCCGTTCTTTCACATATCATTCCACGAGACGACCTGCAGCCTTCAAATAAGCGACGCTAGCCAAATAAAGTCGGTAGCTTGCATCCACGTTTGTCTCGTTGGCTTGTTGCCATTGTGCCTGTGATTCAAGATAGGCAGAGAGAGTCTCGAACCCAGCATCATACTGCTGCTTGCTCAGGTGCATGTTCTCCTCACATTGTGTGAGGGATTTCTCAGCCAGCTGTTTCTCCAGTCGAGCCTCATCGAGTTTGTTGGCTGCCTGAGCCAATTCCAACTGCATCAATTCTGCTTTGTTCTCACGCTCCAACTGCGCCTGCTGCTGCTTGACTTGAGCAGCCTTCACTTTATTTGCACGTTCACCAAAATGGTAAAGAGGGATGCTTACGGTCACTCCACCTGCAAAGTTCCAGCCATCAAGCAGAGTGCGGTTGTTAAGTTCCAGTCCTTTTGTGTATCCGTATCTGGCAAGAAGAGCCACCTGAGGCAGCAATTCACTTCTGACGACCTTTAGTTCCTGGGTGGCCAACTCTGTCTTATAGTCAAGAAGAGCCAATTCAGGACGAGCTGAGATATCGTATCCTTGCAAAGTCTGCGCATCATCCACCTCTGGATATATGCCATCCACTTGAAGGCTCTCATCAAGTGGCCTGCCAATGATATGGCAGAGATTCATCTTGGCAAGGCGTACCCCATTCTCGGCACGACGTAGATTCAGCTCCACTTCATTAATCTTCACCTGCACTTTAGTGCGGTCGTTCTGCATTTTCAGGCCGTGACGAATGGCGCTCTCCACATTGCGGTCTAACTCTTCGAGCAGACGTTGGTAGCTCTGTGCCACCTTGACAAGCTGCTCAGCTTTCACCACTTGAGCATACGCTTCATCTGCCTGCTGAATAACTTGGGCATCGGTCAGCCGCTCGTTCACACGAGCCATCGCTACCGCTGTCTTGGCCATGCTGTATCCTGCACGTATTTTTCCACCCATGTAGACAGGTTGCTTCATCAGCACACCTCCTGTGAAGAGGAATCCGAACTTGTAGTCAAGCTCATAGTTTGGAATCGACATTTCTGGCAATTGCATTCCCATGCTGGCAGCCCACGTGCCAAGTCCATTGAGAGCAGGACCCACAACAGGAGTGAAATCAAGAAGCTGGTTCCCTTTCCCTGTGTCATAGATGCCCAACCCCATCAGAGAGAAGTCGGGGAAGAAAAGAGCATGGGTGGCACGTTGAGTGTATTCAGCCTGCCGGGTAGTTAGAGCCGCCTGCTGACGGTCCTTGTTATGCTGAAGAGCCTGTTCACGGCACAGCTCTATGCTGATCGTCTCAGCCATCAGAGAGGAAGACATCGAGAGCCCACAAACGAGGAGTAACGATTTGAGGAGAGACGTGTGACGATGATTCTTATCTTGTTTTATCATAACTTAACCTCCTTATTCTTGTCTATCCGGATACCAAAGAAAAGAGCATACAGGATGGGGATGAACAATAGGGTAATGAAGGTTCCGAAGAACAAGCCACCCATGATGGTGGCTGCCATCGAACCAAACATGGCATCGCCCAACAAGGGAATCATGCCTAGGACCGTAGTCATTGAGGCCATCATGACAGGTCGCAAACGACTTTGACTACTGGCAATAAGCGCTTCTAGCGGTTCCATGCCTGTAGACAGTTTCAGAGTGATCTCATCCATCAACACGATGCCATTCTTCACAATCATACCTATCAGTCCCAAGGCGCCCACAATGGCAACAAAAGTGAACGTCATACCTGTGAGAAGCATTGTGATGACAACCCCCACGAAAACCAAAGGAATGCAACAGAAGATGATGGCAGGCTTACGGAAGTCCTTGAATAGCATGATGAGGATGCCAATTATGAGGATGATAGCCAAAGGGAAATTGGCAAACAGGTACTTCATCGAACGGTCGCTGGCAGCCTTCTCTCCCATCCAGCGATACGTGTAGCCTGCAGGAAGTTGCAGCTTTCTCACCTCTTCCTCCAATGCAGAACGTGCTTTCTCTGTTTCCAAACCAGCATTAGGAGTACATTGTACACGCTGCATGCGCTGACCATTATAACGTGGTACTACAGGGTCCTCCCAGTCTACTTTGATGTGTCGGCTCACCTGACGCAAAGGCTTGGAGCCTATGATTGCTTCAATGATGTCCTCTTTCTTGATTGAGCCTGAACGCAAACGAATCAAGTTCTCCTTAGTGAGCAATCCTGCCACAGAAGGAGCCAAAGAGAATACTTGCATGTCTGCCAAATCTTCGATAGGCTGTCCATCCTCGTTTACACATTTCACATAGATATTGTTGGGATAGATGCCCTCATAGAAACTTCCGATGGGAATACCACCTCCTGCCGTCAGAAGAGACATGCTTAAGTCGCTACGGCTCATGCCTACACTTCGAGCTGAGCTTTGGTCGTAATCGATACTGATAAATGGAATCTGAGGCTCCCAATCTGTTGTGATGAGACAAACCTTCTCGCTCTTCTGCATGATATTTCGAGCACTATCGGCCAAAGCATGAAGTACAGCAGGATCAGGACCTTGGAACTGTAGCTCGATGGGATACTTCTTGAACATCAAGTTATACTTTTTCACTTTGACGTAAGCATCGGGGTAATGGGCAGTCAGATAAGTTTGAATCTCTTCTATATTCTTATTGAGCGAACGAGGAGAATCAAAGTCTATAATCAACTCACCATACGAAAGTGAAGGCATAGGGATGGTACGTACCAGATTATATCGCCCAGGAGCACCACCTAAACTAGCTGTGATATGCACGATCTCTGGTCGCGTACGGAGGTAAGCCTGAATGCTGTCTAAATCACGACGCACGCGAGTACTGTTGGTTCCCTCAGGGAGTTTAAACTCCATGTAACATTGATTGTAAGAGAGATCAGGGAAGAAACCCTGATGCATGTATCGATAGCCAAACAAGCTGAGCAGAAGAAAACCCACCATCAGCAGAGAGACCGACACGCGATGCCCCAAGCCAAAGACAAGAACACTACGAAGCATACGCTGGTAACGATTGGAATATTCCGTCTCACCATTCGCATTCTTGTCTTCTTCTGGATGCAGCATACGATTCGCCATCAAAGGGACATGACACAAAGCCAGCACCCAGCTCAACAGCAAGGAAACAGCCAAGACGATGAAAAGGTCGCGCACATAAATGCCTGCCGTATCAGGACTCATGAATATGGGCAGAAAAGAGAGGATGGCAATCATTGTAGCTCCCAGCAGAGGTAAGGCGGTACGCTTTCCGATACTGGTAAGCGCCTCTAATCTCGGTTTGCCAGCTTTCAAGTCTACCAGGATTCCATCGATGATGACGATTGCGTTGTCCACCAGCATTCCCATTGCCAGGATGAACGAACCAAGCGAGACGCGCTGCATGGTGCCATCGAAATAGCCCAAGATGAGGAATGAGCCTATAACGATAATGGCCAGCGATACACCAATGATGAGTCCGCTCTTGAAACCCATGAAGACCATCAGCAGGGCAATAACAATGAGGACCGATTCCAGCAGATTGACAACGAAAGTACTCAACGAGTCAGTAACGCGATCTGGTTGGTAAAAGACCTTGTGGCACTCCACTCCAGTAGGGAATCGCGTTTCGTGAAGCTCTTCAAACTTTTTCTGAACCTGCTTGCCCACCTTCACGATATCACTCGAACTGGAAGCTGCAACCAGGATACCCAAAGCCTGTTGTCCATCATAAGTCAACGCATTGCGCACAGGCTTCTCCAGCGATTTTTCCACCAGAGCAATGTCACTCAACCTAAGCTGGTCGCTTTCGTGCCCTTGGATAATCATGCGGCTAATGTCCTCCACTGTCTGGAACTTATCAGAAATGGATATGCGGACACGCTGGTCACCATTGTCATAATAGCCTGCATACGACGTTTTGTTCTGTCCGTTAAGAGTGGACAGCACTTCCGCAGGCATGACGCCCAAACTTGACATCTTATCCTGCATCAAACGTATCTCGATGCAATCTTTCTGCTCGCCATAAATCTCAACACGGTCAACTCCTTCTATATTCGATATCTCCCGTTTTACCAGCTCAGCATATTGCGACAGCTCACGTTCGTTGAGACCATCTCCTGTCAAAGCATAGAACATGCCATAGACAGCACTAAAGTCTTCCTTCGTGATAGGCGTGCCAGCGCCACTGGGGAGCACAGAGGACGCGTCATACACCTTGCGGCGAAGGCGATCCCAGCATTGCTCCACCTCGTCGTTGCTGATGGTGCTTAACAACTCCACCTGAATGATGGAGACATCGTTGTAGCTGTAGCTCTCCACGTTGTCCACTTCGCCCATCGTGCGGATTTTCTTTTCCAGCACATCCGTGACCTCCATCTCCACCTGATGAGCTGAGGCACCAGGATAGGTGGTGATTACCATCGCCATTTTCACCTTTACCTCAGGGTCTTCCAGTTTGCTCATCTCATAACATGAGTAGATGCCCCCCACCAGAAGAACACCTACCAGGAAGTAGACAAGCAGACGATTGTTAAAAGCCCATTTACCAAGATCCATTACAACAGCCCTCCCACATTGGTTTTCGAAACAGGAACCAGCAAGCGTACCTTTTCTCCATCGGAAATGTGATGCACACCACTCGTCACCACTTGGTCGCCAGCCTTCACGTCACCTTCGATAGTCGCCATCCCGTTGGTGCGAAGCTTCTCAATGCTCACTTCTATTTTCTTTACGCTTTCCTTTCCCTCGTCATAAAGGTAGACATAGCTGTGGCCACCTTCCTGAAGCAGAGCTGTGGCAGGAACATCCACCACTGTCCTTGTGCTGTCGCAGGTGGTGATGGTTACCCATGTGGCCATACCTGGAGCGATGCGCGAATCCGTCTGAGTAAAGCGAAGGCGCATCGTATAGAGTTGATTGGAATTGGCTTGAGGCAGGATGCTTACCTGTCGCAAGGGCAACGTCTGCCCAGGGATTACATCCAACGTACAATTGAAGTCACAGAAATCAGCACGATGAACATACGAGGTAGCAGGAAGATTTATTTCTACCTCCAGCGCCCCCGTTCCAAGAAGCGAAAGCACAGGCATTCCGGCTGCCACCGTCTCATTTGAATCGAAAAACTTGTCTTGAACGTATCCGCTGAACGGAGCGTAAAGGCGGGTGTAAGCCAACTGATTGGCGTGGTTCTTCAGCTTTGCCTCTATCTGCTCCAACCCGTAGCGTGCCTTGTCGTAATTGCTGGCAGTCGTTCCGCCCTCGCCATAAAGAGCTATCACGCGCTCTGCATCGGCCTTGATCTGAGCGTACTCTGCCTTCGTGGCATCCAATTGCACCTTGTAATCCGAATCGTCCATCACGGCCAAGAGCTGCCCTGCCTTCACATGGTCACCCACATCGACGAGTACACGCTTCAGGGTACCTGCCACCTTGAAAGAGAGGTTCGCGTCTGTGCTAGGCACTACTTTGCCTGGGTACTGCAGTTTGTTATTTTGCTCGCCTGCCTCCACACGCTCCACTTTAACGGTTGAGATTGGCTTCTCCTGACTCTCCTTAGAGCCTCCACAGGAAGTCATTACCCCCAGCAGAATGCCCGTCATAATCAATGTTTTTAGTCTCATGTTCTTCTGCTTTCTCGATTTTGGACGCAAAATTACATTGTTTCTATGAGAAGAGAAAGCGCTTAGTTTAAAAAAATGTTAAACGAGGAAAACCTGTTTTTCTGAATTCTGTGTGGTTATCGTATCTTTCAGCCATCATTTTGCACAGCCAACTACTCACCCATATCAACGTCATCGATTTCGCTTCATCCGCCCAATCAAAGAACCATTTTTCCAGCTGTCTGAGACATTAATTTTTTCCTGCTTTCGAAGCAACATGTTCAAGCATGAAACACAACGTGTTGATTTGTGAATCTCGACACGTTGATTTCTTCATTTCAACACGTTGAATCCTCACGAAGAACTGGTGGATGATTGATGTACATTTTCAGGCATTATCTGCAACATCAGTTTCCACTTGAAAGGCACGAGTGAATTTGCCTCAAGAAAGACCAGAAAGCCAATGCTGATGAACACGTGTGTCACCCGTCAATTCTGGATGAAAAGAGCATACAAATATCCTTCCTTGCCTGGCTGCAATCACATGCCCGTCCAAAGTTGAAAGTATCTCCACTCCCTTTCCAAAGCGTTCAATATACGGAGCACGTATGAAAACCATCGGAACGATACCAATCCCCTTCACCTCGTGTTCTGTCTGAAAGCTTCCCAACTGGCGGCCATAAGCGTTTCTTCGAACCGTAATATCCATGCAACCCAAATGTTGGTCATCGAGCAGAATCATGCCAGCACACGTTCCCAATACAGGGAGACCTTCCAGTATAGCCTTGCGGATGGGAGCCACAAGGCCTTCATCGCTCATCACTCTCATCATCGCCGTACTCTCTCCTCCTGGAAGAATGAGCCCTCCTTCTCCTTCCCTACTCTTACGGACATGAGCAAGATACTCCTGCCAATCAGTCAGATTGCGGATAAAAACGCTTTCAACCCCTAACTGCAAAAGCATCTGGCGATGTTCCTCAAATGCTCCTTGCAAAGCCAATATTGCTATTTTCATTGCCCTCGTTCCGACATTATCAATTCTATCTCCTGTTCGTTGATGCCAACCATCGCTTCGCCCAAGTCTTCGCTTAGTTCTGCCAACATTTTTGGATTGTTATAATTGGTAACGGCTTTCACTATCGCCTGGGCACGCTTTGCAGGGTTGCCACTCTTGAAAATGCCACTCCCCACAAAGACTCCCTCTGCCCCCAGTTGCATCATCAAGGCAGCATCGGCTGGGGTTGCTATACCACCCGCAGCAAAATTCACTACAGGCAACTTGCCGTTCTCATGGACAAACAGCACAAGATTATATGGGACACGAAGCTCTTTTGCAGCCTCATACAGCTCGTCTTCATTCATGCTTGTCAAACGTCGAATCTCACTTTGCATCATCCGCATGTGTCTGACTGCTTGGATAATGTCACCTGTGCCTGGCTCTCCTTTTGTACGAATCATGGTGGCTCCTTCGTTGATGCGGCGCAACGCTTCGCCAAGATTCTTTGCTCCACAGACGAAAGGCACCCTAAACCTTCGCTTATCAATATGATAGAGGTCATCAGCAGGTGACAACACCTCGCTCTCATCGATGTAATCAATCTCTATTGCTTCCAATATCTGTGCCTCAGCAAAGTGACCAATGCGGCACTTGGCCATCACAGGAATCGTTACGGCCTCCTGAATGCCTCGAATCATCTTTGGGTCACTCATACGACTCACACCCCCAGCAGCACGTATATCAGCAGGAATCCGCTCTAATGCCATTACTGCACACGCTCCTGCTTTTTCAGCTATGCGAGCCTGCTCAGGAGTCGTCACGTCCATAATCACACCGCCTTTCAGCATCTGAGCTAAATTGCGGTTCAACTGTGTTCTGTCTTCCATTTTCTCAATTCTTTTACGTTAGCTATTTTTCTGCAAAAGTATGGGAAAGAAAGAGTACATGAAACAACTGTCTTCCGTTATGGCAAAGCTTTCCTTACAAAGAAGTAATGTTGCAAAAATCGGAATACCCATTTGGATAAATCATCCATTTGCCTTACCTTTGCAAACAAGAAAATGTGTCAGACATGAATTCAATACTTTGCATAAACGGTTCAGACAGCATGGGACACGCTGGCATACAAGCCGATATCCGAACCATTAAGGATTTAGGATGCTATGCCGTCACGGCAATCACAGCCGTAACAGTACAGAATTCTAAGGGTATCAGCTGTATTCACCAGCTCCCTCCCTCTCTCGTTCTAGGTCAAGTTAGAACTGTTTATGAGGAGTTGCGACCACAAGCCGTCAAAGTGGGAATGATGGATGACGCAGAAACAATCAATGCTATCAGCAAAGAGATAGTTGGATGCAGCAATGTCGTTTGCTCGCCTGTTATTTTGGATTCACACGGGGGAACCCTCATGTCCAACGATTCCATTCAGGCCTACATTAACCACCTGTTACCCGTATGCAAAGTACTCGTCATCAAATGCACAGATGCTGAAATTATGCTGGGGCGCCGCATCTGTACAGATGACGACATGAGGGCAGCCACTACACTTCTTCGAGAGATGGGTCCCCAATGGGTGCTCCTCCGCGGAGGAACCTTCGCTCAGGGACATATCCGTGCACTTCTCTCAGGCCCAGGGTGCCAGCAATTTTTCTCATCCGTCAACATAGAGGGATGGCAACGTCATGGGATAGGAGGAGCACTCTCAACAGCCATTGCAGCACGTCTGGCACAGGCTGACGAGATACCTGTCGCCATCTCTAATGCCCACAATTACATGCATAGCCAAGTGGTTTACGCTTCTTCACAATCTACTTCCTTGCAACCACACATCCTTTACAATCAATTCTTGTCGCTCCTTTCGCAACACTACGCTTCTGCACACGATGTCACTTTTTACGCCACCCGGCTATCTATCTCCACACGTTATCTCTCGCAGATAACAAGTGACGTATGCGGACGCTCTCCTAAACAGATTATCGATGATTACCTGCTTCACCAATGTGAGCAACTCCTTGCTACCACTTCACTCACTATACAGCAAATATCTTTTCAACTGGGATTCTCCTCGCAAATAGCCTTCGCAAAGTTCTTCAAAGCCAAGAAAGGATGTTCCCCAACAACTTATCGGGCAGAAAGATAACCTTTTGTCTTTCTGACATAACGAGAACTACAATCTTTCTTGAAACATTCCACAAGAAGCCAACACCTCCTGCTGGACCTTTCGCCTATAAAGAAATGATTACCTGCTGAGGTATTTACGGCCATTTTTAATGAATATACCCTTGCGTTGCGAGGTGATATGTCTTCCGCTGATATCATAGGTTTGCCCTTCCCCCTGTGGTAGGAAGACTGGAGTGATGCCTGTGGGATCATCGTTGGTTTGCAGAGTTTCCATTTCGAGATTGAAAGGATGAGGCCGTTGGATTGTTTGAGTGTAAACGTTGCCAAAGGAATCTGTAACCCGCACGGTAACTGGTGTGGTGCTTGAGGTTGTAGAAAAACGGAAAAGATGAGTGGTTTTCCCTGTGGAGAAATCAGCTGTGTAGCTACCTACATCCTTGAAGCGTGGAATGTCATAAGCGATGGTGTGGAAGGGATCTTCTGTCACAATACGTGTGACGGAACGTTTATGGGTGCCTTCGAAAGCTTCCACCTTCCAGTCGTTGTCGTATGCGAAAACGTTTACCATGATGCAGTTGCGACCGAAATCTGCATATTGAGTACGCGAGGGGTAAGCTGCATGCATCTTCAGGGCCACGTCATTTGTTGCGAAATATTCCTTTACTGTGTTCATGTCATAAATACGCATCTGCAGATTCCCGTTCTTTTCTATCGAATGATACCGCCACTTCAACTTGTCTCCATTGACGTTCCACAGAGAGTATCCTCCTGGCGACCCATCCTTGCAGACTTGATGGTTGGTGAGTTTTCCCGTCCACCACCATGTGGCACAAATAGCTGCTATGTTATGCTCCATGATGTTGGGGTATTTAAGGGGATGAGCGTTCACGTTGTAGTGGGTGTGTCCTGTGATGATGTGTACCTGTTTGAAGTCTTTCAGCATCTCTGCAATTTGTTCGGATTGGTTCTCTTTCAAATTGGAATAAGTTTCGAATGTGTTGTTTTGCCGTACACGCCAAACTGGAATGTGGAGGGCAATGACGAGTGGCTCGTCAGGGTTTACCAAAGCGATATCTTGCTTAAGCCAATTAATCTGGTCTTGTGTGATGTATGAGTCATAATTGCGCGATCCTACAACACCTTTGTTGTATGATTCTCCCGTATCCTCGTTCTTGTAATAAATGTCATCAAGCACAACGTAGTGTACACGACCAAGATTGAAAGAATAATAGTTGGGGCAAACAATCTTGCGCCAAGGGGCAGAGGCCAGAAAATCGCACTCCTTGCCAGCGGGCACAGCGGCGTCATTATCGTGATTTCCAATGACAGGAAAGAGTGGCACAGAATATTTGTATTCTTTGCACGTGTTGAAGAAATCCTGCAGGCCATAGTCACGTGCATACCAGTATGCATCCCATGTCAAATCACCCAAAATCATCGAATAGATTCGACCTGGCGATGCCTCCTTTTCCTCTCGAATGCGCTCTATGTATCCATTCTTGAATTGGCTGAGGTCGCTGGTGCGATTGGCCAAATGGGAATCGGCTCCAATGATAAGTGTATAGGCATCATTCTGGACCGCTCTTAATGTGAAATTGATGTATTCAGAGAGAGCTGTATTGGTGGGAAACCTGAAAGCTTGCCAGAACTGGGGGCGAAAACCGTCAGCCATCGTCGCCTCATATCCTCTAGGTATAGAACAGAAAACGTATCCATTGCGTTTCTTGGATTCAAAGGCATAGTGTCCATCGCTGTCAGTCACCACCACCGTGTCGCCATCAGAGATAGCCACACCTGCCACCTTCGCTGTGCCGCATCGCACATATCCCTGCACGTTCTGCGCCATCATCGTTGCAGAGCATCCTATTATGAGAAGGAAGAGAATCGTTTTCTTCATCTTTCTGTTCTGTTTTAGGTCAAAACAATGTTTTTTCTTCACAAAGTTATAACTTTCCTGCGAAACAAACAAATGGGAAAGAGTGGATTTCGATGTCTCGTCAGGATTTCAAGGGAAGAACGGCTGTCAACGCCTCATTTCACGACTCTCGCAATCAGCAAACCCTTCGACGCTTATCACACCCTTGGGGTCTATGCTGACGACGGCAAAGCTGTTGTGCTGAGGGTACTCGCTCTCTATCATCGCCTTCATCGTCCAGTAATGGATGCCGTTGCGTTGGCTGTAGTGACCTGTGTGGTGATGCCCCTGGATGACAGCCATCACGTGTCCGTTCTCCTCCAGCAACTTCACCACTTCATCAGCGTTGCCCACACAGACGCTTTTCTCCACGTTTGAGAACCTGTCAAGGAGCTGGTGACAAAGTGTTATGATGGGCTTGTCAACGTGTTGCAACTCACGACGCAACCAGTCGATTTCCTCCTGCGGAATGTAGGCTTTCTGCCACTCGAAGTTTCCCTTGCAATAAGGTGTCCTGTCCTCGTTGAAGTTCGCATCGAGCACAATAAACCTCACTCCCTTTGTGGTGAACGAATAGTAACTGCGACCATTGGCCTTCCCTGGGTTCGTGGTGTGCTTCATGAAATCTTCCTTCGAGATGCAATCCATATCGTGGTTGCCCAACACATGATAGACCTTACCCCTGAACTGCTGTAGCTCAGCCTCTATGTCATCGAGGAAACGCAGGGCAGTTGCAGCATCGTGGTTGGCATCCATGTCTTTGAAGTCGCCCAGTTCCACAACGAAATCCAGCTTCTGACGGTTGAATTCGCGGACAGCATCCTGCAACTTGCGTATCGACTGGCGATAATAGCGGTTGATGGACACGTCCTTCTCTGCATAGTGAAGGTCAGTAACCAACCCAAAACGCAATGGGCGAATGGAGGAAGACTGCAAAGGCAAAGTGGCTGACCACAGCATTCCGCCTGAGAGACATTGTATAAAGGTACGTCTTTTCATGTCTTGAGAGCTTTTCTTCTGCAAAGATACACAAAAAAAAGACCTGAGATGACACATTTATCAAATATTTGTCATACCTTTGCGCCCGATATCATTATTATAATGATTGAAAAAATGATGAGAAAGATTTTGTTCCTTGCCACCATGCTTGTGGCATCATTTGGTATCAGCTCTGTTGCCAACGCCAAAATTAACGACAAGCAAGTAGATTACGAAAATCGTAATGAGATAGCTATCAGCTATGGCGTCTATTCCAACTCGCAAGTCATATCATTCTACGAAGACATAATAGCCATCATGGTTACAGGTTCACGTGGATATTTCGACCACGAGAAGTTCATAGGTCCCATTGGTGCTGAATACTTCTATCATGTCAACAAATGGTTGGGAATAGGCGGTATCGGCATCTATGCCACACAAGGCAAAGACATAATGTCAGACTTATCCACCCCACCAACAAAGGAAGGCACTTCCCGTCTCAACTATTTCACACTCCTGCCTGCCATCAAGGCCGACTGGCTGCGTCGCCCACACTTCGGAATGTATTCTAAACTGGGCTTGGGTGGGACCTTCTTCAATGACAAGCATACATACAATGACGGCACAAAAATATCTGATTCTGATTTCGTTTTCTCCTGGCAAGCATCCCTCCTTGGTATCGAGGCAGGAAGCAACAACCTGCGTGGGTTCCTCGAGCTCAGCCTGATAGGAGAACAGGGATCCATCCTCGTTGGTTTCCGTCATAAGTTTTAAGAGAGAGAGGTTGAAAAGTATATAAACACAGGACAACAACTTATTATAATCAACATATTCACTAACTATTTTTTAATTTAAAAAAGCAATGAGAAAATTATTTACATTGGCTATGGCTGTAGCAGCCATTACCTTCGTTTCTTGCAACTGCAAGAGCAACAAAGCTGAGTGTGAGAAATCATGCGCTTGCGAGGAGTGCAAGTGCGATCCTTGCGAATGCGAGGAGGGTGGTACCTGCAAATGCGACCCCTGCGAATGCCAGGAATGCAAGTGTGCTGAGGGTTGTGAGAAAGAATGCGAAAAGCCCTGCGAAAAGGAGTGTGGCGAATGTCCCCTCAAGGCTCTGGGTGAGAAGCTGGAAGCTGGCGATGCAGAAGGTATCAGCGCTGCTTTGACTGAGGCTGGCGAGAAGATTGAGGCTCTCCTAAAGGAAGGCAAGGTTGAAGAGGCTCAAAAGGTGGGTGCTGCCATCAAGGAGTTTATCGACACCAACAAGGAGAAGTTGGATGCTGCAGCTGTAAAGGTTGACAACATCGTTAGCACTATTTCCAACCTGCCCGCTGCTGCTGAAGCAGGTGCTGAAGCAGGTGCAGAGGCTGTTGAGAATGCTGCTGATGCTGCCGTAGAGGCTGGCAAGGCTAAGGCTGGAGAACAAATCGACAAGGCTGCTGACGCTGCTAAGAAGAAGCTGGGTCTCTGATTATCATTGACTTTTCAAACCAAAGGAGAGGCTGCTACCAAATGAGGCAGCCTCTCTTGTTTCTACTCACTCCTGAAGGTGGATGCAGGCAAGTTGGCTCCATTCACCAGATTGGCACGAGTGAAGGGCTGCCAACCATATCGCACCAGTCGAGGATGCTTCACCTGTTTTGCTGTAAGTTTGACCTGATTCCCCACAATCTCAGCCTCAGCTGGATAGTATTCGCCCTCATATTCTGCTATTTCAAACGTGCGAAGAGACTGCCCATCGCTGCTATGGAGACCTTCTGCATAATCGAAGCTGACCAGAGCGGTATTCCCTTCATATTCCACAGAGCGCAACAAGGGACCTGAGGGAACCACGTCTTTGTAACCATACTCATTGTGGAGCGCCCAGACAGCCAAGCGGTGGCCAACAGGTTGCTTCGAGCGTGGGTGAACATCGAGTGAGTCGCCCAAATCGCTGCTGACAGCCATTCCCATGTTTGGCAGGGTATTCAGGAGCCTGCGCTGTGAGTCGCGGAACCACGTCCAAGAGGGACGGTTCAAGCTGGAGAGCTGGACGTAGTAAAAGGGCAACCCTTCGTCGTTCCACGCTTTGCGCCAACTTTCCACGAGTAGAGGGAAGAGCCGCTCGTGGGCATCCTTGTTGTGGGCATTGCTCTCGCCCTGATACCAGATGACTCCTGTGATGGGGAGATTCTTGAGCAATCGTATACTGGATTCGTAAAGATAGCACGGCTGATAAGGGTGACGCTGCAGAGGTTGATGACTGCTGCCCATATTGCGCTCTGCTCGTCCTCGCACCCAATCCTGGATGAAGTCATTGTGGGTCCAGTCGCGCAGAATCTCAGGAAACTGATTCTCGAGCGTAGTCCGATCGATCCATGCTTCAGCAGGACTGCCGCCCACAGCGTTGTTGATGATTCCAATGGGACAATGGAGGCTGTCCTGCAACTCGCGGGCAAAGTAGTAGCCGATAGCGCTGAAACGAGGAGAGCTTTCTGGTGAGCAGACTCGCCAGACGGGGTCTGTGAAATAGAGCAAACGGTTGATGCTATCCAGCGCTGAGGCTGACCATTCCACATCGTTCGTTCGCCAGCGCGCTTCCAGATTGAGCAGCCGCAGATTGGGGTTGAGGGACTGGGGAATGTCTTCGTTTCCAGTCAAACATTGCTGCAACTGAAACTCCATATTCGACTGACCTGAGCAGAGCCACAGCTCGCCAGCCAGTATGTCCTCGATCACTCTCTTCTGTCCCTTCGTGCTTACCGTCAGGGTATAGGGACCTCCTGTAGGCAAAGGCTGGATAGTGACTGCCCATTTTCCGTCCTTCCCTGCCTTCGCATGATGCCGCTGTCCATTGATGCGGACCGTCACCTCATCACCTTGATTGGCAAGTCCCTCCAGCAGGAACAGACGGTGGTGAGGCAACACCATACCGCTGCCATAGTAATAAGGAAGCTGCAGCCCCCCATAGTCACCTGTGATGGCACTATAAACCAGTCGAGCCATCAACCCGTAGCCCTCGCGATTGGGATGAATTCCGTCAGGGAACAGTTCAGGTCGATGATGCAGAGGCTCGTAGAAGGACATGAGCTCGCAACCCTTCCGCTGAGCCACCAGTTCGATAGCCTGCTGGATTTCCCTGTGCCAGTCGCGCGTACCGCTTAAGAATCGATGATGGCGGTCAGAGAGTGGAGTGAGCCGCGCCATTATCACGCGGCATTTGGGGTTCGACTTTCGAACTGAATCGATGAGAGCACAATAGTCTGGGATGAACTCGTCCCTGTAATTGGGCCAGGCACGAGGGTCCGTATCGTTGATGCCCAGATGGATGACAGCGATATCGCCATGAAAGTCCATCGCTTGGCGGAACTCCACTTGGTCGAAATAAGGACGGAAGGCACGGCGCAGCAGCGTGGCACCAGGCTTACCAAATTGACCCACCTCATATTCTGGTCCCAACAACCTCTGCAACTGGACAGGATATGAATCCTCAGCAGGATTCTGAAGACCTGAGCCGTAAGTGATGCTGTTGCCTATGCAACTGACTCGAACAGGACGAAAGGCTCCTGCCCACAGAGCCACACAATACAAGAAGCCAAAAGCGATGAAAAGACGTTTCATGATACGTTTCTTACGAGTTTGCATGACAAAGATAAGGATAAAAAAAGAAACGAACAAATCCTGCATTCGTAATGTCGCAGCAACATCCAGTTTATTTTCCTCGCATGGACTCATCCAAAGCAAGTCCAGGAGTCGACTGGTTCTGACGCAGGCACGAAGGTGACAAACGATAGAAGACAACAACTGAGCCTCGTTTTTGTCAAGATTTCCGACAAGGCCAGCGTCTTCTCTCAACCAAGACTTGATTGTGTCTCGAGCAAGGTTCTCCACACGACAGGAAACTTCTAACAATCCGTTGAAAATCAACGATTTACAGTACACATAGAATCAAGCAACCCATCCGTAGGAAAGGAAGAACGTGTTGAAACGGGAAACACAACGTGTTGAATCAGCAAACTCAACACGTTGAAACCTCCAACTCAACACGTTGTCTTTGCCGTTTCAACGTGTCGCGCCTCAAGGGGCATCCAAAGAGAGCTGGTTTTGTAAGGATTTCTGACATTTTTCCTGACAAGAAGTTTCTTATCTCGCATTTTATGCTTACCTTTGCCTTGACGATGTGTCATGCTGAACTCACGAACTCAAAAAAGAAGGAAGAAAGCGACGCTGATGATGAAACGTGCATTGCTGATTGGCCTGACCCTGCTTTGCTGCGCGATAACTGACGGGCAAAGGATCATGTGGTGGAACGTGGAGAATCTCTTCGACTGCAAGGACGATCCTCTGCGCAACGATGAAGAGTTCCTGCCAGAAGGGAATCACCATTGGACCCTGGGACGATACTGGCACAAGATGGACAACATCGCCCGCGTGGCTGCAGCTGTGGCAGACGAGAAGGGATGGCCTGCGCTGATAGGAATTGGCGAGGTGGAGAATGACTCCTGCCTCTTCGATTTGGTCAGGCGGAGCCCACTCAGGACGGCAGGCTACGAGTTCATCGTCACGAATGGACCAGACGTAAGAGGCGTAGACGTGGGACTGCTCTATCAGCCCAAGCAGTTCTTCCTGGAGGGCTACGAGGGGCTGAGAGTGCCTTCTGCAGAAGAGGGATTGCGTCCCACTCGCGACATCCTGCACGCATGGGGAAGACTCCCCTCAGGCGACCTGATGCATGTCTTTGCCGTACATTTCCCAAGCAAGGCAGGAAGCGGTCGAGAGGGCAACAGAAACCGTTCGCTGGCTGCCCAGACACTTCGAGCGGCTGTGGAAAGATTCAGGGGAGAGAAGATACTGGTAATGGGAGACTTCAATGCGGAACCTAGCGACATCATCTTCAGCGAAATCATGGGGAAGGATGCTCCACTCGTCTCGCTGATGCCCCTGAGCAGAAGGGAACTGAGGAAGAATCGCGGCACATACGTCTTCCAGAAGCAATGGGGCTTCCTGGATCATGTGCTGGTGAGCAAGGAGCTGATGCCTTGCGTGGAAGGAAAGGTGCAGGTGGCTCGATTCAACTTCCTGCTCGACGAGGATGGCGCTCCTTGGCGAACCTATCGAGGTCCCATCTATCAGGGTGGCTACTCAGACCATCTGCCCATCTGGGTGGACCTTTCTGCGAAATAGGGAAAAGCATCACTCGCCCTGCTTCAACGTGAAGACACTCGTATCGTATCTCTTCAACTCCCTGCGATACTCCTCGCTGTGCCCCTGAACCGACTGGTCGAGAAGCTGCCAGAAACGTGTCCCATGATTCATCTCGACGAGATGCGTCAGTTCGTGCTGCATGACGTACTCCTGCAAGTGACGGGGAAGGAGCATGAGATAGAGACTGAGATTGATCCTGCCCGCCGTGCTGCAGCTGCCCCATCGACCATGCGTCTTATGGATGGAAAGGTTGGAAAAACGGAGACCTCGCGCCTGAGCCATTGCCTCGAGACGTGTTGGAAAGAGGACTTGGGCATGAAGGCGAAGGCTCTGCTCTATCATGCTGATGAGCCATCGTTGAATCTGAGGATGCTGGAACTCCTGTCCAGCGGGATAATAGCAGACAAGGGCTCCCTGGCGTTGACGAACAGTCATGCGGCTGACTCGTGCTTCCTCTGACCAGAAAGAAAAGTCCTGAGCATCGATGCGAAAAGAGGGAGTAATCTGGCGGACAGCCTGCTTGTCTTCTGCCCGCTTCTGCATCTTCTCGAGGCGAGGAAGGAGAGCTTGGATTCCCTCGCGAATGGTCTTTTCAGACGCATGCAGAGGGGCTGTGACAAGAAGCATTCCTTCGTCATCTGTGCGGAAAATGAGACGGCGAGCCCGCACATTCCTGCGTACCAAGATACGTCCCAAGGTAGGGTCTTCGATGAAAGATTCAGATGGCAACATTGTACAAAAGTACTAACATTCTGCCGAAGAGACAAGGAAATGATAGTGTTTTCACACATCTTAGTGCGCGTTAGTGGGCAGATGTGGAGTTTTTTTTGTACCTTTGCGCGCAAAATCGTACTTTTTTAAAGAAACAAGAGATGAACATACTGGAACTGAGTGAGCAAGAGATTGTTCGCCGCAACAATCTGCAACAAATGCGTGACCTGGGCATAGACCCCTACCCTGCCGCAGAATATCAAACCAATGCTTTCAGCACAGAGATTAAGGAGAGCTTCGTAGACTTGCCCAAGATGAAGAACGAGGAAGGCGAGGAAGTGCCGACTCCTGCGACTCCAGAGAACAGCCGCAACGTGTGCATCGCTGGACGCATCATGTCGAAGCGCATCATGGGCAAGGCTGCCTTCGCAGAACTGCAAGACAGCAAGGGACGCATCCAAGTCTACATCACTCGCGACGCGCTGGCCAACGGAGAGGACACAACACTTTACAACACCGTCTTCAAGAAGTTGCTCGACCTGGGTGATTTCATTGGCATCAAGGGTTACGTGTTTCGCACGCAGACAGGCGAGATAAGCGTTCATGCCCAAGAAATGACCGTACTGAGCAAGAGCCTGAAACCTCTGCCCATCGTCAAGACAGATGCTGATGGCAAAGTTTACGATTCCTTTGATGACCCAGAACTTCGCTACCGCCAGCGCTACGTGGACCTTGTGGTCAACGCAGGCGTGAAGGAGACGTTCGAAAAACGTGCCACCATCGTGCGCACCATGCGTCGCATTCTGGATGAAGCTGGCTATACGGAAGTGGAGACCCCTACCTTGCAGAGTATTGCTGGCGGAGCAAGCGCACGTCCATTCATCACCCACTTCAACGCATTGAATATCGACATGTACATGCGTATCGCAACAGAGCTCTATCTAAAGCGTCTCATCGTGGGCGGATTCGAGGGAGTCTACGAAATTGGCAAGAACTTCCGCAACGAAGGAATGGATCGTACCCACAACCCAGAGTTTACCTGCCTGGAGCTGTACGTTTCATACAAAGACTACAATTGGATGATGTCCTTCACAGAAAAGATGCTCGAGGAGATCTGTACTGCAGTCAACGGCAAGCCTGAAGTGGAAATCGACGGCAACATCATCAGCTTCAAGGCTCCCTATCGACGCCTTCCCATTCTGGAAGCCATTGAGGAAAAGACAGGCTTTGACTGCAACGGCAAGAGCGAGGAAGAAATCCGCGCTTTCTGCAAGGAGAAAGGAATGGAGGTGGACGACACGATGGGCAAGGGCAAACTTATCGACGAGCTCTTTGGCGAATTCTGCGAAGGAAACTTCATCCAGCCCACGTTCATCACGGACTATCCTGTAGAGATGTCGCCTCTGACGAAAATGCATCGCAGCAAGCCTGGTCTCACAGAGCGGTTTGAGCTGATGGTGAACGGCAAGGAACTGGCCAATGCCTACAGCGAGTTGAATGACCCCATCGATCAGGAAGAGAGGTTTGTTGAGCAGATGCGTTTGGCTGCCAAGGGTGACGACGAGGCGATGATCATCGACCATGATTTCCTTCGCGCCTTGCAATATGGTATGCCTCCCACAAGCGGCATCGGCATCGGTATCGATCGACTGGCGATGCTCATGACTGGCAAGTTTGCTATTGGCGAAATCATGCTCTTCCCACAAATGAAGCCAGAAGTGAAGGCTCCTCGCGACAAGGATGAACTCTATCTGGAAAAAGGTATCCCAAGCGACATCATACCCATCCTGCGCAAGGCTGGCTACAATCTGGTCAGCACCCTTGAAGGCGAAAAGCCTGCCAAGATACAGCAACAAATCATCGAAATCATCAAGAAGTACAAACTGGAAGTAGAGAAACCCAGCCAAGAGCAAATTGCGCAGTGGGTATAGGACGGATTGCCGTATTGGGCGGAGGCAGCTGGGCAACAGCGATTGCCAAGATGCTGCTGGAGAAGAACGACGGGATAAGATGGTATCTGCGACGTGATGACCGCATAGAGGACTTCAAACGACTGGGACACAATCCTGCCTATCTGACGAGTGTGCAATTCGATGTGAACCGCATTCGTTTCAGTAGCGACATCAACGAGACTGTGGAGGCAGCAGACACCATCATCTTTGTGACTCCCTCGCCATACTTGAAAAGCCATCTGAAGAAACTGACAGTAAGACTGAGGGATAAGTTCGTGGTGACAGCCATCAAAGGTATCGTGCCAGACGAGAACCTGATCATGAGCGAATACTTTCACCAGTTCTACAACGTGCCAGACGATAAACTGGCTGTGATTGGGGGGCCAAGCCATGCTGAAGAAGTGGCCATGAACCGTCTGACATATCTTACCATAGGTTGTTCTGACGATGGGAATGCCCGCGAATTTGCCCACATGATGGAGAGCGACTACGTGAAGACAAAGACAAGCCAAGACATTGTGGGCATCGAGTACGCTAGTGTGCTGAAAAACGTGTACGCTTTGGCGGGTGGTATCTGTCACGGTCTAAAATATGGCGACAACTTTCAGGCTGTACTGATGTCCAATGCGACACAAGAGATGAACCGCTTCCTGAGGACTGTGCATCCAATAGAGCGCAATATCATCGACTCCGTCTACATGGGCGACCTATTGGTGACAGGATATTCCAACTTCAGCCGCAACCGCGTCTTCGGCACGATGATAGGCCAGGGCTATAGTGTGAAATCGGCACAGATGGAAATGGAGATGATAGCGGAAGGATACTTTGGAACAAAATGCATGAAGGAAATCAACGAGCACCTGCACGTCAACATGCCCATCCTCGATGCTGTCTATAACATCCTCTACGAACGCATCAGCCCCAGCATTGAAATAAAACTCCTGAGCGAAGCGTTCAGATAAGAAGACCCCCTCAGGCCTCACCCCCTTTTGCTCTAAGGGGGGGGATATATTATTAATTAGGTAAATAGATGAAACGGGTTATTAAGAAGGTTGTGAAGGTCATTCTCTACACCTTGCTCATTCTTGTGCTTGCGTTTATTTCAATATTGGCATGGGACAAGGTAAACCAGAAATTCAACTTTAAGCCCAAGCCTGAACTAACAGTCATAGGCAAGCCGTTCATCGATTTTGAGGCCGAGTTGCCCGACAGCACCGTGCATCACTTCTCCGAATATGCAGGCAAGGGGCAGTATGTTCTGCTCGACTTCTGGGCATCGTGGTGCGGCAGTTGCATTCGCTCTTTCCCCATGTTGATGGAATTGCACGAGAAGTATCACGACCGAGGCCTGCTCATCATCGGCATCTCACATGACAAGAACCCCGATGCCTGGCACTCTGCACTCGGGCAGCACGCGTGTCCCTGGCCCATGATGCGCGAGACGACCGCCTCGCAAGAAGGTCAGACCTCTGCATCTGACTTGTATTCGATAAGCGGTTTCCCGACGTTTGTCCTGCTTGCCCCCGACGGCCAAGTCATCTTCTCCCCTTACGAAAAGCATGGATATGTCGATGACGAACGGCAGCAACTGCAGGCGAAGCTGGCTGAAATCTTCGGGGAGTAAATCACAAAAACCGGTTTCAATTGGTCTCACAATAGCCTCAAAAAGTCGAACTGTTTGCACAAAAACTGCACCTCAAGGGTCTCAAATGCCCCTTTGTGACTGCAAAATCATGGTTTTGTTGTCATTTTACGAGAACATGAAATCGTCTATGCGAACAGAAAAAGCATGAAAATCCACCCAAAACAGGCGTCTCAAGCATGCTTTTTGAGGCTTTTTAGAGAGTAATTTTGCAGAAATTTGCACCTCCCTTGAGACGGAAGACATAGTCGGGGATGCTGTAACTCTTTGCCTTTTAGGGAGTTAAATAGTTTATTGTAGCTGTTGAGCGTTTCAGCGTTTCAGCTAGGGGGTATCCACCTCTCTCTCTTATATATATTATATTATAATTAATTAATTATTAATAAGTTATAAGTGTTATAAGAGAGATTCCCGATGTGGATGGTATCTTTTTTTTACTGAAACGTTGAAACGCTGAAACGGCCGTTCTTCACTTATCTCATTTCTTCTTCTCCAAGGCCTCTAAAAGAAGACAAACTCATTAGGGAAATCAGACACCCCGCAGAACTCCTCTATTTCGCCTTGGAATCGCCTCAAATGCCCTTGACGTACATTCCTGCCTCCGAGACAAAAAGAAGCCCTCTACGCGGCTTAAAATGATAATTTAAAATTCTTAGAATTTTACCTTGACTTTCACTACGGCTGACACACCCCCTGGTTGACGGCAAACTCTTTGGCCTTATAGAAGAAGACAAGAGGCTGTTCCAGTTCCAAATGTTCCAGTTAAATTTTGAAGGACAAAACACCTTCTTTAGATTCTATAACTAACTAATATATAGATAGTTATATATAAATAAGGGATAATGGAACTGCCAGAATAATAATTGGAACAACTGGAACTGGAACACTTGGTCAAGTTTAGATTCACCTAAAAGGCAGATTTACAATAAGATACGACATCTGTATGGCTTCTGCTCTCAGGATTTCCTGCATCGAAAGGTTCTGCGTCAATTTAGGTGGTAATTCCAGTTCTGTTTTTGCTTAACAACATATATGAGTTTGCCCATGTCATCTTGACTCTTGCCTAGTCATTCTTATTCCTTTCTTGTTTCATTAATTCAGCACGTAAAATAGTAGGT
>JAFRTJ010000038.1 GCA_017427185.1 Bacteroidaceae bacterium | reverse complement strand
GACAGTGTTCCTACGTTCGGAAGGTTATATTTCATGGCTATTTCCTTCCGTGATTTACCACTTTGCATGTACTCGATGCAAATACTGCGCTTCAATGAGCGACTGAATTTTTGTCTTCCCATAATTCTTAAATGACTTTGATAATTTAACATTTAAGGCTCTATGGGAGTCAACCTATTTCAGTACAAGACATCGTGTCTTCCCTAGAAAAAGTTGAATGATTTTTGCCTTAACCCTGCCATAGGTTGAATGCCTGTTTGATACCTTAATCCCTATCCCTGGCAGAAGTTGAATGATTATCTTGCTGTATGAATCATTGCAACGTGTTAAGATGATGAAATCAACACGTTGAAAACCTCAATCCAACACGTTGAAAACCTCAATCCAACACGTTGAAAACCTCAATCCAACACGTTGATATCAGAGAAGTCAGATTTTCAGAGTACACAATTTATTAAGAGCGAGTGTGTGATATATTGAATAATCTACTCGACACTGACATTGACGATGACGATAGGGGTTAGAGGGGCGTATCCCTGAATTTGATCAGTTCCTCAACAATTACTTCAGGAGAATCAGAAAGGGCGAGGATAAGATTGCGGTATATGCCTCGCGCCATCAGATCCTGAATGAGGGGCCAGACGGGTATCTGTCGCGTCCAAAAGTCTACGCCCAAGAAGAGCATCGGACTGGCATAACCGAAACTGAGGTAATGGTCCTGAACGGCTTCCTGGAAGATTTCCTGCAACGTGCCTGCGCTGCCTGGTGTATATAGGATTCCGCCTTTGGCTATCGTCAGGATGCCATCCTCGCGGATGCTGTTGTCGAAATACTTGGCAATGTGGGTGGCGAGTGGAGTGGAGGGCTCATGGCCGTACAGCCAGGTGGGGATGCCCAGGCTCAAGTAGTCATTCTGAGGATAACGCTGGCGAATGCGAAGTGCTGTGTCGAGCCATCCTTCATCCTTGTAGGAAGGTGCAGTTCGCATGACGTGGATGGCGTCCATAAGTTCCAATTCGTTCCTTCCAGCCATCCATGCTCCCAGATGTGTTGCTTCCATCGCTCCAGGTCCCCCTCCGCTGACCATCAGGAAGCCTTTCTCTGTAAGCAACTTGCTCAAGCGGACGACCTGCTTGTACTCAGGGTCAGTACGCAGTATGCTGTGACCTCCCATGACGCCTACGATTGACCTCTCGTTGAATTGAGTCAGAAACTCGTGGAGACAGTCGCTGATGGAGTGGTCGTGGAGAGTTCGAGCCAAGGTTTCCTTGATGTTGTCAGCGTATTTACCCATGGCGAGGTAATGTTTGTAGACGAGTCCGTCGTAGCAGGACTTGTAGCTTTCTGGGTTGCCCAATATGTATCCTTCGTACAGTTCGTCAGGCGTGTAGAGATGGTTCCTGTAGCTGAATGTCTCGCCCATGTTAGGAAAGAAGAGGCAATCGCGCGTTTGTCGCTTGAGTCCTTGCGGCAGGGTGCAGCCGATGAAGATGCAGTCGCGATAGGTGTGGCTCATGGCCATTTCCGTCTCGGCTGTGAGGTTGACACACTGGAAAGCGCAGCGGCGTATCTCCTTCTCGCTTTGCCTAAGAATCTTTGCCAGCTGCCAGTCATCCTTGATTTGATTATAGTTTTGTCGCATACAGATATTTAGCTATGGTGTACAAAGATAATCATTTTAATTCAATAATGTTGTATAAGCCATAAAAAATATGTAATTTTGCGGCTCGCAAAGAAAATAAGGAATCGTTTCACCCTGGATTATCAATGAAATCGTCGCGCATCGTCATTTTCCTCTTCAGCGTCATGCTTGGACTTGGGATTCTGTGCGTAGTCTTCCCTAAGGACGGCCTGCAGATAGGTTCCATTCGTCTGGAATTCCCTGATTTGGCATACGCTCTCGATGCAAAGACTGAGGTGGTTGCTGATACCCTTTCCGAAGAACTGGAGCAGGAAGACAGCATGGAGACGGCAGAGGCAGTCGAACAATTCAAAGGGTTGACGGATGCCCAGGAGGCTGAGTTCATGATCAACAGCAGCAAGAGTCCAACACGCATCTATCTCCCTAATGACAGCATCGAGTACCTCGACGATTTCTTTGCAGCCTTGGACGAGGCAAAGGATCAGCGTGTCCGCATCATGCATTTTGGTGACTCGCAATTGGAAGGAGACCGCATGACGTGCTATCTGAGGCAGGCTTTCCAGGAAGCATACGGCGGCATCGGACTTGGACTCGTCCCTGCTGTCCAAACGGTTTCGTCTGTCACCCTGACAGAAGACCTTCAAGGCGATGCGATGCGCTATCTGGCGTATGGACCCAAATCAGAGCAGGCAGAGCATCATCGCTATGGTCCGCTTTGCCAGATGGCAGAAATCGACGGAGAGGCATCGCTTGAATTCACTTGCATGGGCGGCAAGAAGTTTTCCCATGGCGGACACTTCACTCAAGTCACCGTATTGGCAAGCGGAACAGGCAGTTTGGAACTCTTCGTGGGCAATGACTCGATTGGCGACATCAGAGAGATTGAGTCGGAAACCATGCAGATGCTGAACTTCCCAGCCGGAGGATACAAAGGGAGACTGGCAATCACAGGACACGTGGAAATCTATGGTTTGATGCTCGATGGCGGACGAGGGGTTCAGATGGACAACATAGGGCTTCGTGGCAGCTCTGGAACCCTCTTTACCAGCATCGACCGCAGTACCTTGACGCCTTTCTTTTCGCGTGAGAATGTACGCCTTATCATCCTGCAGTTTGGAGGGAATGCTGTTCCTTACATGGATGAGCAGAGCGACATCAATGGTTATGTTAGCGGCATGCGATCGCAGATTCGCATGTTCAAGCGTTTGGCTCCTCAGAGTTGTATCCTCTTCATTGGTCCGTCTGACATGGCGACACAAGTTGGTGAGGAGATGGTGACCTATCCGATTCTGCCTAATCTCATCAGCTCCCTACGCAAGATGTGTGGCGAGGAAGGTGTGGCATTCTGGAACATGTTTGCTGCTCAGGGTGGGGCAGGTTCGATGATCCGCTGGTGTGAACTGGGGTTGGCAGGTGAGGATTATGTCCATTTCTCGTCCAGTGGAGCACGCAGGATTTCCAAACTGTTCTTCGAGAGTCTGCAGAAATACTATCAATTCTATCGTTTGCGCATGGGTTTCGACAACATGGAAGAACCATCAGATTCTACTGAGAACGCAACAGGCAAAGATTCTGTCAGGAAAGCAGACGAAAAGATTCGCTCTGCCCGTAGGGATTCTATCAAGGCCACAATGGCCAAGAGAGATACAACCAAAACAGGAAAGGAGATGCTGCCATGAGAAAGCTGATGCTCATTCTTTTGCTAATTTGGATGCAGAATTTGCTGGCACAAGTCGAGTTTCCGCCTTTTGTCCGTTTGGAGAAAGCCCATTTGGTGTTTCCTGGTGACTCATCAGCTCTTAGGAGATTTCATGCCAAGACATCTGATTTGATGGAAGGAAAACAACAACGAATAAACATTCTCCACATCGGCGGAAGTCATGTTCAGGCAGGTTTCCTGACTCAAGGGATACGCCTCCAACTGACTGATTGGCTCGACAACCTGACAGACTATCGAGCAGGAAGGGGAGATCGAGGAATGCTGTTTCCTTATCGTGCCCTGAAGACCAACGCACCTCAGGATTATACCATTCAGGCAAGCGGCGAATGGACAGGTCAGCGCAATCTGGTCAAAGAGCCTTTGCATCCCATGGGTCTCGCTGGAGCCTACGTTGCCACAGCTGACTCCGCCTCCCTCCACATCATGCTCGATTCGCTGTGGTCTTTCGAGAAGTTGCGTATTTATGGCACAACGCTGACGGACAGCATCAAGCCCCTCCTGGTAATTGGACAGGACACCCTGCAATCGATATGCCAGGATTCCTTGGGATGGACATTCATCACACCTAAGAATTCAAAAGAATGTAAGCTAGTCGTGGAGCCAACAGGCATCGACACTCTCTATCTGCGTGGCTTCAAGCCAATAAGCGAGCGGGGGGGACTCACCTATGTGGAATCCGGAATCAATGGTGCAAGCCTTCCATGCTGGCTTCGATGTGAACTGTTCGAACAGGAGCTGAGTGAGTTCATACCAGACTTGGTTATCTTTGGAATAGGAATCAATGATGCGAATTGTACACCAGACAAATTCAGTTCAGATACCTTCAAAGAGAATTACCGCCAACTGATAAATCGCATCCGTAGCGTAAACCCAGATTGTTCGCTTGTGTTCCTGACCAACAATGACTGCTTTATCGGACGGACACGCCGTTTCAACCTCAACACTCCTGTCGTAGAGGATGCCTTCATGCAACTGGCGAAAGAATACAATGGAGCTGTTTTCGACACGTATCAGGTGATGGGAGGCTACCGTTCTTCCAGCAAATGGGTTACAAGTAAGCTGATGCGTCGCGACCATATCCATTTCACAGAAGAAGGATATAGAATACTAGCCGACTTGATCAGCAAATCAATCATAGAAGATTTCGAGAGATGCCATGCAACTAGATAAACTCATAGAAGCTCTGCTAAACTATCTGTTGAAAGTCTTCTCTTTCGACCCAGACAGTCCCCTGTTGTTTACTCAACTGCAGTTTTGGGCTTTCTTCTGTCTTGTCTTCTCTGGATTTGCCCTTGTGCAGAAGCGTCGCCAAATGCGCAATGCCTACCTGTTCTTCGTAAGTTTGCTTTTCTACTACAAGACGAGTGGACTCTTCGTTGGGATGCTGCTCCTTGTTACCTGCAGCGACTTCCTTATAGCGCAGGGAATTTACGCCTTGCGAGAAAAAGAGGCGTGGAAACGAAAGCTGTTGCTCGGCCTTAGTGTCATCCTCGACATAGGTATCCTATGCTATTTCAAGTATGCCTATTTCTTTGTGGATGTCATCAATCAGATTTTTGGTACTCAGTTCACTGTTGAGAACGTGGTAGCCCGCTTTGCGAATGAGGTAGTAGGAGAGAACATCTTCTGTGTGGATCGCATAATCTTGCCCATAGGTATCTCTTTCTATACTTTCCAGATTCTATCATACACGTGTGACGTTTACAAGGGATTGATCAAACCTGTACGCAATTTTCTCGACTTTGGTTTCTATGTGAGTTTTTTCCCACAATTGGTTGCTGGTCCCATTGTGAAGGCAAGTGATTTCATTCCTCAACTGTATCGTCGATTCTTCCTCAGCCGAAGGATGTTTGGCATTGCCGTGTTCTGGATCATAAATGGATTGATGAAGAAGATTATCCTCTCGAATTACCTGGCAGTAAATTTCATTGATCGTGTCTTCACGAATCCTCATCTCTTTTCTGGATTTGAGAATCTCTCAGCCCTCTTCCTCTACAGTCTGCAGGTCTATGCTGACTTCTCTGGCTACACAGACATTGCCATCGGACTCTCGCTCATGATGGGGTTCCATCTGCCTGCCAATTTCAACAGTCCCTACAAGGCACCCAACTGCAGCAATTTCTGGAAACGATGGCATATCAGCCTAAGCAGATGGCTGCAAACTTATCTTTACATTCCTTTGGGCGGCAATCGTAGCATGGGATTCGGCACCTGCTTTTGGGTTATCTTCCTGACAGCCTCTGCTCTCATATTGTCTGGCAGTTGGTGGATTGCTGCCATTGTATTCATTATCTTTTCCGCAACCATTCTGACAGGAATCTATTGTCCTGATCGAAGAAGAAAGATTTACGCCAATCTCAACAGTATGATAACCATGCTCTTGGGCGGTTTGTGGCATGGAGCCAGCATGAACTTCATCATTTGGGGCGGTCTGAATGGAGTGGGGATGATTGTCTTCAAGTTCTGGCGCGATATGGGTTTGAAGACGAGAGTATTGATTACGACAGCAACAGTTGTTCTGCTCTTCTCTCTTCAACACTTCCATCCGATGGGCTTGTGGAACGTGTTGCTGGCTTTCATGCTCTTCCTGATGGTGAGTATGTGGGTGCGACTCCTCTATAACCTTTTAGGGTTCAAGGCAAGCTTCTCGTGGCTTGAGCATGCCTGGAGCATCCTGGTGACATTCACTTTTATCACTTTCACACGTCTGTTCTTCCGCTCTGGTAGCAACCTTGACCCTGCAACAGCCAACCAGACAGCATGGGACACAGCAACGAAGATGATTCACAGCATAGGCACTCAGTGGAGCGTGAACATTCTGGATGTCATGTCGGCTTATCATCGAGTATTCATTCTCTTTGCGCTGGGCATGATTATCCATTGGTTGCCTACAAACCTGAAACGTCGTTATCGTCTCAGCTTCGCCATGCTCCCCCTGCCCGTCATTTGCCTTGCAGCAATCTGTGCAGTATTCTTTGTTTATCAGTTTGTGACAGCCAAGATGCAGCCTTTCATTTATTTCCAATTCTAAAAAGATGGACATTCAGGAACTAATATCTCAGGGCGAGCACCAGCAGCAGGACTTCAAGTATTGCATCTCCTCTGTAAGCAAGATTGCTCACTCCCTGTCGGCTTTCTCGAATACTGATGGTGGACGATTGCTGGTGGGCGTACGCGACAATGGCCGCATAGCAGGAGTCAGCAGCGAGGAGGAAATCTATATGATTGATGCTGCAGCTAAAAGTTTCTGCAGTCCTTCTGTCGAGTGTGAGATGCAGACCATAACTGCTGAGGGACACAATGTGCTTGTCGTCACGATTCCTCCCAGTTCCAATCGTCCAATTCGTGCACGAGAAGAGGATGGGAAATACTGCGCCTACATTCGCATCAACGACGAGAATGTCATTGCCTCACCCGTTCATTTGGCTTTGTGGGAAATAGAGACAGAAGTTGGGGAGGCTTCCAAACGCGTCTTCTCAGACTTTGAGTTGAGATGTCTGCGTTTGATTCCCAGCGGAGGAACTACCCTGAATAGATTCACAAGACATACCCGTTTGTCTAGAAAAGATGCTGTCAGGCTGATGGCTGATTATATTCGATATGGCCTTGTATCCATGCACCACAGTAAGCAGAATTGGGTATTCTCTATTCTTTATGTTTGAAATAAACTTTAAATTGCCAACAGTTTGACAATCAATTATTTATTGTTCAATAACATAGAACTTTAAAAATCTTTTCCAACAAACTCCACATCCTTGCTCAGTTCACCCTCCTGACTCTTGGGTGTAGACTTTTGGTTGAAATGATAGCTGAGACTCAGGACCACGTTTGGGTATTTAGGACGAACCCAGGTCTCACTGATGAGAGAATCTGTCCAGCGCCTATTGTGGTATTTTGCTGTATGAAACACATCATGAGCAACCAAACCTACGCTAAGCTTTCCTTTGGCAAGAGATTGACGATATGCCACATCGAAGAACACGTAGGCTTTCTCTTTTCCTTGTGTCAGATTCATGGGACCAACGAGATGTCCATCAAACTGGAAACGTGAATTCTGAGTGAGAGGAAATCCGTTGATCCATCCAAATTGATAGGTGAATCCATCGGAATCGTGGCATCCCTCGTATGTTGCATGGAACTTGTAATGGTATGCGCTGGCATTCAACGTGGTGTTCCACCATTTGTAAGGTTTGACCACAGCCTGAAATTCCAATCCTTTGTCCCATTGATTTCCTGCATTGATGATGCTGTCGAGAGTGACGCCAGGCTCGTATGCAACTCTCACATAATCAACCACATCCGTTCGCTGGCGAACAAATCCTGCTGCTGTTAGAGAAAGATCATTCTTGAAAGTCTTTCTCCAACGCAGTTCTATTGAGTTGACGTACTCAGCATCCAAATCTGGATTGCCAATTATACGGGTGTAATAGTCCTCGTAAGTGATATAAGGCTCCAGTTTCCAGATTCCTGGTCGATTTGTTCGACGTGAATAACCTGCCATAAAACTGCCAATGGAAGTAGAGTAGGAGAGGTGTGCGCTGGGGAAGAGAGCCCAGTATTTGCGATGACGACTCGTATAGGTAGGCAAGTCCATATCGTCAATCAAACGATCTGCACGCAATCCTGCATCAAAAGCAACGTGTCCATACTGGTCATTCAACTGCACGTATGGGCTATGGGTTTGGCGGCGATAATAGAATGGAGCATATAAATCCAACTGATTCTGGAATTCCAGAATACTTGGTTCGCGATTCCAATAATATATGTTGTAGTCACCATGCTCGCTATAGGTTGTATACTGGTATCCAGTCTCAATCTTTCCCATCTGTCCGTAATGGAGCAGATAGGATAGTGCTCCATCGCAATCCCAATGATGCTCTTTTTCGTATCCGCGAGTACCTTCATATCGAGACCCTTGCTGGTCAAACATGTTGCTCTCTGTGTATTCCATCGAGTACCAATCATAGCGGAATCGATTGTTGAGATTCACTTTATCACCTCGATCATTGATTTTCCATGTGTAGTCTGTGGCTGCTTGGAAAAGATGTTTCTCCAGTTTGTAGCGGTCGTGGCTATCGTAGCTGTTATCATTGACCACGTTGCCCAGATACTCGCGATGCTCCTTATAATCCATATCACCACCACGAGGATTGCGAGTGCGTCCGCCCTGTAGATCTAGTGTAAATTCATGATGTTTTCCATCCGTGAACTCATAACCACCTTGTCCGATAAATGTACCATAGTTGCGGAAACGTGTTCCATCTGAATTAGAAGTTGTTGTGTAGCCATCCACAACCGTTTGCTTGTATTGCTCAAAGTCGCTCTTTGTCTTCACGTATGAAGCCTGACCACCTAGATATAGATTATGGTGTCCCATCCGATAATTAATCTTTCCATCAACACTTCGAGTCAACAATGTGCTTCCACTGGCATTCAGAAATACGCCTAAGCCATTACCCAAGTTGCTTTTGGTCGTAATGTTGATGATTCCCACATCGCCTTCAGTCTTGTATTTGGCAGATGGAGTCGTCAGAATTTCCAGCTCTTGAATCATCGAGGCAGGAATTGATTGCAAAGCCTGCGTACCATCTAAAGGTGAGGGCTTGCCATCGATGTAGACGAGAAAATTGCTGCTGCCACGAAAAGTCAGTTGACCTTCTGCATCTATTTGAATGCTGGGAAGTGTTGATAGAACATCCACAGCCGTTCCTCCAAGAGCTGAAGTAACAGACGATACGTCAACGATCAATCTGTCTGGCTTGTATACAACCTTAGGCTTCTGACCAGCTACAGTAACAATCTTTAGATTCCCAGTTTTCATGATTGTGTCATTTTTTACTTGAGCATTTAAATGACAATATGAAAACAAAAGGGGAAGAAGATACAGATATTTTATTCTAAACATAATCACGATTAGGTTATTTTTCTGCACAAAATGAATAAAGTCTCTTATAGATGATGGTAAAAGTAGGAATCAGGAACATCACAGCTGCTATCCATGCTGTTGGATCTCCAATGCAGACACCATAAAAACCAAGCCAAGGAACAACAAACAAACTGACACCAACACGTGCAATCATCTCATTGAATCCAGAGAACATACTGAGCGAAGTGTATCCAAGACCTTGCAGAGAATATCGCAAGATACATAATGTTCCCAAAACTGGATAAAAGACACAGCTTACACAAAGGAATTGTTCACTGCAATCCAGAATCTCTGTCTCAGACGCATAAATAAATAATGTTGAAATCTGTCTAGAAAACAAGCGAAGTACCAATATCATGAATGCTGCGTATACAACCATCCCTTCGAGAGCGCAAAAAACTCCACGACGGATACGTACAAGATAATTTGCGGCATTCTCAGCGAATCTGCGAGCTGCTCCCAAATTTTGTCCACAATAGGTAGCCATCGCAACACCAAGGTTCTCGAAGGGACAAATGCAAAACATCTTGATGCGCATGCCAGCCGTAAATGCTGTAGCACAAATGGTCCCCAAGGAATTGTTGGCACTCTGCAACATAATACTACCAATTGCTGTAATGCTGAACTGCAATCCCATAGGGATTCCCATCATGAGCAGTTTATGAACGCGTTTTAGATTGAGCGAGAAAGACTCATCTGGATTATAGAGAATGCTGAAATGCCGCTTCATATACCTCAAGCATCCATCAATACAAATCAGTTGAGCCAAAGCAGTTGCAATCGCTGCACCAGCAACTCCCCATCGAAGCAAGAGAATGAAAACGAGGTCGAATATTATGTTTAGAATCGTAGAGAGAAGCATGAAATAGAATGGTGTTTTACTATCTCCTAAAGCACGTATAATGCTGGAAATCAGGTTGTAGTAAAGGTTTATAGGAATGGTGATGAAAGTAACCAAAAGATAAATGTTTGCCTCTTGGAAGATCTCTTCTGGTGTTTGCATCCATCGCAAGATATGACTGCACAGCATGCTGCACACAACGGCCAGAAAAACCGATATCACTCCACCCAACAAATAACTGTGACGCACATAATCACGAACATGATCGTCTCGTTTCGCTCCAACAGATTGAGCCACAGGAATGCCAAAACCACCCGTTAGACCATTGCAGAATCCAAGAATCAGAAACAGGACAGACGAGCTTGCCCCTACCCCAGCCAATGCGTCCATGCCAAGGAACTGTCCTACCAAGGCAGCATCTACCAAACTGTAAGTTTGCTGCAGTAGATTTCCCATAAGTAAAGGTAGTGCGAATGAGAAGATCAAACGCATTGGACTTCCTGAAGTCATATCCTTTACCATAATCCTTTGATTGCCTTTTAATAATTTATTTCGTTACAAAAATACAACAAAGATTTCGATTTGTCAGAGATTATAACTAACTTTGTCACCAAATAAACAGATTTAAGATGCGCAGAACAGTTACAGGTGAACAATATGCAGCCTCTAAGACCATAGAACTCCACGTAAGGCAAGAGACTACACTAATGGAGTTCTTGATGAATGAAATGTATGGAATCAGCCGCAACAAGGTCAAAGATATTCTGCAAGGTCATGGTGTACAAGTCAACAAGAAACTGGTGACTCAATACGACTATCCTCTCCTGCCAGGACAAGTAGTTCACGTCAGTCGCCATAAAAGAAGTACAGAATTGAACAGCAAATTCGTTCGCATCGTCTATGAAGACAAGGATATCATTGTCATAAACAAGTCGGAAGGTATCTTAAGCATGGAATCAGCTCCTGGACAATATTGTGTGAAAACGATATTGAATGAATATTTCAAGAAACGTCATTTCAAATGCACAGCTCATGTTGTTCATCGCCTGGATCGTGAGACCAGCGGACTGATGATGTACGCAAAATCTTTAGAATCACGAAAGATTCTGGAAGAGAACTGGCATGATCTTGTTTACGACCGCCGTTATGTAGCTGTGTTATGTGGCGAGATGGAACAAGAAGGTGGAACGGTTCGCTCATGGTTGCGCGACAACAAGGCATTCGTTACATATAGCAGTCCTACTGACAATGGAGGCAAGTTGGCCATAACGCATTATCATCGCCTTCGAGTGAAGAACGGACTCACTCTGGCAGAGATGAAACTGGAAACTGGTCGCAAGAATCAGATTCGAGTCCACATGAAGGATTTGGGCTATCCTGTCGCTGGAGACACAAAGTATGGAAATGGACGCAATCCTTTGGGTAGATTGGCGCTCCATGCTTATCGGCTTAATTTCTTTCATCCAATAACTGGAGAGAGAATGGTATTCGAGACCCCCTTCCCTACTCCATTCCTTAAATTCTTCGATGAAAAAGAAGAAAAGCAAAAGTCATAAAAGTCATTATTTGTATAACACCTTATAATAACAACAACAATGAGAAAATCACTTATTTCAGTAGCAATCATCGCTGTAAGCATGTTGCTGAATGGTTGTGGCGCAAACAGCAGTAAACTTGGTACTGATCTGGCCACTGCAGCAGTAACTGGTGCAGCTGCGAATGGGGCGAATGGCAATTCCGGCTTAGGTAGTCTCGCCAGCATTCTGACAAGTGGAAACACTTTAACCACCGTCTTGAGTTCTCTGCTTGGCACCAAGACTACAGCGAACAGCCTGGTTGGAACATGGACCTACAGCCAACCCAAGGTTGTGTTTGAGAGCGAGAGCGTCCTCGCAAAGATTGGTAGCAGTGTGGCAAGCAGTAAGATTGAGAGCAGCCTGAATTCCCAGCTAAAGAAAATTGGTTTCAATGCAGGCAAGAGTACCATCACGTTTGATGCGAATGGAAACTACACGATGGCGTTGGGTAGCAAGACCTATACAGGAACCTATACCTACAACACCAGCACCAGCACGATGACTATGAAGGGCGCTTTGGGAGTAACCTCCTTGAGCAGTACAGTTACAGTAAACATCAACGAAATGTACATGCTGTTCAGCGCAGACAAGATTCTGAGCATCGCATCCTCTGTTAGCACGGTTAACAGTACCCTCAGCAGTCTTTTGGGCAACTACAATGGCCTGAAGTTAGGTTGGGCTATGGTGAAGACGCAATAAGCAGCATCTCTGCTAACAATCTAAGAATAAAATATTTCCCCAGCAGAACCTCTTATTCCTGCTGGGGATTTTATTTGTTCTGTTTTTATCTTTGATGCCATAAAACCTTGTGAAAAAAATGGCTTCGTTTAAAACTTGATATGGGCAAGGATAGACATTTCGTTTTACTTTATAAAGGATTTGATTCCACCGCATAAAAACTATTGAGACTCGATATATTTTCCTTTTTTCACCAGCAGTGCTATTGGCATGTATAGAGGAATAAACATCCGCCAGGGACTAACCCCCATGTCTCGACAACGTCTTATTCCTTGAGCAATATAGATTAGTAACAATATCGACATTATCAGAGAATCGACTTCAAACCTCATATCCCATACATACTGGAATCCCAAAATGGACAATATAGACAAACTGCCAAATGATACAATTACCATTAAGTACCCAATATAATTTGAAGTAGAGTCCCATAGGTAACATACAAAGGCTAACAACATAAACGTCAGAACGAATTCAAGACGCCCACATCTCCGTTTGTTGAAAGAGATGTATTTCTTAAGGTTCATACTTGATCCTTCTTGGGGAACACTCTTTGATGTCTCGCAATATTTTTCTTTTGCATCGCCACCCTTCTTAAAAACTAACACCCAAGGATTGAAAAGAGGAATGAAACTACTTTTCCATCCCCTTCCTATATCATGACAACGTCTGATGCATTGGAAAACATAGAGCACATACAACACATCCACAACAATTGCTTCCATGAAAAACCAATAGCCTACTTCATAAGCCAAATGTATGGAACCGTATGTGCAATATGCAAGAACCAGGATGTTAAACGGTACAATCCCACTTAAAAGACCTACAATCCCTATGCAACAATATATATATAAATCTAAATTCAAAAATGGATATGAATCATACAGATACCATAATCTAACTGACACCCAACCAAATAGCATAATAGAAGCTAAGGCACAAAGGAAAGTAACGATAAATCCCTCTCTATTTTCCTTCCCTTTTGGAGAAAGGAAACGAAATAGCCTTTTAACATGTTCCTTCATTTTCTTTTACATTTGTTTTTTTACATACAATTCCATAACATCCTCATCTGCATAGTGCATGTTCTACTCTCTCCTATATGTATCATTACCCCTTGCACAGATGGTCATTTTATGTTTCCTTCTTCCCATGGAAATGTTGCTTCTTCCTTCTGACATCTTATATCATATATAGTATGCAAAATGGAGGAATGCTACTGCTTCTTTTCTATGGCTGGGAAATGCAAGACCTCCATCGTTATCCCATCACGGAAATAACACTTGAACAGCTCATGGCTTAATGCCACCACTTGACGATAAACGGGGGCAGTCAAACGTTTGCAAGTGTTATCCATCAGTCCGCAACGTTCATTGTTCTCTGCATCGCAGACATAATAGACGTTGTATCCCGTTGAACTATCCGAACATCTTAACGGTTCCACCCTGACAATCAGGTCACTCTGCATGAGTGCCCCATCGTAGTTCAGTTGCACTCTTGAGGTAGCTGTGGAGGCATAAACGCAAGTGGCTGTAAGGTTGAGAGCTGTGTAAATGGGTTTAATGACCCACCGCCCCTTCTTGTCAATCACACCCAATCTACCATCACGTCCAGCCATTCTGCAGTAGCCATAGTGAAAACCGATTGCTTTCATATCTTTGTTCGTCCTGTGGAGATACTGGAAAGGGATAAGCAGATTCCCCTCGAAGTCCACGAAACCAATCTTTCTATCCTGCAGCACAGCTGCCAGCCCTTCAGAAAAGAAACCCACATTGTCATATTCCTTGGGCTCCCCGATGGAGTTTCTTACAAGCACCTTGTCTGTATTCATGTTATAGAATCCCCATTTCTTCCCTTTGCGATACAAGCCAATAGAATCAGATTCCTGCATCTTAGTCTCATTTACTTTAATTCCATCAATTACATCTTTTTCCCTTATCACCTCTACCATATTTTTTTCAACTGAGTTTGTAATACGTTCGTCATATCCAGTGTCGACATCCGGTTGGCAGCTATAGCATTCTATATATTGCCCTATCAGCATTCCTGCAAACAAAAGTAATATCACTCGTAATGCCTTCTTGTAAGAACTCATAGTCTTTCCCTTTTCTTGCTGTTTATCAGCCTCCTTGTTTTTTAATTTGTTTTCCATTTTCCTATTTCCTTTTTTGATTAATAAGTTTCTATGAGAATTTCTAATGTCGTTTTTTCAGTTCAAACGTATCAAAGATACTTGGAGGATTGGCATAGCCAAGCTTCTGCCATTTCTCACGTACCTCGCCCCACTTCTTGTCCTGTTTGCCATTTGCTTGCAGGAAGTATTTGATGATGAGCATTTGGTCATCGTGGCCAACATGCTGGTATCTTTCTTTCAGCTCTTTGCGGGCCCGTTTCACATGGTTTCCGTCCTTTTCAGTCAACATGCTCCCCAGTTCGTCGATGGTTGCATCAAGGATCATAGTCTCCCTCCGCTCCAATTGATCTTTGAATAGTAAGGAGAAAATTGCATCACGCACTTCACACTTCTCCTTCAACCATCGTGAGGTGAAGAGATTCAACAGTTCATTTCGCGTCAAGCTCTTCGTCTTTTCGATGCAGCGCACAATAGCAACATCTTCCCATTGGCCATAATGCGCTTTCTTGCACTCACTTAATATGTATTCGTAATTTGTCATAGCAGATTTTGTTTTAATTTGTCTGCCACAAAAGTACGAATACAGCCGTACACCAACAAGCAAAACTTCTCCACAAGCCTTGTGGAAATGCAATTTTATTCCCAGATTACCAAATCACGAGGGAGGGTGATCTTCTTTGGTTCTCCACGGCTTCCATCCACGTAATAATGTTTTGCCAAATAGTCATCGAATTGTTCCAAAAAGGCTCCACGAATTCGTGCACATTTTTCATTAATTGAATTGTGTAAAGGGTTAGTTACATCTTCGATACTTTGAAGAACTTTGTCACTCATTCCGCATGGTTTCAATTTAATGTATATTTGTGTTAGCTCCTCACGAAAGTCTGGCAAACACTTAAACAAAATTCCTTCCGGATGTCTCAAGAAAAGCAGATATACGGCTTTTACCAGTGGCTGAAGATATATCTCTTTATGTTCGTCACCAATATAAATCTTATAATCTCTGCTGACAAATAAAGGTTGTAATGGCTGGTTATTACGCAGACAAGACATGATGTCATTCATATTTATACCATACTCTTTCAACTTCTCCACCGTTTCCTTCACTTCATCCATAAGAAGCGAACAGTGAAACTGTTTTATCTCCTCGTTGTATTCATTCTTCTTGTTTTCCATAGTCGGTTTTAAGTTAGTATATAATTTTCAACATTTCTATCAAGCTTAACTCTGTCAGTTAGAGAAGTCCTGTTTTCTAATAAGACGAAGCAGGTATTCTAATGCTTTAGGAGTCTTCTCGCGCGCTGTTACAAGCTTTTGGGCGAACTCTAAGTCCGTAATGTCTGAATCGAAGTTATCCACCAACTCACAAGGATCATCTATGGTTTTCGCGAGTGCTAAGCCCTTACGCTTCATCAAATATCGAAGCGATAGAATGCCTTTATTGTATTTTGGCTTTGTCTTTATTAACTCCTGCATCAGGTTCAAACCATTATCTCCAATGTGTTCTTCATTGAGCATAGCAATCATATAGAGCACCTTGGTATCTGGTGTTGACATTTCAAAAACATTGCCCATCAGAACATTCACAGCATTAGCTTCGTGATAGCGTTTGAGTTTGGCAAGACTGCGCGACATCACATAGAGCGCCTCTTGACAATGGTGCTGTACGAGCACACTATCAGCATACGCCAACGCTTGCTCGTATTCATTTGCATACAGGCTTAACAAAGCTACGAGAAACTTTGGTGCCCAATGATTAACTTCCTTTAGTTCCGCTGGAATAGTGTTCACACATCCATAGAGTCCTTCATCGCAGATAACAATGTCAAGGAATCGTTTTGCCTGTTGCATAGCTTCCTTAATATCACCTTCTGTTGCTTTCTTCTGCACTATCATTAGGTATTGTTTAGCAGCTTCATCGTAGTCATGGCGGGAGAGTAACTGATAAACGGCTTTCCCACTTTC
The DNA here is from genome assembly GCA_017427185.1 of Bacteroidaceae bacterium. Taxonomy (GTDB): domain Bacteria; phylum Bacteroidota; class Bacteroidia; order Bacteroidales; family Bacteroidaceae; genus Physcousia. The sequence goes on along the minus strand of JAFRTJ010000038.1, from coordinate 54,815 downwards.
AATTTCGTTACTGATGACTCTCTCATCATTATAGGCACTTGCAAATGCCAGCACTTCACGGCTCGTATGAGCATACTGAGGTATGATAGGATGAGAAAGAAATAAGCCACCAAGTGAACGGACACGACTTAGAGCCACATAAAGCTGGCCTGCCGCAAACATCCCCCTACTCAGATCGAGGTAAAGTTTGTCGAATGTCATGCCCTGACTCTTATGTACCGTGATAGCCCAAGCCAATCGGAGCGGATACTGAGTGAAGGTACCCATCAGTTCCTTCTTCATCTTGCGTTCGCCCTTATCGTACTCATAGCTATACGACTCCCAAGAGCAGTTAGGAACCACGTAAGTTTCGCCATCATCAATTGTCACCTGTATCTCGTCCTTAGCTAACTTGGTAACTTTGCCGATGGTGCCATTCACCCAACGCTTATGCTGGTCGTTACGAGTAAACATCACCTGAGCCCCTACTTTCAGTTTCAGAGTCATATCCACAGGGAAACGCCTCTCCTCAAACTTTCCTGTCAATGTCCCCTCATAAATGAACTCCTCAGCATCAATCTCAGTCAACCGTTGCTGATTGATATCATCAGCAGTCCTGTTGAGCGATGCCAATGTAATCACCATTCCATCCTCCTTCATTGGCTGACAGACGCGCTCGTTCAGATGCATCAGGTTCTCTGGTGTTGTCTTGTTCAGACGCACGTTCTCCAAAATGCGCAGGAAGTTCTGATCTTCTTGGCGATATACCTTTTGAAACTCAATCTTCACCATTCGCATACGTTTGATGACGTCAGCTTTGTAGAAGAAAAAAACATCTGTACGATAAAGGTCTTGTAAGATATCACTTTCTGTGCCCTGCTTCACTACTGGTGGCAACTGGAACATATCACCCACAAAGATGATTTGCTTGCCTCCAAAGGGTTGTGTGGAGCGCAATGTTTTCCGCATGGTGTAGTCGATGGCATCAATGATGTCGCAGCGTACCATCGAGACCTCGTCTATAATAATAGTGTCCGTATGGATTAACGTCAGGATTCTGGCCTCGTTCATCTTACCCATCGTACCAGGCATGCAGACATCCATAGGCAATCCAAAGAACGAATGAATAGTATCACCACCTGCCAGGATAGCTGCCACACCTGTCGGTGCTAGCGTGATGAACTGTTTGTCCACCAGTTGCTGTACCTTGCGGAGGAAAGTTGTCTTACCTGTTCCTGCACGTCCCGTTAGGAAGAAACTGCTGTTCGTGTTAGCAATCAGCTCGTATGCGAGTAACTGTTGTTTGTTCTGTGTGTCGAGTGTGTTTTCCATAGTTCATATATCTATTATTACCATAATGCATTTGCAGCATCAATCTCGAGGTGGTGTCGATGATTGATGCTGCAAAGTTAAGGTGATTTCTGTAACCTTACAAGAAAAACAACCTTGTGAATGGTTCCGTTCTACTTGGAACCGTTTTTACTCTCTTTTTCTAAAGACTCGACTTTTGCAAAAAATGGGAAATCGGATGCAGACGCCCCAGTATTATCAGAATAACTCAGGACAACCACTTTCTTCCCAATGAGTTTTTTGCGTTCTGCAAAGGATGTCGCAATACAGAATTTATGTTCCCATTTTTTCCTTTCGCTCTCAATAAAACATATATCTTTAAATTTTTCTGATTGAACAACTTTGCCAAAGGTTTTGCACATATATTCATTATCTTCAATAACAGAATGATCCTCTATAAACTTTGACATCCATAGTGTAATTTCGCATATTTGTAAAGCCATACATGAAATCAAATATTTGGAATCAAAAACATTATCAGCTAAATACAACTCTAGTCGTGAGATATCTTCATCTGGAAGCTCAGAAGAGTGAGAATTAATATTTCCTATATTCAATATGGAGAACATCATACTTTGTATGTGTTCTGGTACTATTCGCATTCCTTTTCCACCATACCGAACTCCCAAGTGAGTCGCTTCGTTTCCTGATAAATAGTGACAGCATTGACTCAGGTTTACTTCATTCACAAAACATTCGTCGGGAATCAACTTTACTTTATGAGCTGCTCTAAAGTTATATTCTAATATTTTTCTGAGTGGATTGTAATATAATATTGCCCTATAATTAGGATATCGATAGGGATGGTGCATAGCATCTAATATGTCAAGTATGATTTCACCAGACTTTGGATTCATGGCTGTAATGCGACTTAGTGCATCCCAATAATATAACTTAACCTGATTACGGCGATTTGCTTTAATATCCAATTGGATATTTTTAAGCAAATTCTCTATATCACTCGGAGAGTATTTATAAAAGATTTTGTCTTTGCCTACTGAGTCTGTGAAATCTTGGCTATTCAGTAAATCTTCCTGAGCCGTTAAGACATAATAAGGAATACATTTCTTGAAAGCAAGTCGCTCTATTCGTCTAATTGCTTCATACATTCCTTTTGTGGTTGTTGCTACATATTTTTCATCAGACCAACCTTTTGCGTCCAAAATTACTGCATCGTAATGTTCTGTATCATTCTCTAAAATGGTCAATCCCTCTGTTTCCAACTCGAAAGGAAACAAATGGATATTAAATCGTAATTTACATCTTTGTATGAACCCTGGAGCAAAGCCTCCTTCCTCTTTGCATTGATCATCTATCCAGATAACATTGTAATACTCTTTCTGTTCCATATTATATTGCTATTGGTAAATAAACTCTAATGACTGTCCATTCTTCATCCATCAACACATCATAATCACCCTTGTAATGTTCAACGATGGACTTAACTATGCTTCCACCCAAACCAGTACCAGCTGTTTGGCCTGCTTTTTCACCTTTTATTCCATAGCGCATCTTATTCAATCCCTCTGGAAGTGCTTTGCCATTGTTGCGGAAGTCTATCTGATACATTCCCTTTTCGGCATTAAACTCCAAACGAATAATCACTTCATAGTCCTTACGACCAGGATCCACGAATCCATGCTTCTGCGCATTAGTCAGAATATTGCTAACAACTCTCTGAAGGTCGGTCTTTGCTATAAACACAGTTGGTTTAACTTTGATAGCACTGATGTCCTTTAATTCTTTATCTCCCATATGAGAAAGCTGGAGATTAAGAATACTGTCTCTGTCTAATAGATAAGACAATTTGAATCCATTAATGATACTTGAATGTTGAAGACCTGCAAAGTAGCCATTGAGGTCTAGTAACTCTGGTGTTCCAAAGCGTTCTTCCTGACTCAACTGGTCTAACATGTCAGACAACTCGTTGATGGTCTTGCGGAAATGATTCAATTGCTCCTCCATCTGAGGCCACAAGTCACTCTCAGTTTCACGATTCTCCACATAATACCGCATTAGGTCTTCGGTATTGATTAAGTCGAAAACTTTTTGCCCCATATCATGCTTACGCATTCTGACCTCGTTAATATACTCAGTCTTCATGGCCTGAGCTTTATCTCTAAATTCTTTTGTGACAGATTTTTCTCTCTTCATACGAGACAGTTCATCACTGATGATACGCTTGTCGGTTGGAACAAGTACATCATCAAGATGGCATCCAATTCCATATTCATGATATGTCAGCAATTGTCTGTAAACAATAGGCAATCTAAACAATGCAAGAAGGGACAAAGCATCAAATCCAGCTTTAGGAATGACTACAAGAATGCCCTTGTTAACTGCAACAGGCTTGCCCGTAGCTCGTAAAAGGGCAAACGTGACTTCTTTTTGGGACAAATCTAAAAGAACAGCGTCTTTGTTTCCGTCAAGGTAAGTGCAATTCCTATATTGAGATATTCTATAGTCATCCCAACTGGGCTTATCCATATCATAATCATATACTGCTGACGGCATAAACTTATTTATTTCTGTTGTCCCATATTTCCATTCCTTTGGATTGTTGGGACAATTCGCTTTTTGCAAACTGTTTATATCGAGTTCCCCTTTATGGTTGGAGGACAAGTCACTCTTTTTAATCCAAGGAGTATCTTCTGGAAGATCTGAATCAATCTCGTAAATGCGTTTCTCAACGATAGAACAAAGTTCAGACAGAGGAACAGGATGTTCTTCTACTGTGGGCTTTTCTACGACATAAAACTGGGGAAGCAACAAATCTGCTTTCAATTCGGAAGATGGAACTTGTACCATCTTACGGAGTCCCGTGGTGTACTCCATTCCATGATTATTTATCATGGAATGGAAAGCATCCATGTCAAGAATCGCACGATTGTTCTTCTTGTTACTATCATGAGAAGCAAATCTGGCATCAACCATTGTTGTAAACTCATGACAAACACCTTTCTCGGCAACCAAGATAATGAAGCTATTTCCATTTCCAAACAGATCACCTAAAACGGGAGGAAGCTGGATTATCTCAACAAAGGCTTTATTTGCAACAAGAAATTCTGCAAAATGTTTTAAGGGAGCACCATAACGATTGAGATGCAGTTCTTGAGCTTCCATTCTTTCATTATCAAAAAAGAAATCCTCCCTTGTTATCATAATCATTTTTCCTCCTTTTTCCAGATTCTCATACATTTTGTGAATCTTAGGCAGAACAGCAGGGTCGTATCTGTCTTCTACCTTGAGGTCATGGTTGTCAATCGTTTTTTCATACCTGTATAACACCGGAAGATGTCTAATATAAGTAACTATAGCATCATAAGACTGTGGGACATTTCCATCCTCTATGATTTCAGCATTTACTTCATTTGCATACAAGGCAAGTTCCATCCATTTCCAAGGCCATGTCCTTTCTTTATCTTCTCCCCCCCAAACCTCAAATAAGAATTTACGTCCTTTATATATTTGTGAGAATTCAGCAAAACATGCAAAAGGGTTGTAAATGGTAGCGCCTTCAGGAATGGTTACACGTTCACCTATAAGATTTAAGACTTCATTAGGAATAAGATGCCAGTCCTTTGAGTCATACATAGCTACATAAGCTAAGTCATCACTGGGAGTCTGTATAATGTAATTCACCATTTCCTTAAAATGGGAGCGAAGAAAATATTCTTCTTCCTCTGTGAACACAGTAGAATCATAATAATCGGGCAGAAAATGTTCTAAAACATCCTTTTTCGCATCCTTACCAGCTACAACAGAGTAGAAATGACCTAACAATTGATCATTGATCTTCAAATGCTTAACCCAGTCTTCATAATCTTGTCCATCCAAGTAATCATCTCTAAATTCATCCTCAGACCATTGCTTGGCTTCTTGAGCTATCTTACTCTCCTTACCCACTTTAGTACGGTAAAGGTCTACAAGATTAATCACTCTCTGCTGGATCTCTGCTGCGTTCTGTACGTTCTGCATAGTCTCTTGTGTTTTTGTTGGTTAGTACTCTATGTCCTGCACTTGTGTCTCAAATGCGGTGCAAAGGTACAACCAATTTTTGATTGCTATAAAGAAATCATCATTTCGAATGGTTCCGTTCTGCTTGGAACCGTTTCTTGATATTATTTTGCTCTCTGTAATGATATTCTGTCCCCCCATATTAATTCCACTAATCACTGCAAAGTTACACATTGTTTATAAATAAAGAGGGGGAAAAAATGAAAAACACCCTGCACGGTATATATTTATGTAAAGAATATGTAAATTTGAAATAAAATGTGTAAATTTGCACCTGTTTTAATGATTATCGAAGCGAGCCGTAGAGCCATAATCAATAAAATGAGGTGAGTAATTGTGCTCATTCCAACACTAAAATATCAATTAAAATGACAAAAGAAAGAACGCTGTTGATAACAGCAAAGTATGGCTCGCTTAAATTCTCTGAAACAGCTAGTCCATACAACAAGAACGCTCATGATGAGCAAGTAGAAACATGTGTGGAAAGCATTTGTCAGCAAATCGCTGATGCTGGGCGCGAAGAGATGATGGATGCATTTCTGTTGACAAGTGAACTAATCGAATAGTCACTTACCTCTATCTCCCCAAGACGGAGTCATGTCGGCTCCGCCTTGGGATAATATCAAATAGAACACAAAAGGGCTTAATATTAACACGACTGAGGCATTGGCCCATGCTAGCAACCAGTCTTAAAACAATTTAATTATGAACAATTATTTAGTTCGTGCTTAGATTGAGTGTAGAAGGATCGCTCAATCAATAATGCCCAAGGCAGGAAGAATACTTCTTCCATTATCCTTCGTGTTAAGTTTCGGTAATCTCCAGTCTGCCTATCACGAATATTTGCAGCATCCGACACTGAGCAACAGACTCAAATACGAGTTTCAGTAGTTAGGCGCAGCAGAGAAAGTGAGGAAATAGAGCAAGACATATGTCATGGAATTCGAAACATTGACGACCTAAAAATCAGCAACTGGTAAATGGGTTGTCCTGTTTGTTGCACAGGAAGGGTGGTTCGAGTCCACCTACCAGTTCAATTTATTATTATACTGCATTATCTGCACTTTAATACTATCTTTAATCTGCTCTCTCAACGATACGGGTTCCATAACTTCGAGATATTGGCCGTAAGCAAGAATTTTGCCTCGCAATTCGCGATTGGGCTCTATTGTAAGTGTAAACTCGCCATAACTGCCATGTTCATGCTCACCAAAAGGAAGTGTTTCTTCTTGACTATGATGTAGAGGTTTCGTCAGCAACAGCCCATGTTGGTATTCCGTCTTCGTGCGTATCACCACCTTCTCCAATTTGGCATCCTTCTCATGTGTCACTCCGATGATATCCTTAAAGAACTTTTGGTAGAAGCCTTTCTCTGCTGGAATATATTCCACGTCATCTACCATCGAAACATCACTAACAATTCTGTCAAGAGGAACATTGTATGCATTGAACCTTTCTCTCTTTTCCACGTCATACTCATAAGCCCGAAGCCTCTCAGCATCGCCAAACACGAACCAACGGCCATTGTACTCTTTCAAAAACTGAGGATGGAATGTCAGTGTGAAGGGCTCTTGCCCAAATCGTTGATATTCAAATCTCAGTACCTTCTTATCTGTAATGGCTTTATAAAAAATGGGTAACATATCTATGTTCGTCAGGATCTGTTCCAAACTGGAGCGGATAAACCCCGTCCCATCCTCCGTTTCTCTGTTTATATCAAGCAGTAGCTGACTGTTCTCAAAGTACGCAGAGAACCAACACATTGGCAGAATTCCAGCTGACGCTTTGCAGAATGCGACATAGTCCTCCAAGCTTTTTTGCTCTACAGCTTGCCGTTCTTCAGCTAATGGGTCATCACTACTGCCAATATACTTGAAAGCCTTTCCCTTACCAGTCTTACCATTGTCAATAATGCAACCTGGAATAGCCTTTTCCAATGCATTCTTAACTTCTGAGAAGGCTTTTTTTAACTGTATATAGGCTTTGTCACTACAGTAGGTATGTAAATCGTAATAACTCTTTTCACGATGATAATATGCACATAGGATATCTACGTGAGACACGAAATCCAGCTTAAGTCGCAACTCTTCGTAGATGCGATTAACAAAACTTGCTCTAGCGCTATTCCCTGCAAATATGTTTTTTTTTAGCATGTTATTCACCATAGTTAGGACTTCAAAGAATATGTTTTATGGATGCTCGTCTCTATAAGGAAATTATTTCCTGAACAACCATGAAAATATTTCGATGTGGAACTTGATGCAAATTTACTTAATTTCTCCAATTCAGACAAAGGAATCAGCAGATTATTTCTGTAGCAAATATGAATAAAAGAAAATAGGAGTTTCTTTCGAGGCACAAAACAGAACAGTTTTTCATCTTATCTTAAAGAAATTATATTGCCTCCCTTTTTGCATGGAATAGCAGATCTTTCTTTACCTTTCATTTTTTTCATAACATCACGAAAAACAATCTTATGAAACTTGTTGAAGACTTTCTTCGTTTCCTATATTTTGTGGTGAGGAGTGAAAGCACATTGTGTAAGGATTGTAATATTGAGTCTGCATTGCCTTTACTTCACAAAAAACGCAACCCTCAAGAAAAAAAATCCTGAGGGTTGTATTATTAATATTAATAAGGTATAGAGTTTTTACCAGATGTCCTCTGGAGTTTCTGGGTTGTCGTATACTTCCTTGGCACACCACTCGAAGTAGTCAAGATAGAGTTCCTTGAAATAGTCGAGCACATTCTTGAAGGTCACATAGTACTCCAGGTCGGGGTCTATGGTCTTGCGAATGACAATCTGACGCATGCATGAATAGGTCGTATTGACACGCATGGACTGAGCGGCGTTGCCATCGGGAGCACTGCTGTTGGTTCCCTTCATGTACCCCAGGGTACGCATACGCTTGTCGACCTCTGCATTGTAGTCTTGGTCGTCGGTCTCTCTCTCCCACCCTGAACCAAATGCCCAGAGGTCTTTTGTCATATCGATGGGGATACCGGTAACTGTTCTGTTGATGCGGTCTGTACCCAAATAAATCTGACACACACCTCGATAGGGACGGTTGAGGATGGCAAAACGGAACTCATAGGTGCCTTGGCGAGGAACCGGTGGGAGCCGGATGGTGACGTCGTAACGTCCACCAGCTTTTATCTCGTCGGCATTATAGCTTGGATTTCCTCCGTGGTAGTTGATGCAGCACAGATAGGTGTCGGCAGTGAGCCACATGTCGTTCATGTAGTGGTAGATGTCGTCGGAAGGAATGTAGACATAGGTCTTCTTGGCATCGCCGCTGGATATCTGGCGCATGTCGTTGTTCATGGTCTCGGGGAAGATGCTCTGGGCATCGAAACGAAGACGTTGCTTCATCAGGTTGTCGCGCACATTATCGTTGTAGGATAGAGGTGCATCTATGGGATAGAGGATGCAATTGATCATGTCGCCCAGAACTGCTCTCTCGTCGTCTGTACCCACACGGCTACCAACCTTGTCGGGATCGCAAGATAGCTCATGATAAGTACCTGTACGGCCATTGTCGAGATTGGGGAAGCGATTGAGGTAGATTCCATCGCTCTCGCGGCTCTGGTAGACCTTGAGCAGACGACGTTTGCCAAAGGTGGTGTAGAGCTCATAGACAGCTATGGAGAGGTTGTGTGGAGAATTGCGGTTGTAACCTACCTCGTTGTAGTGGGTGACTAACTTGTCGGCGGCCAACTTCATGGGTAGGATGTGGTAGGTGACCCATTGCCAAAGGATGTGCTTGGGATTGGAGAAATCGCCATCGGTGATGAACTCATCGTCGTCGGAGTACTGATGGTTGTCTATAATCCACTGAACCAACTTTTGCAGAAGCTGGGGGTCTTTGGGGTCTAAGCCTTCGGAACGCCAGAAGTCATCGGTCTCGGCAAAAATGGTGTAACCAAACTTGCGATGAGGAGGTGCATAACCAGCGGAGAAGTCGACACCATAGTCACCAATGTTGAGCAAGTCCTTGATTTGGCCAGTCTGGTACATCATCTCGTAGGTATCATCCTTGACGGCATTCAAGGTATCCTTGATATCGCAAGCCTGGATGGCTCGAGCCATGACCAGATAGCCCTCTATCTCCTTGTCGATGATCTGCTGGAGGAAGTAGGTGGCGGTCAAGTCCTTGGGGGCAATGACGTCGTGCATCTGATGGATGACTCCATTGAGCACCAGGATGTCGCGATTGTTGATGTCGATATTGAACTTGTTGTAGATTTGAATGGAGTCAACCCCCCGATAGTAAACGGTCAGTTTGTGCTCGTTCATGGTGGGGAAACTAATTTCGCCTCCATCCTGGAAGGGGAAGTTACCGGTCTCAATGGGATTGTCGAAGTCACCCGTGTCGATGATACTGCTGTAGACAATAACCTTGCGGATGGAGTCCAGCTTGATACTATCGGTGAAGGCATCCCAAGAGGCATAGGGAATCAGTTCGTCAAGGACAAGTGAATCGAGATAGTTGTGGATAGCTTCGTTGGTTGGAGCAAACACGGTGTAGTGACCACGAGCCGAAAGCAATTGGCCCAAGGTGGTGGCACTGACTCTGCTGACAGGAACCTTGTAGAGAAGGTCGACGTATTCGCTATACGCATCGGGGTGATTCTTGAGATAATCCATCACGGTGCTTTCCTTGAAGACATATCGGGCTGACATGTCAATGTTCTCATGACATGAGGTGATGAGAAGCATACAAATTGACAAAACAAACCAAATTCGTTTCATATTTTAGTATTAGTTTTATATTTTCCAGGCCAAAAAGTATATATTTGGTTCCAAAATTACGAATTAGTGACCATAATAACAAATAATGTTAGAAAAAAATGAACTTCTATCCCTGAAAAACTCCCAAACCAGTAATAGACAACCTTCAGAATGAACTAAAAAGAGTCTCTTTCAAACCTTCCTGCAGGTCGATGAGGAAGCTTCTCCAGTCAAGATGAAAAACACAACGTGTTGTGTTTGCAATTTCAACGTGTTCTTCCTGCGGTTTCAACGTGTTGTCTTTGCAATTTCAACGTGTTGTGTTTTTCGTCTTGACTCGACACCATTATGAAAGGCATGAAAAAGGCGACCTTCAACATCGTGAAAGCCGCCTTGCTATAACTCGATGAGCCTGTGACTCAATCGTCGTATCCGTTGGGATTGTTCTTTTGCCAATTCCAGGAATCACGACACATCTCCTCGATACCATACTGAGCTGTCCAACCAAGTTCCTCGCGAGCTTTGGTGGGATCGCAATAGCAGGTGGCAATATCGCCTGGACGGCGTGGTTTGATAGAGTATTTCACAGGTACTCCGTTTGACTTCTCGAATGCATTGACCACATCCAGCACACTATAGCCATGACCAGTTCCAAGATTGTAGATTCCAAGACCACATTTCCTCTGGATTGCTTGCAGGGCAGCCACATGACCAGCAGCCAAATCGCAAACATGAATATAGTCGCGCACACCCGTTCCATCGTGGGTAGGATAATCATTGCCAAAGACTCCCAATTCAGGACGTTTGCCTATTGCGACCTGGGTGATGTAGGGCATCAGGTTATTGGGTATTCCATTGGGATTCTCGCCTATCAGCCCACTGGGGTGCGCGCCAATGGGATTGAAGTAACGCAGGAGGACCACATTCCATTCTGGATCAGCCTTCTGGACGTCCATGAGAACTTCCTCCAGCATAGACTTTGTCTGACCATAGGGATTCGTGCAATGACCCTTGGGACATTGCTCTGTGATGGGTATTTGGACTGGATCACCATATACAGTGGCACTGCTTGAGAAGATGATGTTCTTGCAGTTGTGATTGCGCATTACATCCAGTAGGATGAAGGTGCCTGTCATGTTGTTGTGATAATACTCCAAAGGTTTGGCAACGCTCTCCCCTACTGCCTTCAGGCCAGCGAAATGGATGACAGCATCAGGTCTCTCTGCATCAAAGATTTTGGTCAACGCCTCGTGGTCGCGTATATCAGCCTTATAGAAAGGAATCTGCTTGCCGATAATCTGCCCCACCCGATCCAATGCCTTGGGGTTGGAGTTATAGAGATTATCCACTACGATCACGTCGTAACCAGCCTTATCTAACTCGATGATGGTATGGCTTCCAATAAAACCAGCACCACCTGTAAGAAGAATCTTCATGAATGTATGTTTTACGAATGAGTTAACTTTTTATAAACCAAACAATTTGCTCAGCCCATTGTCTACTCCGCTAAAGCCCATGAAGGCCATTGCTAGCAGTCCTGCCACAACCAGTGCGATGCTGGTGCCACGCATGATTTTGGGGACAGGCATCAGGTCGAGCTGTTCGCGGATGGCAGAGAACACGATGAGAGCCAGCGCAAAACCAAGCGCTGTACTGAAAGCATAGACTACGCCAGTCAGCAGATTGGGTTCAAGACCTTGGGTTGAATACGTTCCATTTGCCACAAGGATAGCAACACCCAATATGCAGCAATTCGTGGTAATCAAGGGCAGGAAGACTCCCAAAGCCTGATAAAGCGCTGGAGCAGACTTCTTGAGAATGATTTCCACCATCTGAACCAGAGCTGCGATGACCAGGATGAACGCGATGGTCTGGAGATACTCCAAGCCAAAAGCTATCAGGACATACTTTTGAATAAGGTACGTTACGATGGTGGCCAATGTGAGCACAAAGGCGACTGCGGCTCCCATACCAAGAGCGGATTCCGCTTTCTTGCTGACACCCAGGAATGGACAAATGCCCAAGAACTGGGAGAAAACGACATTATTGACAAATATTGCCGTGATGAAAATAAGTATATATGCCATAATTATGCCTTCCTTAACTTGTTAACAATAGCAATCAGATAACCTAACACGATAAATGCTCCAGGAGCCAAAACGAAGAGCAAAGCGCCGTAGTTCTCTGGAAAAACGGTCATAGAGAAGATCTTTCCTGTTCCAAGCACCTCGCGACAAGCGCCCAAAAGTGTCAGGGCAATAGTGAAACCAAGTCCCATCCCAAGTCCATCGAAGATACTGCTGATGGGATCATTCTTGGCAGCATACGCCTCAGCTCGCCCAAGAATGATACAGTTCACCACAATCAAAGGGATGAAAAGTCCCAAAGCTTCGTACACGCTGGGTACATACGCCTGAAGAACCATCTGGAGAATGGTTACAAGAGAAGCAATCACCACGATGAATGAGGGAATGCGTACAGAATCAGGAATCAGATTCTTGAGACATGATATGATGAGATTCGAGAAAACCAGGACAGCCGTAGTGGCCAATCCCATCGACATACCATTTATGGCACTGCTGGTTGTGCCAAGAGTTGGACACATACCAAGCAACAACACAAAGGTAGGATTCTCTTTGACAATACCGTTTAATAAGACTTTCAAGTATTTCATAGATTTTTCCTCTTTTAGATTAATTACTATTAGCCTGTTTGGTGGCACCACTCTCAGCATCAGCAGACATGCTCAGAGCCTCGTAGGCAGCATTCACACAGCGCAGGAAAGCACGACTCGTGATGGTGGATGCTGTAATGGCATCTACCTCGCCACCGTCCTTGATGACAGTCAGATTGTTTTTCGAGGGATTCTTGCCCAAGATGGAACCTTTCCCTTCTTTGAACCAGAAACTGGCCTTGGCACCCAAACCTGGTGTCTCGCTGGTCTCAAGCACCTGGTATCCTTGAATGGTACCATCGCCAGCAAAACCTACCAAAACGGTCAGGTTACCGCCAAAAGCATTCGCATCAGTAGCTTGAACAGCATTGCCTTTGTCTGTGCGATAAATGATGACACTTCCTTCCTGAAGAGAATCAATGGCTTGAACCTGCAAATCATTGCTGTTGAGCACAGCACGTATACCACTCTCCAAGGTCTGTTGCTTGATAAGCTCGATGGGCCCTTTCGTCATCTCATTGACTGATGCAAGTGATGCACCTGCCACAACAGAGATTAAGGTGAGGATACCCGCCATATTATACCATGTAGATTTAAGTTTTTTCATTTTGCTGTTACCTCCCCAAATCTTTTAGGTTTACAATACATATTTATAAGAGGTGTAAATCCATTCATGATGAGAATGGCAAATGACATACCCTCTGGATACGATCCCCAATTGCGGATAACGACTGTCAGCACACCAATAGCAACACCATAAATCAACTGACCACGATGAGTCATGGGCGATGTGGCATAATCCGTAGCCATGTAGCAGGCTCCAAGTATCAAGCCACCACTCATCAACACCTGCAAAGGATTGGCATAAACAGGACTGCATACATTCATGACACAAGCCAATAATGCAACAGTACCCAGAATGCTTACAGGAATGTGCCAAGTGATTATCTTCTTCCAAAGAAGGAACAGACAGCCAAGGAGCAAGCAGATTGCACTGACCTCACCCAAAGAACCACCTGTTGCTCCAATGAGCATTTCCTTAAGGGAGGGCAATTCTGACAGGATACCAGGGTCACCTTCTGCAATGGCACGCTGCATCACACTCAAAGGTGTAGCTGCCGTCTCTGCATCAACATAAGCAAGACGCTGGTTCACTACTGGCCAGATAGTCATCTGGGCAGGAAAACTTATCAAAAGAAACACACGACCCACAAGGGCAGGATTGAAGGGGTTGCATCCTAAACCTCCAAAAGTCATCTTTCCAATTCCAATAGCTGCCAAAGCACCAATGATGATAATCCAGATTGGCAGATTGCTGGGAAGGTTAAATCCCAAAAGCAACCCCGTCAGGATAGCACTTCCATCAGTAATTGTGGTCCGCTCACGCTTCAGTAGGAATTTGGTTATCGACCACTCGAAGAAGACACAGGATATCACAGAAGTGACAAGTACGATGGCTGCTCCTAAACCAAAGAACCAGAGGCTGGCCAGCAGGGCAGGCAACAATGCAATGCACACACCATACATGTTCTTCTGAACGGAATCGCCGCCATGAACATGAGGTGAAAGTGATATAATAGGTTTCATATATACAAATTGTTATTATTTACTATGGTTACTTTTTGGCAGAACGGTTGCGAATAATTCCCATTACTGTAGTCTTGCCAACACGAATCATATCCAATAAAGGACGATTGCTGGGGCATGTAAACTGACAACTGCCACACTCGATGCAACTCGTCACATCATTTGCTTCAACTTTCTCCCAGTCTTGCAAGTCTGAAAGCGTACTAAGCAGATATGGCTCGAGTCCCATCGGACAGGCACTCACGCACTTAGCGCAACGGATACAAGGATTTGGCTCGCTGCGACGTGCCTCCTTCTCGTTCATGATAAGAAGTCCACTGCTTCCTTTCGTCATGGGTACTTCCAGACTTAGAAGCGCTTTACCCATCATGGGACCTCCACCAATGACCTTGCCCGTATCCTCAGGCAGACCTCCACACTCGTCAATCAGTTGCTGGAAGGGAGTACCCAAACGTGCAAGGAGATTGCTAGGTTGCTTTACACTCTTTCCTGTCACAGTGATAACACGATCTATCAAGGGCTTGTTCTTCATGACAGCCTGATAGATTGCAAACGCTGTGCCAACATTTTGCACTATCGCACCTACGTTGATAGGAATTGCAGGAGGAGCTGGAACCTGACGATTCACCACAGCATCAATAAGTTGTTTCTCACCTCCTTGGGGATACTTCACTTTCAGAGGTACAACCTCGATGTTGGGATATGCTTGAGCCTTCTCTTTCATCAGAGCGATAGCATCAGGCTTATTGTTTTCAATTCCAATGTAGCCTTTAGTGACGTCAACAGCTTTCATAATCAGGTCCACACCAACAAGAATCTCATCAGGATGTTCCAGCATAAGACGATGATCAGCTGTCAGATAAGGCTCGCATTCGACAGCATTGATGATGACGCATTCAGCTTTGCAGCCAGGAGGGGGCGACAGCTTGACGTGGCAGGGGAAAGTTGCGCCACCCATACCAACAATTCCTGCATTCTTGATCTTCTCAATGATTGTCTTGCTGTCCAGATTTGGACGGTCTGAGAGTTTCACCAGATCAGGCGTGCGATCGATGCTTTCTTCCCATTCGTCGCCATCTACGTCGACATAGACAGCAGGGCGACGTGTTCCG
Organism: Bacteroidaceae bacterium; assembly: GCA_017427185.1. GTDB lineage: Bacteria > Bacteroidota > Bacteroidia > Bacteroidales > Bacteroidaceae > Physcousia. Next base: position 39,364 of record JAFRTJ010000038.1, on the reverse strand, counting down.
CTTGCATCCAGAGCGACATCCACTTTGGTTACCTTTCCACTAACACTACTATATATAGGAGCGCTGACAAATCCGCCAGCCTCACCAAGCAACGTACCAACCTTCACAACATCGCCACGCTTTACAACAGGCTTGGCGGGAGCACCAATGTGCTGGCACATACTGAAAACTGCCTGCTTGGGAAGGCCTGCCTCACGAATGGGACTGGCCGCAGACAATTTGTTCTCTGCAGGATGTACACCACCTATCTTAAAAGTTTTCATATTTTCTACTGTAAATTATGGTTGTTGATTTGAATTTTGGGAATCAGAAGATGCGGCAACTGCTGGCTTGGGCTCACCTTCAACCGCAGGCTTAACAGCAGATGTCACCTCTGTCTTCACTTGTGGAGCGGAATCTTCAACTGGTTTGGGCTTGCGTGGTGGGAAATTGATTGCATGAATCGCTTGCTTAGGACAAACTTCTTCACACTTACGGCACAGCTTGCAAGCCTCAGGGTTAATGTAGGCAAGATTGTTCTCCACATGGATGGCCTCGAATTTACATACAGTCACACACTTGCCGCATCCAATACAAGAAGCCTTGCATGCTTTGTTGGCAACTGCACCTTTGTCCTTATTGTTGCACAGAACAACGACGCGTCGATTCTTCAGACCTTTCAGGCGAATCTCGATGATGCCACGAGGACATGCCTTGGAGCATGCGCCACAAGCTGTACATTTCTCTTCGTCGACCTCAGGGAGACCTGTCTCTGGATTCATATGGATGGCGTCGAATTTGCATGCTCGAACACAGTCGCCACATCCAAGACAGCCATATCCACAGCCTGTCTCACCCAAGCCTGTCATGTTGAGGACTCGACAACTAAGCGCTCCATCGAATTCTGCAATGCGTGGACGCATCTCACATGTTCCATTACACCTGACAACGGCAACCTTAGGTGCACCAACCTCAACAGCCATGCCAAGAATACCAGCCACCTTTTCCATCACAGGAGTACCGCCAACAGGGCACAACTTACCTTCAAGGCTTCCCCCATCAGCAGCATTCACACATGCAACGGCAAAGCCAGAACAGCCTGGGTAGCCACATCCTCCGCAATTAGCTTGCGGCAAGACAGCCGACACTTCACCAATGCGAGGATCTTCATGTACAGCAAATTTGTGCGAAATGAAAAACAGAACCACCGCAGCGATAAGTCCTATCAATCCCAGCACAATAACTGCAATTAGAATTACATTCATTACAAGTTAGTTTTTGAAATTTGATATTTTAAATGAGAATTTTTCAGATAAGCGTTTCCTCATCAAGTAGAGCCCAATGAAATACAGAGCTACCACAAGGAGAGATATTAACGCGGAAACCGCATCGCTGCCAGTCAGATACATAGCCGCAAACAGCGTGACAGCCATCAGGACAAGTGGAATGAAATATGCATACATAGCAGCTTTCAGGCCTTGTCTGACTTTACCCTCTACCAGCACTTGTTGACCCACTTGCAGTGTCGGGTAAGAGTCATACACGTCAATCAATTTTTCCTTGGACTCACTGCTTCTACACAATTCTGCTGCAGCGCAGCTGCCACATGCCGAAGATTGCAAAACACGAACGACAACGTGTCCTGCACTTACACTTTCCACAGTACCAAGATGTTGTATAACTTCTTTCATGCAAAAAAGCCTCACGTTGAAGAGAGGTCTTCGAATTTAAGTATACAAAGGTATGGATTTTTTTCCACTATACCTAATCAAGAGGAGTGGTATATGCCCGTTTAACACTTTTTAAACATGGATGAATCCACACATCATCATTATTTAATAACTTTGTGTTGGAAGAAAGGTAGCTAAACATTATTAAAAAGGATATGACAAAACTGACAACACGGCCAAATTCCAAAATCAACTTGGGACTAAGAGTAGTGAGCCGCAGACCTGACGGATACCACAACCTGGAAACTGTTTTCTACCCCATCCCACTATGCGATGAACTGACACTTGAAACAGCTGATGAAGACGAGTTCTTTCTGGAAGGGATTCCGGTGGACGGCAACCCCATGAACAATCTGGTGATGCGTGTTCTTCAGTTGTTGCGCGAGGAGGGAAAAGTGATTCCACCCCTTCGTATCACTCTCAAGAAAAACATCCCTAGCGGAGCTGGTTTGGGTGGAGGCAGCAGCGATGCAGCCTTCATGTTAAAGATGCTCAACGAAATGTTTTCCTTGGGCTTAACTATAAAAGAGATGGAGCAATGGATATCCAGATTGGGCGCTGATTGTGCTGTGTTCATTCAAAACAAACCAGTCTTCGCTGAAGGGATCGGAAATCTTTTCACTCCCATCGATTTAAGCTTGAGCGGATGGCATTTTGTGCTGATTAAACCTGATGATTTTGTTTCCACAAAAGAGGCTTATTCTTTAATTGAACCTAAACGACCTAACACCAGTCTGATTCAGCTTGTTAACGAAGACGTAAATATGTGGAGAGAGAGAATTCTGAATGACTTTGAAACCAGCGTTTTCCCTCGTCATCCCAGAGTGAAAGACATACGCGATGAACTGTATGAAATGGGAGCCACGTATGCAGCAATGAGTGGAAGTGGGAGCAGCGTTTTTGGACTTTTCGCTCATCCAGTAGAACTTGGTGACCTGTTCCAGCAATACTTCAGATTCCAGTGTCAGTTGTAGCAAAGAGACACAATAGGAAAATTCCCACTACACTTTAGGGAAAATCCACTTTCCTACCCTATTTCCAATCACTACCTTTGCAGCAGAAAAAAAACTTTTAATGATTGGAATTATGAAACGTTTACTCATTTCTTTAACAATGGTGTTGGCAGCCTGGACGGGTGCCAAAGCAATGTCTTACGAAATGGCTCGCGAAGAAGCTCTGTACCTGACTGACAAGATGGCGTACGAGTTGAATCTGAACGATCAGCAGTATAATGACGCATATGAGATCAATTTGGATTATCTGATGAGCCTGAACACAGCCGACGATATTGCTGGACAGTATCTTGACTGGCGTGCAGCAGATCTTCGTGCCATCCTCTACGACTGGCAATGGAGTCTTTTCATAGGAGCCGACTATTTCCTGCGCCCTGTATTATGGAGGGCTAACGCGTGGTTCTTCCCCATCTATAGAATTTATGATCGCCATTACTTCTTTTATGACAGGCCCCACGTATACTTGCACTATCGTGGTGGACACAGCCACTTGTACTTCCACGACCACGGATTCTATTCCGATCGACGTCCCCACTGGAGAGGTGGATTGCGTGGTCACGATCGTGGCGCCATTACTCGTACGCCAGGTATGGGTGCCCCACGTATTGGTGGTGAAATGAGAGGTGGTCAGATTACCCACAGAGGTGGACGCAGCGGCAACAGTAACCGCCAGGGATATGGCGAGATGAACCGTCGAGGCAATTCTGATCTGAATCATGAGATGAGACCTGGAGGCGAGAGTCACAATGGGCAGATGGAGCAGAGCAACTCAACACGCAGCGGAAGTTCTCGAGGCCATTCAGCTTATGGAAACAGGGACATTACCAGAAGCCAAAGCATCTCGCGTGGGAGTTCCAGCGAAAGGTCTGTCGGAAGATCCTATCAAGGAAGGCAAAGCCGTAATGGAAATTCCTTTAATTACAGCAGTACGCGTACACCTGTTGATGTCAATCGTGGCAGCAGCGCTCGCAGTTACCAGAATCATAGCAGCAGAAGCAGTTCATCCATAAGCGGCAGAGGAGGTTCCTCGATAAGTGGAAGAAGCAGTTCATCCATGGGAACCAGAGGCGGTTCTATAGGTAGCAGAGGTGGATCATCGATGGGAACCAGAGGCGGATCATCCATGGGTAGCAGAGGAAGTTCCTTTGGCGGTGGAAGCACTCGCAGCGGAGGTGGATCAATGGGTGGCGGAAGTCACAGCGGTGGAAGAGGTGGCAGAGGTAGGTAAAACCTTTGAAATCATTTCTCTATACATGATTAAGGATATTATTGAAATAACTGTGTTTATGTGATTAATGTTTTTATTTGGCAAAAAGATGGGCGGAGTGTCTCGTGAGAGGCACTTCGTCTTATTTTGTGACAACTTAGCTGAAGAATCCCCTCACTCGATGAAAGAAAAAAATTAAAGTGTTGAATCCGCAAAGACAACACGTTGAAATGGCTGACTCAACACGTTGAATCCGCAAAGTCAACATGTTGAGATTTTGAACACGTTTAGTGCCTCGACAGGAAAGAAGGAAATGTGACTTTTGGAGTTACAGGAGGACAGAAGGCTGGAGAATCCTTATTTCCTGGGTCTTAACTTTCTCAGGAGTTCCTTGTTGATAATGCTGATCTTGCGCTGGCGGTCTTGCAAGTCCTGGCGGATGTTGTTCAATTCATCATTCCATCCATTATAAAGGTCGCTGAAAGCGCGTAGCAAAGGAGGAAGCAAAAGCTGCTCGTTGTCGTTCACAACCATCTTTACTCCATGAGGAATCAGCGAGACCTCAATGTCTGTCCCTTCATGCTTGGGGTCACCATCATAGTGGATCACGCCAGGTTCTGAACGATGGATCTTCAGGTGGCTGCACTTGAAGGTCTTGATACGACTGTTCTGATTGATTGTCTTGTTGAAAAGCTGAATGGCAATCGCAGGAGCTTCCAGGACATTGAAGGGTTCCATGATGGTCACATCCATAAGTCCGTCGCTCATGCTCGCTGCTGGTGCTATGAAGACATTGTTGCCGTATTGGCTCGCATTAGCACAAGCAATCAGGAAGGCTTTGTAGGTTTGCGTCTCGCCATCAATCTCTATCTCGTAAGTGTCTGGTTTGTACTTCAGTCCTTCCTTAAGTGTGTTCTCGATATAAGACAAAAGTCCACGCCGTCCACTTTCAGCAAACTTACTGCTCACGAAGGCATCAAACCCTACCCCACATGTGCAGAAGAAAGGAGTATCATTTATTGTTCCATAATCCAATGACTTGACATTACAATCCGCAAGCACTTGCAATGCTCCTTCTGGATTCATGGGTATGAAAAGATGACGAGCCAAGCCGTTTCCGCTCCCACATGGAATGATGCCCAATGCCGTTTCCGTATGAACCAGCGAACGTGCCACCTCGTTGACGGTCCCATCACCTCCCACGGCCACTACCACATCGACTCCCTGCTTGATAGCCCTTCGAGTATATTCAGCAGCATGTCCTTTCCTCTTTGTATACTTGATGGAATAATCAAAGCGTTTAGGATTCATGTAATCAGGTATCAGCTGAACAATATGTTCCTTGCCAGCCGTACCCGAAATGGGATTGATGATGAACCAGACTTTTTTCTTTTCTGCCATTTTGTACTACAAATGTACTGCTTTTTCATTAAGAATGCATTGTTGGACTTCCAAAGAAGTCAAAAATTGAAGTTTTTTAGCAGTTTGCATATAATATTCACAAAAAATGACTACCTTTGCCAAAATTTAGTGAGGAATCCAAACATTGGACAATTTAAAAAAAGAGATGGGATTACTACAAGAGAAATGTGCTAAGTATACTTTGCCTCAGGAATTCATGAAGCAAGGTATCTATCCTTATTTCAGAGAAATAGAAGGAAAACAGGGAACCGAAGTAATGATGGAGGGACGCAGAGTCCTCATGTTCGGTTCGAATGCTTATACAGGTTTGACAGGTGACCAACGAGTGATTGATGCAGGTATTGCTGCCATGAAGAAATACGGCAGCGGATGCGCAGGAAGCCGTTTCCTCAACGGAACCCTCGATATACATGTGCAGCTGGAAAAAGAATTGGCAGAATTCGTAGGCAAAGAAGAAGCTTTGTGTTTTGCTACTGGATTCACAGTCAATAGTGGTGTTATCAGTCAGCTGGTCGATCGCAACGATTATGTCATCTGCGACGATCGCGACCATGCAAGTATCGTGGATGGCCGCCGACTCAGTTTCGCCACCCAGTTCAAGTATAGGCATAACGATATGGAGGATCTGGAGAAACAGCTCCAGAAGTGTGAGCCAGACAGAGTCAAACTGATTGTTGTCGATGGTGTCTTCAGCATGGAAGGCGACTTGTGCAAACTGCCTCAAATCGTCGAATTGAAGAAGAAGTACAATGCTACCATCATGGTGGATGAGGCTCACGGGCTGGGTGTCTTCGGACGTCAAGGACGTGGTGTCTGCGACCACTTCGGATTGACAAAGGACATCGACCTCATCATGGGTACGTTCTCCAAGAGTCTGGCTTCCATTGGTGGCTTTATCGCTGCTGACAGCAGCGTTATCAATTGGCTGCGCCATACGGTTCGTACGTACATCTTTAGTGCAAGTTCTACGCCTGCCGCCACAGCATGTGCTCGCGAGGCTCTTCATATCATCCAGAATGAGCCTGAGCGGATCGAGGCTTTGTGGAACGTCACCAATTATGCCCTGAAGCGTTTCCGCGAGGAAGGCTTCGAGATTGGCGACACAGAGAGTCCAATCATTCCCCTGTATGTTCGTGATACAGACAAGACTTTCATGGCTGTCGCCAAAGCATTCAACGAGGGCGTGTTTATCAATCCCGTCATTCCACCCGCTTGTGCTCCTCAGGACACGCTGGTACGCTATGCGTTGATGGCTACCCACACAAATGCTCAGGTTGACGAATCTGTTGAAAAACTGAAGAAAGTGTTCCGTGAATTGGACATCCTAAAGTAATAGTAAAATATAAACTATAACTCAAACATGTCAAAGGGCGCCTTCTTCGAAATCGAGGATTGCGCCCTTTGATGCAATATAGTCAATAAGGTATAATTGAACATAAAAAATACACATCAGGAAAAAATATGGTTAACTTCTCTCTTAAAGATAAGGTTGCTCTGGTAACAGGTGGTTCTTATGGCATTGGTTTTGCAATTGCGAAGGCACTTGCTCAAGCTGGAGCACGGATAGCTTTCAACTGTCGTAGCGAAGAACATTTGAATCAAGCCCTTTCAGATTACCAAGAATTAGGCATCGATGCCTTAGGCTACATCTGCGATGTGACAAGTGAAGAACAAGTGCAGCACATGGTGGAAGACATCAAGCAAAGAATGGGTATTATCGACATTCTGGTCAATAATGCAGGTATCATTAAACGAATCCCCATGACGGAAATGACTGTGGATGAATACAAACAGGTTATCGATGTCGACCTGACAGCTCCATTCATTGTCAGCAAAGCAGTCATTCCAGGAATGATAACGAAAGGACATGGGAAAATCATCAATATCTGTTCCATGATGAGTGAACTGGGACGCGAAACCGTATCTGCTTATGCGGCAGCAAAAGGTGGCTTAAAGATGTTGACTCGAAACATTGCATCAGAATACGGAGAATATAACATCCAATGCAACGGCATAGGGCCTGGCTATATTGCAACGCCTCAAACCGCTCCCCTACGTGAGCGACAGGCAGATGGAAGCCGGCATCCCTTTGACAGTTTCATTGTTGCTAAAACTCCAGCTGCCCGTTGGGGTACCACTGAAGACCTGGAAGGACCTGCAGTATTTCTGGCAAGCGATGCCAGCAACTTTGTGAACGGACACATCCTGTATGTGGATGGTGGTATCCTTGCTTACATTGGCAAACAGCCTAAGTAAGCTATTCCGATAAAAGTTTCCTTATCTCTAGACACAAAATTGACAATATGGAAAATATCTTTTCTTATATCATAGGATTGGGCGCATCGGTTATGATGCCTATTATTTTCACAATCTTGGGTCTCTGTCTACGTGTCAAGTTTGGAAAGGCATTATTAAGTGGTCTTTACGTTGGAGTCGGATTTGTAGGATTAAGTCTGGTAACAGGACTGCTCACCAGCAGTATGGGTCCCGCCTTAGACAAGGTAATCAAAGACTATGGATTGCAGTTGGAAATCTTCGATATGGGTTGGCCAGCTGCAGCATCGGTAGCCTACAACACAGCTATAGGAGCCTTTATCATTCCAGTATGCCTTGCCATCAATCTATTGATGCTTTTCACTCGAACAACACGAACTGTAAACATTGACTTATGGAACTATTGGCACTTTGCCTTCATTGGTTCCATCGTATATTTTGCTACTGACAGTCTTGTCTTCGGATTCGATGCAGCAATCTTTTGCTATATGATTACTCTCATCATGGCTGACCGTACTGCTGAGAAGTTCCAATCATATTACGAGGGAATGGATGGCATCTCGATTCCTCAGCCATTTTGTCAAGGATTTGTTCCTTTTGCAATCTGCATCAACAAGATTTTAGACCATATCCCTTTCTTTAACAAACTTGATATTGATGCAGAGGGTCTGAAGAGGAAGTTTGGCATCTTGGGGGAACCCCTCTTCTTGGGTGTGATTGTCGGATGTGGCATTGGCGTTTTAGCCGGCTATAATATAAAAGATGTATTGATTCTTGGTGTGAAGATTGGAGCTGTCATGGAACTCATTCCCCGCATCACGCGACTCTTTATCGATGGACTTGTTCCAATCTCTGATGCCACAAAGAAAATGATTTCCCGTCATTTTGGCGATCGTGTAAAACTTCACATCGGCATGAGTCCGGCACTTGTCATTGGACATCCTACGACGTTGGTTGTTTCTCTGCTTCTTATCCCCTCCATCCTCTTATTGGCAGTCATTCTTCCCAACAATAAATTTCTTCCTCTTGCATCTTTGGCAGGTATCTTCTATTTGTTCCCGGTTGTGCTTCCGATTACCAAAGGAAATGTTGTAAAGACCTTTATAATCGGACTTGTATCGCTTATTGTAGGACTTTATTTCGTTACAAATATTGCTGAGGCATTCACTATGGCTGCCAATTTCGTTTCAGAACAGCATCCTGAGGATGCATCTGTCCGCATACCTGACGGATTCAGTTCAGGTGCGGCACTTGATTTTGCATCGAGCATCCTATGCTGGGTTACTTATCATCTTTTTGCTTCTATCATAGGAATAGTTGGCATCTTTGTAAGCATTCTGTTTTTGGCAGGACTTATCCGTTGGAACTATAAAAAAAACAATTCAGATAATCATCTATGAAAAGGAAATCATTATTAATTGGTGCAATTTTAGCATCGACAATCATTATGGCACAGAAACATACTAACTACGAGTTGCGTTATGCTACTCATCCAGAAGATGTGAAGACTTATGACACTTCTCGTCTGCGTAAACAATTTGCAATTGAGAAAGTATTCTCTCCTGATTCCATCAATCTTGTATATTCAATTCATGATCGTTTCATCGTTGGGGGGGCAATGCCGGTAAATAAGTCTCTTCAACTGGAAACTATAGATTACCTGAAAGCTCCCAATTTCCTGCATCGTCGCGAGATTGGTATCATCAATGTGGGCGGAACAGGAAAGGTGAAAGTTGGTAATGAGGAATATGAGCTCAAGAATAAGGAAGCCCTTTACGTAGGTAGTGGTGAGCATGAGGTCTATTTCTCAAGTGTGGATGCAAAAAATCCTGCACACTTCTATTTCAACAGTGCAACAGCTCACACTTCATATCCCACCAAAAAAATTACTTTAAAGGATGCAGACGTTCTGAAAGCTGGTTCATTGGAAGAATCCAACGATCGTGTCATCAACCGATTGATTGTTCAGAAAGTCGTTAAGACATGTCAATTGCAGATGGGAATGACGGAGCTGAAACCTGGTAGCGTGTGGAATACGATGCCTGCCCACACTCATGCTCGACGTATGGAAACCTATTTCTATTTCAACGTACCAAAGGACCAAGCCATTTGCCATTTTATGGGAGAACCTCAAGAAACTCGCCCCATCTGGCTTCATAACGAACAAGCTGTCATTTCTCCAGAATGGTCTATCCATGCAGGAGCAGGCACCAGCAACTATATCTTCATATGGGGTATGGCAGGAGAGAATCTGGATTATGGTGACATGGATGTCGTAAAACAAACAGAATTGAAATAAACTCATATCTCATCCCAATGAGTCGTAGATTCAATTACGATAAATATCCAGCCACAAAAGTCGCAGGAGAAGTTCTTCGAGGATGGAACAGTATTCTCGAAAAACTCTCTGGTGAATTAGCTCCCAACCAAACACTGGTAGTAGAATTATATACAGGAGTCTATGAGGATGAAGTAGAGCAGGCATTAAAGAAACAATTTGGCGACGTGTTGAACACACGTTCTTTGATGAAACCTGAAAAAGAGATCGTCCAGATGACGGAAGAGTTTATGACGGACGACGTACTCTTTGGTTATGTTACCCACCTCCAACTGGAGGACTATTTTAGCTCTTCTTCATTGAAACAAGCTCGCCTCCATCATCCACGTGTTATCATGGGAAGTGGTGCAACACTGGTTGCTCCTGTTGATGCTTTGATTGTTTATGTGGATATGGCTCGTTGGGAGACTCAAATGCGATTCCGACGTCATGAGGTGAAAGCTCTTGGAGTAGATAATCATGAGGATGCTCCCAGTATCCAATACAAACGTGGTTATTTCAACGATTGGCGCATACTTGACCGACATAAGTCCCAGCTTATGCCACTTGTCAGCTGGTGGATAGACACACACCATGCTGAGCAACCTTTGATGATAAGCGGACAAACTTTCCTGCATGGACTTCAGCAGACGTTGCATTCTCCTTTCCGTGTGGTTCCATTCTTTGATCCTGCACCTTGGGGAGGACAATGGATGAAAGACGTTTGTGATCTGGATCGGTCAGCAGCCAACTATGGCTGGTGTTTTGATTGTGTACCTGAAGAGAACAGCCTGTACCTATCTGTTCAGGATGAACTTTTCGAATTGCCGTCTCAAGACCTCCTGCTATACGACAGCAAAACACTTTTGGGTGAACCTGTATGGGCTCGATTCGGACAGGATTTTCCCATAAGATTCGACTTCCTTGATACAATTGAGGGAGGTAATCTCAGTCTGCAAGTTCATCCTACCAACCAATTCATTCGCGAAAACTTTGGCATGTACTACACGCAAGATGAGAGTTACTATCTCTTAGATGCCACTCCAGAAGCGTATGTGTATCTTGGACTACGCGAAGGAATCAATCCAGATGACATGTTGCACGATTTACGTGCGGCTCAAAAGGGGGAGATTGTATTCGATGCAGACAAATATGTAAACAAGATTCCTGCCAAGAAACATGATCATTTCCTCATTCCAGGTGGAACCATTCATTGTTCAGGAGCAGGCAGCATGGTTTTGGAGATAAGCAGTACACCCAATATCTTCACTTTCAAGCTCTGGGATTGGCAACGGTTAGGTCTTGATGGCAAACCCCGTCCAATCAATGTGGAACGTGGGAGTCATGTTATCCAGTGGAATCGTACCACTCCGTATGTGATGCAGAATCTGGTCAATCATGTAAAGACTATTGATAGTGGTGAAGGATGGATAGAAGAAAAGACAGGTCTTCATCCCAACGAATTCATCGAGACACGACGTCATCGTTTCTCAGTTCCCGTTCATCATTATACCCAAAATAGCGTGAACGTCTTGAATCTGCTTGAAGGCCAGGAAGCTATTGTCGAAAGTCCCACGTCTGCATTCGCCCCATTTGTTGTCCATTATGCAGAGACGTTCATTATCCCTGCTTCCATTGGTCACTATACAATCCGTCCATATCGCGATACAAAAGAATGCGTGACTATTAAAGCTTCTGTGAGGATTTAAGTGAATACAAAAACTCAGAAATTTGGATAAATACCTTAATTAATTAACTATTAACCATAAAGAAGCAATGTACGAGTATGATAGAAGAATCGTTCTTACCCTGGATGCAGGAGGAACGAATTTTGTATTCGGAGCAGTTCAAAGTTGCCAAGAGATTATTGAGCCCTATAAACTTCCTGCTGAACCAAACGATCTCAATCTCTGTATCCAAACCTTAGTGAAAGGATTCTCTGCTGTTAAGAGCCAGCTTCCTGAGGATCCTGTTGCTATCAGCTTTGCATTTCCTGGTCCTGCCGATTACGAACATGGCGTGATAGGCGACTTACCCAATTTGCCAGCTTTTCGTGGGGGAATAGCACTTGGGCCTTATTTGTCGCATCATTTCGGAATACCTGTCTATATAAATAATGATGGTAATCTCTTTGCTTATGGTGAAGCATTAGCAGGTACTTTACCTCAGATCAATAAAGAATTGCAGGATGCAGGAAGCCAAAAGCAGTATCATAACCTGTTGGGACTGACATTAGGAACTGGATTTGGTGCAGGAGTGGTTATTAATGACAACATCTTGCTTACTGGAGACAATGGATGTGGTGGAGATATATGGTGTATGCGAAACTTAAAATATCCAGATTTGATAGTGGAGGAAAGTGTAAGTATTCGTGCTGTAATGCGTGTGTTCCGTGAATTGGGAGGTGATCCTGATCCATCACTTACACCGAAAGATCTCTATCAGATTGCAGAGAGCAGTCCCGATCCTATACAACAGAATGCTGCCAAGGAATCATTTCGTGAATTAGGACGTATGGCAGGAGCATCCATCGCAAATGCCTTGATGATGATTGACGGAATGGTCGTATTTGGTGGCGGAGTTGCCAACAATCATCGCTATATTATGCCAGGCGTTATGGAAGAGTTACGTGCTACGTTAGGGACTTTTGGAGGTAACTGCTTTCCATGTCTGCAGATGTCTGTTTATAACCTTCTCAATGAAGAAGACCGCAAGACATTTTTCCAAGACAATACTCAACTGGTATGTATTCCTGGAACATCAGAACAAGTTCCATACATGTCTGATCGTAAGATTGGCGTCACTATCAGTCAACTGGGTGCCAGTCGAGCTATCCAGCTTGGTGCTTATGCGTATGCTCTTATTCAATTAGACAAGAAATAAACGATGCATTTTTAGGTGTATACATGTCTTTTTATCGAATATAATAAAAAACAATTTATATGGAAGAACAAGAATTCAAGAGTCAACTCCCTGAAAATGCATTTCGCGAGTTGAAGACAGGTGAGGAATACGAACCTCTTATGCCAAAAGACAGCAATCCACGTGAAGTGAATCTGTGGTCTGTTTGTTGGGGAATATTGATGGCTATCATCTTCAGTGCTGCTGCCGCATATTTAGGGCTAAAAGTGGGCCAGGTATTTGAAGCCGCAATTCCAATCACCATCATTGCGGTTGGAGTTAGTAGTGCCACAAAGCGAAAGAACTCTCTTGGCGAGAATGTTATTATCCAAAGTATTGGCGCCTGTTCTGGTGTCATTGTTGCTGGTGCAATCTTTACTTTACCTGCTCTCTACATCCTCCAAGCAAAATATCCTGAAATGACCGTCAATTTCTTCGAAGTCTTTATGGCAAGTTGCTTGGGCGGTATTCTTGGCATCCTGTTATTAATTCCCTTCAGAAAATATTTCGTGAAGGATATGCATGGAAAATACCCGTTCCCAGAAGCAACAGCCAGCACTCAAGTTCTTGTGAATGGTGCAAAAGGAGGTGATCAGGCAAAGCCACTTCTTATTGCAGGTATTTTGGGTGGACTATATGACTTTGTCATCGCAACCTTTGGATTATGGAACGAGAATTTTACTAGCCGTGCTCTGGTTTGGGGGGACACAATCGCAGAGAAAGCAAAACTTGTTTTGAAATGCAACACAGGAGCAGCAGTACTTGGCATGGGGTATATAGTTGGTCTGAAATATGCATTCATCATCTGCTGTGGATCTATGCTTGTATGGTGGCTCATCATACCAGGCATTGCCCTACTCTTTCCCAACATCGAAGTCCAGGAAGGGGTAACTGCAGCAGTTGCATCTGTTGAAGACATCTTCAAATATGCAAAAAGCATTGGCATTGGAGGTATTGCTATGGCTGGTATCATTGGAATCATCAAGAGTTGGAGTCTCATTACAGGAGCAGTTAAACTTGCGGGAAAAGAAATTGGTCGCAAGAATGAATCCAACACACAAATTGAGCGTACTCAGCGTGACCTTCCAATGAAACTTATCTCTTTTGGAGTTATACTGGCTGTCATAGCAACCTTCCTCTTCTTCCAATGGGATGTTATGGGTGGTAATCTGAAATTCTCTCTTGTTGCCATCCTTGTAGTGGGCGTCATCACTTTCCTCTTTACTACTGTTGCAGCCAATGCTATTGCTATTGTTGGTACCAATCCTGTGAGTGGTATGACATTGATGACCCTTATTCTTGCCAGTGTGATCATGGTTTCAATCGGTTTAAGTGGAACCAGTGGAATGGTCGCAGCTTTGATTATGGGTGGTGTGGTTTGTACAGCTCTCAGCATGGCAGGAGGATTTGTAACAGACCTGAAGATCGGTTATTGGCTGGGCAGTACACCACGCAAGCAGGAAACCTGGAAGTTCCTTGGAACATTGGTAAGCGCTGTTACAGTAGCTGGTGTCATTATGATATTGAACAAGACGTACGGATTTACCAACGGCCAATTGGCAGCACCTCAAGCGAATGCAATGGCAGCTGTTATTGAACCTCTGATGAGTGGCAGTGGGGCGCCTTGGTTACTTTATGGGATAGGCGCATTGATTGCTATTGTTCTTAATGCTTTTGGTGTATCTGCATTGGCCTTTGCTTTGGGAATGTTTATTCCCCTTGAACTTAATCTTCCTCTTTTAGTAGGTGGAGCAATTCATTGGTTTGTAACGACACGTAGTCAAGACAAGGCTCTTAACATAGCTCGTGGTGAGCGAGGTACCCTGATAGCCAGTGGATTCATAGCCGGTGGAGCTTTGATGGGAGTAGTCAGCGCTGCTCTGCGTTTTGGTGGCATTAGTTTCGATTACGATGCATGGTGGGCAAACTACCTTAGCGAGTTGCTTTCCTTGGGAATGTATTGCATTCTCATCATCTATTTCGTTAAAGCATGTATGAGTGCTAAAAAACAAGACTGACAGTCTAAGAAAGCTAACGTTCAATAACAACAACCCTTGGAAGAAACCAATATACTTTCAAGGGTAGTTTGATCTGAAAATATGAAGGGCACTACTTCACAGTAGCACCCTTCAACTGTTTTGTTTGGAAAAAGTCTAATTGAAATATGGTTTGTGATTGATTAAGCCTCTGCAGGAGTTTCAGTTGATTCACCCGCAGCAGCCTCTGCACTTGCATCAGCCTGAGCAGCTTGTGCTTCAGCCTCTGCCTTAGCAGCAGCTTCAGCAGCTAACTTTTCAGCTACTTTCTTTGCAATCTCTTCGTTGGCTTTCTTCTCTGCATTCAAGCGAGCTGCAGCAGCAGCCTTCTCGTCAGCAGCTTTCTTAGCCTCTAATGCATCCAGACCCTTTTTCTTGTCAGCCTTCCATGCAGCGAACTTAGCCTCTGCTGCAGCTTCATCAAAAGCGCCTTTCTTCACACCAGTACGAAGGTGCTTCATCAGATAAACACCCTCTCTAGACAGAATGTTACGAACCGTGTCTGTTGGTTGAGCACCAGTCTCTACCCAATAAAGAGCACGATCGAATTTCAAATCTACAGTGGCAGGATTGGTGTTTGGATTGTAAGTACCAATCTTTTCTGTAAACTTACCATCGCGTGGAGCTCTTACATCAGCGATTACGATGCTGTAGAAAGCATAGCCTTTACGACCGTGACGCTGTAATCTAATTTTTGTTGCCATAATTTAATTAAACTTTATTTATAGGTTTGAAATATGCCATTAACTCGTAATGGCGCGGCAAATTTACAACTTTTTTGTGATTATGAGATAGTTAATAAGATTTTTTTTCGATACTATAAGAAAAAGATTCCAATAAAAGCCAGAGAAAGTCTTAAAAATGCAGTATTCGAATCAAGAATGACAATTTATCTGTTCGAAATGATGTGATGCAAAAAAAATAAGATTGCTCTTTATTTCTTTATATCACTCAACGAATAATTGTCAAGGAATACACTGCGATCCACATTGTTGCGGATACCATTCACATGTCCCTCACTGGTAAACTGCCACATGACTACCTTTGCATTATCTACCAGCATGGGAGGTTCTTCTTGATATTTTGCTATCATGAAGCGATATTTGAGGAATGAACCTGCCAAGTATTCGTTATAGAAGTTTTGTCCCGTATAGATGATTGGCTGTACTCCATACGCCTTCTCGATTTGTTCCAAAAACATTGCCAGACGACCAACGAATTGCTGCAAAGAACCTTTGCCACGCTTCTCTACGTCAATAATAGGGGCCAGATCATGGTGACGAAGGTCCACGTTATCCGAGAAATTTTTCAACTGTGTCATCGCACTGGCGGAAGGAGTGAAGAAGTGATA
This sequence comes from Bacteroidaceae bacterium, assembly GCA_017427185.1. GTDB lineage: Bacteria > Bacteroidota > Bacteroidia > Bacteroidales > Bacteroidaceae > Physcousia. Next base: position 23,134 of record JAFRTJ010000038.1, on the reverse strand, counting down.
TACACCTACTGGAATACCAGCCTCCTTAGCACCACGCAAGTTGCGCAAATAATATTGATCTACATAACCTGCCCCTTCGGTTGCTTTGATATAGACGTAACTGGCATTCTTATCAGTCTTGACCATCTGCCAGTTGATGAGTCCCTGATAATGAGAAACATCGATTCCATAAATCGATGAAGTGGACACATGGTGGATGACGTGTGGCTGCACAGGTGGTATGGGGGCAGCGGATATGTGAGGAACACTGGGTGCTTTCAGAGGATCCGGTTCTGGCAGGACATATACTTGAACTGCTTCCTTTTTGTCCTTCTTGTCAGCATGACAAGGATGAACGGGAAGAAGCGCAAGAATCAGAAAGAGAAGTATAGAGAAACGTCTCATTCAGGATTCATACCCAGGAATTCACATGAAAAGTTCTTTCCTTTGATACTTGGGAACTGACTGCGACTGTCTACGTCACCACGAGTCCTCAAATGATCAATCACTCGATTGTAGCAGTCTTGTTTGCTGACAGCCTTAACGCGACAACCGAAACTTGTATCCACATAAATGAATTTCTGTGTTTCTGGGACAGGCAGTACACGTTTGAAAAAGAGCTGTACATCATACCATCCTACAGCGCGTGCATTGAGAGCATCCTGCAAACGGGCACGCTCATCGCTGCGTCGTGCTCCAGCTTCTTGAGCAGCCAAACCGGCAGCCTTGAATTCTTCCAAAGTGGATGCATTGGTTTTAATGACAATAAAATATGCACGATTACGCACCTTATAACGCTTAGGATAAGTGGCATCACTCTCGAAGTATTTCTGCAAGTCATTCTGCAAATATTCATCAAATCCCACTTCTGGTATACTGCTGAGGAAATCGAAGGCATCCTCTATCCTGGTCACGAGAACCTCGTTCTCAAAAAAACGTATGTATAAATTCATTTAAAAAATCCTATAAATAAAAGTATATATTTCTCACATACTTCCTAAAAACGACACAAAAGTATAGAAAAAAAATGAGGTGTGAAAATTTTCCAGATGGAATTATCCTGCGATTCCAAAATTTCTGTATTTTTGCAACAGCTATATGTCGATTCTGCATTCATCCCATCATCTTTGTAATGGAATACAACTGCAAACAGGATCGTTTACAAGTCAAGGATTGTGACAGGAGAATGAAGTTAAAGAAGTTTCTAAAGGACTGGACACTACCAGTCAGCATGATTATAGGGGCAGTCAGTTATCTGACACTTGCCCATATTCCTTATGTAATCCCATGGAAACCCATGTTGAATCAGATGGTATCTGTTGTGCAACCTTTGCTTCTCTTCTGTATGCTCTTCCTGACATTTTGCAAAGTAAGACCACAAGATTTGCGGATCAAACCTTGGCATGGATGGATACTTCTTCTTCAGTGTGGACTTTTTGGTATGTTGAGCAGTGTTCTTATTCAGATGCCCGATAACCATTGGCGAACCGTTGTCGAGAGTGGAATGTTGTGCCTGATATGCCCCACGGCTACTGCCGCAGCTGTAGTAACCAGCAAACTTGATGGCGATGCAGGCACCCTTACCACCTATACTATCCTAATAAATCTTGCTGTTGCCATCCTGGTACCTGCTATCATTCCTTTAATCCATCCCAATCCTGATTTTACTTTTGGGCGAAGTTTCCTGCTTATAATATGCAAGGTCTTCCCACTGCTGTTCTGTCCCTTCCTTCTTGCTATGCTGTTGAGATGGATCTCTCCCCACACCATAGAGTTGCTTACACGGATGAAGGATGCGCCCTTTTATCTTTGGGCCGTTTCTCTTTCACTCGCCATTGCTGTCACCACCAAAACCATTGTCCACAGCAACTGTCCCCTACTCTATGAGGTTTGCATAGCGCTTATTTCTCTGGCATCCTGTGTCTTGCAGTTTTCTGTGGGACGTTGGGTGGGCAGCAAATACAACGATAAAGTCAGTGCTGCACAAGCCACTGGTCAGAAGAATACAGTTTTTGCTATTTGGATGGGATATACTTTCCTGACACCCATCACAAGTCTGGCAGGCGGATTCTACAGCATCTGGCACAATGTGTACAATTCTTGGCAGTTGTATAGAAAAGAGAGGGAAAAACAACCTTTCAGGTAAAAAAATCTAAAGAAAAACTGCATCTGTCTCTATGATTTATAAATTAATTGTAGTACCTTTGCACCATTATTTTAGGCATTAAACAAAAACGTCACTCTCATGGGAGGTTTCTTTGGAACAGTTTCCCAGCAACCTTGTGCTGCTGATCTCTTTTACGGAACAGACTATCAATCACATCTTGGAACTCGTCGTGGCGGTATGGCAACCTATTCTTCAGAGAATGGTTTCTTCCGCAGCATCCATAATCTGGAAAGTACATACTTCAGAACTCGCTTTGAATCTGAGATAGAAAAATTTCAGGGCAATAGCGGAATTGGAGTCATCAGCGATACCGATGCCCAACCTATGCTAATGAATAGCCACTTGGGGCGTTTCGCCTTGGTAACGGTCGCCAAGATCAACAACATGGAGGAACTGGCACAGCAACTGCTGAGTGAAAACATGCACCTAAGCGAATTTTCCAGCGGACGCATCAATCCCACAGAGCTTGTTGCTCTTCTTATTATAAAAGGTAAGGATTTTGTCTCAGGCATCGAGAATGTCTATCACAATATCAAAGGTTCATGCTCCATGCTCCTGTTAACCGAAGATGGCATTATTGCTGCTCGTGATAGTTGGGGACGCACTCCCATTGTCGTAGGGCGCAAGCAAGGAGCAATGGCTGTGACAAGCGAGAGTACAGCCTTCCCCAATCTGGAGTATGAGACATGCCATTTTGTGGGACCTGGAGAAATCATCCGCATCACCTCTGACTCGATGGAACAACTGCGCAAACCAAACAAAAGAATGCAAGTTTGCAGTTTCCTTTGGGTCTACTACGGATTTCCCACCAGCAATTACGAAGGCAAGAATGTAGAAGTGGTTCGTAACGAATGCGGCCGAGTGATGGGACGTGAAGACAAAACCGAAGTGGATTGCGCTTGCGGAATTCCTGACAGCGGAATAGGTATGGCAGTAGGATATGCAGAAGGACATGGGGTTCCCTACATGCGAGCCATCAGTAAATACACGCCAACATGGCCACGCAGTTTCATGCCTTTCAATCAAGACATGCGACGACTGGTTGCCAAAATGAAATTGATTGCCAACAAAGACATCTTACTCGACAAACGAGTCCTTTTCTGCGACGACAGTATCGTTCGTGGTACGCAACTGCGCGATAACACAAAAGCCCTTCACGATTTGGGTGCCAAGGAAGTTCACATGCGTATAGCCTGCCCACCTCTGGTCTATGGCTGTCCTTTCATCAACTTTTCTGCCAGCAAATCTGAGTTGGAGCTTGTCACACGACGCATCATCCAGGATTTCGAGGGAGAGAATCCTCAGAATATCTCTGCCTATACCGTCACCGATAGTCCAGAGTACACCCGTATGGTGGATGAGATTGCACGCCGCCTGAATCTCGACTCCCTGAAGTTCAGTAAACTGGAAACCCTGGTCAGTGCAATTGGTCTTCCAAAGTGCCAGATTTGTACCCATTGCTTCGACGGCAGCAGTTTCTTTACACTGGAAGAAGAGAATAATTGATTTCTTCTGGAGAATAACATTTCCTCAATGATGGATATTATTTCATCTGAGGACCAAAGAGTTTTGAAAAAGTGGTTTAACTTTTCAAACTGAATCCTTTATGAACTTATGTATTTGAAGTTGTTAAGTAGTCTGTAGTTAAGTAGTTGAGACGAATATCTTACCAATTGGAAAACTCCCTCTAAAAAGGTAAAGAATGTTGGATATGGATAACGATACTTGTTTAACCCAATCACGCTATGGAGGAAGCCTTCTACAACACGAAGGCAGCCCGCGCAGCCTTCTTCCCTAGCATTACCCTCAATGGTGTTGCCGGATGGACAAACTCGGCAGGAAGTGCGATTGTCAACCCTGGCAAGTTGTTGCTAAACTTTGTGGGCCAGCTGACGCAACCCATCTTCGCTCGTGGCAGAATAAAGGCCAATTACAAAATCTCCCAGTTGACAGAGGAGGATTTACTGAAGAAGTATGTGCAGACCGTAATCGATGCTGGCAACCAAGTGAACGAGGCTATGGCTGACTGCCAGGCCGCACGCGAGAAGCATGCCTACTACCATCGTCAGGTGCAGGTGCTCAGCGATGCTTACACGGGTACTCACGAACTCATGGACAACGGTAAGGCGAACTATCTCGAAGTGCTCACCGCCCAAGAAACGCTTCTGAATTCTCAGCTCAGCGAGGCGATGAACATGTATAGAGGTTCACAAGCCATCATTGCCCTCTATATCGCTCTTGGCGGCGGCACGAAATAAACCTCTGGCAATCTTTATTCGTAGGTCAGCACGGTATCCAGCATCCGGGCATCGAGCTCGTAAGGAGGATTGAACGACGAGCTGGATACATAGCTGAAAAGCGATTGCTTCAAGGCACGGGCAGCAGGTCGATGGCTGAGGTCGGTATCGAGGTCGATGGCACAAACCAGTAGCCGCCCCTTCCCTACCCGAGTCTCGAAGATTACCCCCAGCCGGTAGTTGCGCTCGAAATTATCTATGGCCTGCACAATGGGACGGAAGCCATGAGGGGCATCGTTCAGGACGATAGCTTTGGATCTTCCTCGCACGTCGCCCCATGCTTTCTCTAATCCGTCGCAATAGTCTGAAGGTGCTCCTGCCGTACGGAAAGACTGTGCAGCAGAGAAACGCCCCAGCAGATCAGCCCATTGCCAATTGCCGTGTTCCTCAGTGGGGAAACCGCTTAATGCAGGATGTTCCGTCTGGCAGAGTATTCCCAGCGTACCGGTCTGATTGAAGAGCCGCATATTCCAAAAAGCAGGCATGAAGCTTCCCTCGACAGCATTATGTTGATGCGATACTTGGAACAAGCGGTACTTGTCATCACCGAAAAAAGCAGACTTAACGGGGAATATACCCTTGTTGACATCAGAGAATAACAGCACACGCTCGCCATCCGCCAGAGCACGGCGCGTCTCTTCGTCATACTCATAAGTTATTCGGACGTTGTCAGGCCGGGAAATTTCCTTCTCAGGATATACCCAAATGTCCCATTCATTCTGAAGCCCACAACCTTTCAACTGAAGAGTAAGCTTTGATGCTTTCTCCACATGAAGAGGAATACTCAGTTGCCCTAAGTTGGTGACGCATCCATTTGGGGCCGTTGCTTTGTCAAGTTTTCCTTGAGCCAATGTACGCCCCTGGCCGTCTTTCAGTTTCCATTGGGGCAAAATCTTCAAATCATGACCCGCATAATTGGCAATCTCAGCAAAGCCATCGAAGTTTTCGCCAGACGAGAAAACACGACGATGCATCTGCATCAGCAGTACTGACGGGCCACAAAACTGACGGAACTGACTGGGAGATATGAGTCCTTTGGAATCCCAGAAAGCATCGAGCCATCCCACTATGGCAGTACCTTGTCCAGGATAGTCACGTGCTTCCAGAATTTGGAATCCAGCAAAAGGCCAGGTACGCATACAGGCCTCAATATCCTCTTTGTAAAGAAGCACGCTGAATTGTCCGCTTGCCCTTGCAAAATCATTGGCCTGGTCGAGCATCCCGTGAGAGTCAAGCGTGTGCCTATAGCCTTCGAAGTTGAGGGCACGAAGAGTACCTGTGTATTTCCCTATCTCGTCGAAATCAGGATACATTTCCCACTGACCAATCTCATGACCCAATGTAGGCAGTTCTGCTCCTGTATTCCGACTTACGCCATTACCAGACACGCCAGCTATCCACCCGCCGTTCGACCATCGGTCCCAGTCTGTCTGAGGTCCTGCTATGCCACGCATTCCAGTCTCGATGAAATCACCATTGTCCTTCGTATGTCCGTTCTCTGCACGATAGAGATGCCGATTGTCACGCTGGCGTCCTTCCTTCACCAGAAATTCCAATGGACCAGACGACTCGTTGCCCATAGCCATTAGTGCAAAGGAAGGATGGTTTCCGTAGCAATCCAATATGCTGCGCAATTCACGCCCCAAATAGGCATCGCGCTCAGCATCTTTCCCAAAGGCAGGAGCATCCATCGACCAGAAAGGCAATTCAACCTGCAGGTAGAATCCTTCTTCATCGGCAGCTTGGAATGCAGCCTCAGGTGGACACCAGGAATGGAAACGCATATAGTTGAACCCGTAACTCTTGCAAATCCTCAGAATGCGTAGCCACGCAACCTTGTCCATTGGCGGATAACCTGTAAGGGGATAGACACACTCATCAACCGGACCTCGCAAGAGAATGGCATTCCCATTGACGAGAATCTGCTTGTCGCGCACCTCGAGTATACGATTTCCATAAGTGAGATTAAAACGATCATGGTACTTTGGACTCTTAAGTCTGACAGAAAGATGTTGCAAGCGAGGATTGAACTCGTCCCATACGCCGCCTTTCGGTTGAAATGGAAGACGGACTTCTGTTCCTCCAACTGGAATATGGAACAGTTGCCCTTGAATATCAACATCCTGCATCTGAGCCGTCTCATTACCCACCTGCACGAGAAGATAATCCTTATGAACCTGAGCATTTTCAATCCACACGGGAGAAGTTGCTCTCAGTTCCAACCGTCCAATCATACCGTTCCAGTTGCCTTGAGTATCTTCGGTAATCGCATGAACCCACGTACCAATAGGAATCTTATAGGTATTGTCGACGCAGATGGTCAGATGATGGGTGCCAGGTTGAAGCACACCTAAACTGTATACATGCGGAGTGGAAAGACTGTTCTGCATACCAACGAATCGCCCGTCAATCCAGACATTCGTTTCCCAGTGGCATCGCTCCAGAAAAAGCTCCACCCGTTGTCCCATCCACGAGGAGGGCAACGTAAATTCTTTTTGATACCACGCTTGACCCTCGTAGCGCAGGACACGAGTCAATCTACCCACAGTAGGCTTTTCGTATGGGACCCCGAAGCCACGCTCCTCGCACGAAGCAGGCATCTGGATAGATTCCGTAAGTGTGTGTTCATACCAATGCGCATTTCTTCCCTCACCTTTGGGGTCAAGCGCAAACTTCCATTCGCCAGCCAGAGAAAGCGTCTGAGCAGAAGTTGGCAGGGTCATCACAAGCAATAGCAGAACAGACTGCAAATAATGGATCGAACGAGGAATATGTCTCATAATTTTATGTTTCGTTTGTTTTTCTTTCTTTTGGAATTAAGTAGTTAAGTAGATAACGCTTCACTCGTCCTGTGGACAGCAAACCATTACTGCATTTACCATTTACCGTCATCGTTATCGTCATCGTTATCGTCATCGGCATCCAGACAAAACTATCGGCTTAACTACTGACTACTTAACTACTGTAAACCCTACTCTTCTTTCAGGGAGTCCTTCACGTAGTCCGTCAAGCGCTTGAACCACGAACGGCCTAAATCTCTCCAGTTAGAAGTACAATTGTTCCCTCGCGAGCCCGTATCCTCTTCGTTAACTTCTATAGTTGTAATGCCAGAATCTTCAGAATCTTCAGAATCGTCCGATTTAGGTTGAGGATAATATTTATCCCACAACAATCTCAGCGACTCGCTCCTCGCATTGCCATTCTTGTCCTGATCTCGCACTTTATCGAAACCGGTTGCCACTACAGCCACTTTTACCTGTTCCCCTATCGTGTCGTCGTGATACAGACCCCATAGAACCTCCAAGTCATCAGACAGCGTATCCATGAAACTGTTGATCTCATTCAGTTCCTTGGTCATCACAGGCTTGTCCTTGCAAGAATAGATGATATAGAGCAACCGTTGTGCATTCTCTATTTCTCTTGCGTCCAGCAAAGGCGAGTTCAGCGCATCATTCATGGCCTTGAGGATACGTTTCTCTCCACTTCCGTAGCCAACCGAAACGATGGTTCCACCGCTATCCTTCATGACAGTTTCCACATCCTTGAAATCCCTGTTCACCGTTCCTTCCTTTGTGATGATTTCCGAAATCGTTTTGGTAGCAACCGTCAGAATATCATTCGCCTTGCCGAAAGCATCATCTATCGAAAGGTCGCTGTATATTTCCAGCAATTTCTCGTTGCTGACGACCATCAGCGCATCCACGTTCTCCTTCATCTGCTCCACTCCAGCCAAAGCCTTCTCCATACGGGCCTTCTTCTCGAATCGGAAAGGAAGAGTCACCACCCCTACCGTCAGAATACCCTTGTCTCGAGCCATCTTGGCAATCAAGGGAGCAGCACCAGTGCCAGTACCACCACCCAGTCCAGCCGTCAGGAATACCATCTTCGTCTCGTCCTTGAAGAGCAGTTCAATGTCAGCCATGCTCTCCTCAGCCTTCTCGCGACCCTTCACAGGATCACCACCTACTCCCAGGCCTTCCTCACCCAACTGTATCCTTATGGGGACAGGAGACTGGCTCAGCGCCTGACTATCTGTGTTGCACACGGCGAAAGTCACATTCTTCACGCCCTGCTCATACATGTTCTTCACTGCATTTCCGCCACCGCCGCCTACGCCGATGACTCTAATCAAATGCTTCGTCTTGTCTTTGGGAATATTAAACTCAATCCCCGTCTGGTTGTTATCTTCCATTTTTGTTCTAATTTATATCTTGTTCATTATTCTTTTATTGTCTCCTTACGGTATCTGCTCTAGCATTTCTTTGGCATCGGCATTGTTGGTGTCAAGACTTAGCACCCTACTAGCGAACTCTCTTGCCTCTGCGTAATACTTATTCCTGAGGAACAAGTCTGTTGCCGCCAAATAATATTCTATCGCTTTCTCTTTGTTGCCCTTCAATTCATATATCGCTCCTTCATTGATAAAAGCTCTGGCATATGTAGGTTTCATTTCTATCACCTTATCATAGCAAATTAAAGCTGAATCATACTGTTCCATTGAGACATAAACATTGCCCTTAGTCTGATAAAGATAGTAATCTTGAGGATTTGATTCAAGTTTCTTACTCAACACCTTTAATGCTTTGTCTGGATTTCCCGTTGCCATTAAACCCTCTGCATAACCAATCGCTAGGTTCATGGTATCGTTCTCTCCAATAAGAGTGTCGCCGATAGCTACTACTGTAGACCAGTCACCTTTCTGGTATGCTTCTGCAAATATTTCTCCAGCCGTTTTCTCCTCAGGAGTAACTGTTTTTTGTTGCTTACTTTGACACGCACCAGTAAGTACTAGTCCGCTAATTATCAATATGTGAATTAATCTTTTCATTGTATATCGAATTTTATTGTTTTGTCTTCCTTCAGCCATCAAGTCTCATACATCTTCAATACCTTCTTGGTTCACGATAATGTATTTCCCAGATTTTGTCAAAATACTTATCCCAGATAGATTCGCCTATTCCTATCTTAAAACCATAGAATCGAGTTCCAGTACGTTGGTATTCTTTAAAAAGCTTCATCATTTCTTCTGGTGTCCTAGGAATTATAAAATCAGTTATCCAAAGAACATCAGCATTCATATAGCGATCATCACCATTGTCGAGAAGGGCAAATGTCAAATTGAGCATTTTCTGTGCATCAGTACCTCCTCCTATAAATGGGAAATATCCTTTTTCAAAGTTTTCGTTGTCTTCTGGCTTAATACCCATGCGCTCTAATACCTTTCGTTTCCGGCGTGAACGAAGTTCTATCGGACGAATATTCACAGAAAAATCTATGAGGAAACAATCACGTTTTAATTGCTCTGCAGTCTGTTCTAGTTTCGACAGAAGAGAAGCCACAATTTTTTGGGGTACTCCATACATGCTGGCTGAAGAGTCTACACATACAATCATAGGGCCACGGCGAGAAGCCCTTTCTGAACGTAATCGTCGTGATGGTTTAGTGATTTCAGACTTGTAACGAAATACTTGGAGACGATTGGCAACCCATTTTCTTAAAAAAACCTTTTCTAAATCAGAATCTAAATAATGTGCAAATTCTGATGGCATAAGAGCGTTCAAATCTCTACCCGTAGTCACACCCTCAATATCACTTCCTGAAGAATGATCCAACTTATGCTTAAAACCTGTCTGCACATACAGGCGGTCATGCCCGTCTTCTTCTGGCAGTCTACCCATTCTACGAGCCACTTCACCTATCTGTGGATATTTGTTTTGTATCTGAACGATATTCAGTTTCTTTTCAAATTCTGTTTCAGACCACTGAGCATCCATCATGTTCCACGCTTGAAGCGCTTCTGCATCAGAAATACCCAAGCTGCGTGTTTGTTCATTAAGATTCTTGAGTTGCTGATGAAAACCTCCACTAGTGCCCGTTTCCTTAGCTTGAATCTTTTTTGAAACCTCCTTTCTGCATCGTTCATCTATCGCTGCCAGCCACTCACGCTGAAGAAGTTCCCAGTTCTCTGGTTTTTCCCATCCGTTTTTTACGAATTTCTTCTTCATAAAGTCCAGGTCAAAGCCATCGTCATGATGCATCTTGTCAATTTCACTAAGCAAAGACTGCCATCCATCCTTTTTCCGCTGCATCGACCACTCTAACATTTTTCCAGCTTGCATCCGTTCACTCATTGAACGTTGGTTCGCAAATTCCTCAGCATGCAGACATTCGGCCACAAAACGTCCAGTTGCCTCATAAAACATCTGACCAGCAAGTTTGTTCGACAACACGATAGACTGGATCAAAGGGTCACTCATCAATCTTTGTAAATAATTCAATATTGGGTCATAGTATATCTTCCAGTCCCAATCTACAGCAACATCCTTCTCTATATCCACCACATCACCTGTCTCCACGAACTGTTTGATAAAATGGAGATAATTATGAGGCGTCAGTCTTTTGCGTCTGATCTTCTCATAGATAGCATCAATATTGTCAGAGTCGCTGAAGGTAATCATCCTTCCAGTTTTTGAGTGTTCTCTCGCATGAGAGCAAGTTCCTTATTAAAAGTCTTTACAATGTCATCAATGGCCATCTTGTCATCCGATGAAATACACATGTTGTTTTTGATTTCAAACTCTCGTTTCCAGATATTGTCAGCCAGCATATCTATTTCCTTATAGTAATCATGATTGGAAATGCTTCCAACTTCTTTCAGAATAATTTGTTGTTCGCCTCTTGCCAATCTCTCTATCTTGAAATAAACACCATCAATAAATATTCCGTCCTTGTCGCGTGTTAATGCAACCGTTCTTGCCTCCTTAGGTGTATCAGCACCATCATAACTCCGTATGATGGAACGAACTGGATTTTTTGGATCTTTGTAGATAACACCCATCTGACCTAAATTTTCCTTTGTGGCACCACGTAAAGTCTGGTAGTCAGTCATAAAGATATAGGTGTTACCTGTATCATGATCAAGCAAATGATAATAAAAGGAGTCATATATTTTCTTGTCGGCATCAATCTTCTCTATGGATTGCCTTACTTTGGAAGTGGCACGATGCTGGCGACTGACACGGATGTCCGATTCCAAAGCAATTTGAAGTCTTGCAATTTCAGCAGCAAATTCCACAAACATCGCATGGATTACGATATTCCTGATGCCCTCTGCCTCATCGGGTTCCTGCCAAAGACAGTGATACATCAGCAATATGTCAGAAAGTCCGACAACAGATCTGTCATGAATAAAGGCAGAGGCTTTCAGCAGTCGGATGATGTTTTTCCACCTTCTGTCACTGACGTAGACATTGTGATGTTCATCGCTGTTGGTTACAGGCACATTGTTCAAAGCTTTTCGTACGGCACTGATGCATTTTAATATGGCAGGCGAAACGATGATGTTGTCTATCATTATATTCCATTCTCCGTATTCGTCATCTGATATCTGAAGCGAAGATGACACTTCCACCTCCTTCTCTGAATCATTATCCAGAAGCATTGCACTAAAATTCCTCTCCTGTCGGATATTCGAGCATTCAATTCGTATGATAAATCTATCCCAAAGAGCTTCAAGACCCTCTCCCTGAGCAGGAAGCTCATTACTGGCGGAAACCAGCAATTTCAAGGGTAGTTTCATCTCTTTGTCCCCATTCCGGAAAAGTTTTTCATTGATGACAGTCAGGAGAGTATTCTGAATGGCAGGACCTGCTTTCCATATCTCATCCAAGAATGCCACATCAGCATTTGGCAAATACCCCTCCGTGTTACGTTCATACTTGTCAGCATCTTTCAGTTTACTGATACTGACAGGCCCAAAAATCTCATCTGGCGTACTGAAACGCGACATCAGATACTCAAATGATTTCGCATTTTTGAAAGCGGACTTCAGTCGTCTGGCAACCATAGATTTTGCCACTCCAGGAGGGCCAAGCAGGATGACACTTTCTCCAGCCAAAGCTGCCAACAGAGACATCGCCAACTCTGCCTCCTTCTCATATATGCCCTTATTCAACTCCTGCAGGAGTGCTTGTATCCGTTCTTTCATATATTATAACTTATGTTTCTTCAAACAAATATACTTTTTTCCTTCTTCCCTATTAGAATCAAAGAAATCATTATCTTATCTACCACGTCTATTCACTTCAGAAGAGGCTCCTTCCAAAAGGTTTTACCATGATCGTCAGGAATCCCCGTCTGGTTGTTATCTTCCATTATTTTCAAGTTTATATCAATCAATAAAATTTGAATATCTATATTTTAGGTACAATTATAAAGAGATATCGCAATTTTACCAAGTACCACTCTTAATTTCACCTGTCTTCTTGCCCTTAGTTATAGTTATACTAAAAATAACATCATCATCTTCACTTTCACCTTTAGGAGCAGGTTCACCATTCCCCCATATTGTATAGAATGTATAACTGTCATCATGTTTCATCCACTTTGTATTTTGGGTCTCAATCATCTTATCTATTTCATCAAACAATTCATTTGATGGGACCGTTTCAAACTCAATGGTGAACTTGTCCTCATAATCACCATTAAATCCTCTTTCTCCTTGGTCGGATTCTATAATATCAAATTCAGGCAGTCTAATTCCTGTTATCCTCTCTATTCTTTCTGTAGACCATTCTTCATAAATCCATTCATAATACACATAAAATCCTCCTACAAGAATCAGTAAACCAACTATCAACACACCGATGCATCCAAAGCATCCTTTTATTACTTTCTTCATATGTCTAAAATTATTTTTCGTATCTTTATAATCCCATTCGCTACTGTCCAAAGAAACTTTCCTATAAGCTCAGCGCATGACTATCTGTGTTACACATAGCGAAAGTCACATTCTTCACACCCTGCTCATACATGTTCTTCACTGCATTTCCACCGCCACCGCCTACAATTTGTCATTCCTGTCGAGGTCATTATTGTTTGTTAGATTGATTTCAACATACAAATAACGCAAAAAAAGCTGAGAAGTGGACGGGAAAGCTCCTTTTTTTGATTCCTTTTGTTACTTACCACAATTTCATCTCTGGGTGGTCTTTCGATATTTGTATTAGCTGCTCCTTCGTGGCTCCCGACTTCATCTCTTCCAATGTCACACTTCTCACCTGGTAGTCTGTAACCGTTCCTGTAAATTCATCCACCACACTATAGACCCAGGCAGAGAATATGTCATCAGGCGATTCGATGAGTGTAAAATAGATTGTTACGCCCCCAAAGGTGTTAGGCTTTATATCTCCAATGATAAACTGGCCCTGCAATTTCTTTTTGTATGGATCTAAAAACTCATCCTCTATCTTTCCACTATTATAGTCATCCAGATACTGACGCAGACAACGGATATAATCGTTATCCAGCCAATCCTCATCTTTGAAGTTGGCAAAGCGAATATCGTTGAGGCTAATTCTGTCTGTCCTTTCCACATTTTGTTTCTCTTGGGTAGTGAATGAAGAATCTGCAAATCCAGTTCCCCGCGTCAGCCAAATGACAATAAGGCAGAGAAGGACGCATAGGCAAATGCCCAATCTTAGCTTGTTTTTATGTTTCATTGAGACCATTAATTTATTATCTTCCATATATCTACATGATTACTAGTGAATAGTCATCATGACTTATTAAACCATCCTTGTACAACTTCTGAAGGTGCTGTTTGAAGTGCCCCTTGTGTTTTAGATTGAGCAATTTCATCAATCTTTTTTCAAAATATACCTGTCTCAATGACATTGCAGCCTTAACATACGAGCTGTTCTTTGTTTGGGCATCGACAGCTTCTTGTAATTCTGATGCATATCTATCAAGATGTGACACCTCATACATCATTAAAACATAATGTGCCAAGGCATCACTGGCAGCAAACATTATGCAATCTTCATCCATCTTAAACTTTCCATATTTAAATCCCTTTTCATCTGATGGATCTTTGCAATTCACAAGATAAGGAGGCCTGTTGAAATTCACAATTTGACCAAAACTATGCTGAAGATTCTTTGTCTTACGATTATAGCAGAAGGCCACGCTATCGCCATAACTTATCCATTCACCTGTTTTCCAAACAGCTACAATCGTTGCAAACGAACCTTCATCATAAAACTTATTCAGTAGCATGCCACCCTCTGCTTTCGCTTTCTCCTCGCAATCATTGTAGAAAGGTTCCCAGATGCCATCTATCCATTTATCAAAAGCTGCATAATCTTTGATTGGTTTGTCAGGCAAATGTTCCACTAGATATTTTGACCATTTGTCAGCGAAAACTCCACCACCGCCAGCCCCATCCGATACGGCTATTTTACAGTCATTTGCGATGGCTGCATCTTCATTGATGAGGTTATCATTTATCTTTGCTATTGATAATGCTCTCATTGGTTCTGACTGATATTGGTTGGAGTACCTATGTCCATCAGCTGTATGAGGGTGGACATGTCTGTATTCATTGCCATTGCTACATGCCTCTCTGTTGAAGCATCACCTCTTAATGCAGATACTTGAGGGTTATATCTAGTAGGCAGCAGGCTCGACATATCATAAAGCCACTCTGAATACTCATCCACTCTTGACAGTTCGTTCTTATCAATTGGAAGAAGAACTTTTTTTGAACTATCAGGTGTGATATGAATATTCCAAAGCAAAACGTTTCCATCATTGGTGAACATAGACTTTAACTCGTTCGCCAGCTCTGTGTTAACTTCTCTGGGATTGGAGATACCATTAAATTCACCGTCTGTTATATTAATGATGGTAGGAGGATAGCAGTCCTTTTCATGGTGTTCCTTCATCCAGTTGTCCAGTAACTCTTTAGCCATCTTAAAAGCCTTGTGCGCACGGGTGTAGCACCCTTGGGCAATTGGTTCTATCCATTGCACCTCTTCCACTTCTTTAATTAGAGTTCCTCTTCGGGTTCTAGTTTCTTTTCTTGTGATTATCTTAGTAAAAGGATGGTTCTTCAATTCCTCTGGAGATACGAAACTACGTCCCTCCAAGGCCCCTTTCCATCCGTAAGCGGCATCATCACCGTACCCAATGACTGCAATATCGTAATAATGACGCGTCTCTCCCATCCTCACACACCTCAGTACCAATTCGTTTATCTGTTCATTAACGATTCTTGCCACAGCATCAGAAAGTGTCATCTCCGTACCTCTGAAAGTTGTACTGCGACTCATGGAGATGGATTGATCCACCAGAAAGATAAATGCTGTTGGGGTATTTCTTGTTATCTGAGCCGTATAAGGTATTTTTGCTTGCAACTGTTTGGGTTGTGCAGGGATTGGAATACCAAAGTTTCCAATGTTGGTTATATATTTCAGAGGGATGAAATTCTTTACCAGCACCTCTGCCTGATAATACATCTTCTCCTCTTCGTTCATATCAAAGTATTCTTGCAATCCTGTGAACAATTCAAAGTGAACTGCCTTTAGGTTATCGAGTTTTCCTCCTTTCTTGGCACCATTCTTTGTTGCATTTCTGTCTGCATACCAGCTATCCTTCCAAAGTGCAGTCTCAAGGTCAATCTCTAAAACCAAAGGATTCGAGATTCGTCCCTCCTTCATAGCCAGATGCTTCATTGGATGGTCATCCGTAAAACTGAGTCTCACATAATGTTCAAGTCTGTCACGCAGATCCAAAGAGCGTGATGAGTCGCTACTTCCAGGTTTTGCAATCTTGATGCCTTTCTCCTCGCAATCTTTCCATGAGAATAGTCCTCCATGTTTGATAATTGACTCCAAGTTATCAAAGTCTGTGAAGTGATAGAGTTTTCTGATTTTTCCTTCTTTGAGCACTTGCTCGAACTCTTGCCAATTACTCTTCTTTTCCATATCCTTTACCCTATTGATTAAACAAATCTAATTGTATGATGTTTTCTTTGTATACTTTATTTGGCTTAATTTCTGCATCTTCATAGGGATATATCCCTTCTGCGTATGCCTTTATCAATGAAGCATGCGACAAAGGTTTCTTTCCTTCCTCAACATCTGCATTGGTGGTGTAGTCAAGCAGTACAATGGTCTTTCCACTATTGCTTGCTTCCCTTAGCCGTTCTATGATATGAGCCACTTTGTTCTCGAGAACCCAGCGATAGGTTGGAATATAAATCTCCTTCCTTGCTTCTATATATCCAAGCAACTCTTTTCCATTCACTCCTTTGCTATGGCCCAAAGGTTTGCCAAATCGTCTGACCGTTCTTTTCAGGCCTTTCATCGCGTCATTCTGGAAAAGAGAGACATCCACGTCACACCTCTCAAAAACCTTTAACCCCTGCCAGATGGCCTCCACGCAAGTTGCTGTATACCCTTCGCTGAATGGAACAGGAATGTCTCCATGGGGATAGAATGGACTCAGCTTCACCAGCCCATCCTTTGCGCCACTCGTCACGTCTGCCAGTATCGCATCTGGATATTTCTTCAATATCGTGGCAGGCTTCTTCCGTTTTGACTCGATGATGATCATGAAATCTTATTTCTTTCCCCCTTTACTTAAGAACCTGCAGAATTCCACCAAACTTTGCTGAATGACTCCACCGACCTGCAATTGTTCTTTGTATTGGGCAACCATTGTTGGCGACATACTACGATTCAGCGCGTAGCGAACCACCTCCATGTCAGCATCTTTACAGAGCAAGATACCAATGCTTGGGTTCTCATTCGAACGACGTTCTTCCTGATCAAGAACCTCCAAATAAAATTCGAGTTGTCCCAAGTCCTTGGGTTGGAACTCAGTCGTCTTCAGTTCGATGGCCACCATACACTGCAATAATCGATGATAGAACAACAAATCCACTTTGAACGTTTTACAGCCTACAGTTACACGATGCTCATCATCGATAAACAAGAAGTCTTTGCCCATTTCGAGGATAAAGTCCTTCATGTGCGCAATGATTTCCTTCCTCAATTTTGATTCCTTATATCGTAGGGGAAGTCCTAACATGTCCAGATATACTCTTTCCTTAAAAAGAACAGGAGAGTTGGGATATGTTTTCGCCATCTTATTCGACTGAACATTCTTTCCACCAAGCAAAGAACTCATAGTATCCGTCTTGATAGCACGAATCAGTTCCTTATTTTCCAGCCTTTCCCTCCCAGCATAAAGGATATAAAACAAACGCTCTGCATCTGTCTTACATCTGTTTAAGACGATCTGATGATTCGTCCATCCTGTACAAAACAGCACATTGGGAATTTGTGCCATTTCGAATGGCACAATTACAGAATCATCAATTTGTGTCGTTTCGAATGGCACAATTTCTTTATATTCAGCCATATTAGTCTCAGCGAGTAGAGAAACAAAAGATGGTGTAGAATAAGTATCAAAAAGTTGCACCATCTTGTAGATTGTACGATAACTCCATCCACGAGCCGCCGGATCCTGGGTGTGAATGTATTCTGCCAATTGTCTAACCACTCCATCTCCCCAAGCTGAGGATTTCAACTTGTTGGAAACATAGCCTCCTACTTCCCATACCATGGCCATTGATTCGTTATTCACAACACGAACCACTCGCTCTCTATGAGCAGATATAATACGATATACCGTCTCAAACTCACCCTTATATTTTATAGGGCTATTGTTCTTTTCCTTTTGATTTATTTCGTCTTTAATCATATTGTCTGCAAAGATACGTTTTATTTCTCAACAATTATTTACCCTTATTATTATAGTATAGTATGCATAACTCGAAAATGTCACATGCTAGATTTACCTTATTTCTTCTGCTAATTGACTCTTCATATATTCAAGAAATCTATTAGTTTGTAGTTTAATTTTATACTCTTCATTATTTACATATAGGTAATGGCCTTGTTGATTTAACTATCCACTCTTTCATTGTTCCACAAGTTTATCTTTAAGTTTTGGCAACAATTTTTCAAATTTATTTCTTGTTCCTATAGGAATGTAAATAGAGGTGAGGCTTGTGCAACCAGCAAACGCACCTTCTCCAATCGAAGTCACGCTGTCTGGGATGTGGATGGAGGTAAGGCTGCGGCAATCAGCAAACGCATAATCTCCAATCGAAGTGACGCTGTCTGGGATGTGGATGGAGGTGAGGCTGCGGCAAAAAGAAAACGCACTTTTACCTATCGAAGTCACGCTGTCTGGGATGCGGATGGAGGTAAGGCTTCCGCAACCAGAAAACGCTTTTTCCTCAATCGAAGTCACACTGTCTGGGATGTGGATGGAGGTAAGGCTTCCGCAACAAGAAAACGCTTTTTCCTCAATCGAAGTCACACTGTCTGGGATGTGGATAGAGGTGAGGCTTTCGCAACTTAAAAATGCCTGGTATCCAATCGAAATCACACTGTCTGGAATGCGGATGGATGTGAGGCTTTCACAATCAGCAAACGCACTGTCTCCTATCGAAGTCACACTGTCAGGGATGTGGATGGAGGTAAGGCTGCGGCAACCATAAAACGCACTGTCTCCAATCGAAGTCATGCTGTCAGAGATGTGGATGGAAGTGAGGCTTTCGCAACCGCGAAACGCACCTTCTCCAATCGAAGTCACGCTGTCAGGGATGTGGATGGAGGTAAGGCTTCCGCAACCAGAAAACGCACTTGCTCCAATCGAAGTCACACTGTCTGGGATATGGAGGGAAGCAAGGCTTTTGCAACCCCAAAACGCTTCTTCTCCAATCGAAGTCACGCTGTCAGGGATGTGGATGGAAGTGAGGCTGCGGCAATAAAAAAACGCTCTTTCTCCAATCGAAGTCACACTGTCAGGGATAACGGTATTCCTGCAACCCACGATTAATTTATTTGTGCCACTGTCAATGATTGCATTGCAGTTATCTCGATTGTCATATTTCTCGTTGTATTCACTAACAGTGATAGCTGTAAGACTACTGCAATCAGCAAACGCACTGTCTCCAATCGAAGTCACACTATCAGGGATGTGGATGGAGGTAAGGCTGCGGCAACCATAAAAAGCTCCAAATTCAATCGAAGTCATGCTGTCAGAGATGTGGATGGAAGTGAGGCTTTCGCAACCCCAAAACACTCTTTCTCCAATCGAAGTCACACTGTCTGGGATGGGGATGGAGGTGAGGTTTTTGCAACAATAAAAAGCATAATCTCCAATCGAAGTCACACTGTCTGGGATGTGGAGGGAAGCAAGGCTTTTGCAACCCCAAAACGCTTTTTTTCCAATCGAAGTCACACTGTCTGGGATGTGGAGGGAAGTGAGGCTTTCGCAATAAGAAAACGCCAATATGCCGATATCTGTCAAATTGTCAGGGATGTGGATGGAGATAAGGCTTCCGCAACCAAAAAACGCTTCTTCTCCAATCGAAGTCACACTGTCAGGGATGTGGATGGAAGTGAGCCTTCCGCAACTAGAAAACGCTTTTTCTTCAATCGAAGTCACGCTGTCTGGGATGTGGATGGAGGTGAGGCTTTCACAACCCCAAAATGCTCTTTCTCCAATCGAAGTCACACTATCTGGGATGTGAATGGAGGTGAGGCTGCGGCAAAAAGAAAACGCACTTTTTCCTATCGAAGTCACGCTGTCTGGGATGTGGATGGAGGTAAGGCTTCCGTAATAAAACGAATCATTACAAACAATCTTTATCTTTTTCTTAATATGATATTCTTTTATAAGTCCTGTTGGTACCCGTAATAACCTCTTCCTATCTTGACTATACTTTACTCCGAACTCATCTACCCACGCATTCTCCAAATCCTCTTTTGTAACCTCTGTACTCAGATCCTCATCTTCGTATTGTGACTTATCAGGTCTGGTAAGATTGAATAGGCGGAAGGATACTTGAGAAAGATTATTTTGGGAAGAGCCAAGGATAAATAGCGAATAGAGTGTAGCCAATTCCGAATCATGCATCATAGGTTTTATGGCATCCATGAGTTTGCTTTCAGCCAAATTCAGATAATCTTTTTCAGAAAACAACAGCCTGTCTGAGGCACCATATTCTTCCAAAAAATTTGGCTGCATAGAAATAGCTTTGAGGGAAAGGAGAATGCTGATAAGGGAGAAATCGTCGATATGCTCATCGAAATCAGCCTCTGTCCTAGATGGATGTCGAAAGTCCGGACTTCCTAACTCCCTTGCTTTCTGCCCCTTCATGGCTGGAACATACATGCCATCATAATCCACCAACACCAGTGTGCCATCCTCACGAACGAGGATATTGTCTGGTTTCAAATCCCCATGAGCAAAAGGTTGTGGCAGGAGCCACATCGCCAAACGACTGAACTGATATGTCAGCAACGATAACTCATACTGATCATCCAAATGATTGCGAACATATTTATCCAATGTCTGCCCCTCAACCCAATCCATCAGCAGGACGGGGAACTCTGTTTCATCTGAGTTGTTGGTATCCACGAAGAGTTCCTTCTCCAGATATCTAACAGGTGTGAGGAACGTGCTGTTGACAAACTCCAGTTCCTCTGCTATCATTCGATAAGCTTCTGCCCTTCCTTCCTGCTCCTTCAAGAAACACTTCACAGCGTGCAGTTTTCCAGTCTGCTCATCCTTCATCTTGAAGACCACAGCAAAGTTGCCACCGGCCATCACAGGTTCTCCCGTAGAATCCAAGACAAGACGAAGAGACTTCAATTCCTCGAAGTTATCTTCTGCTGCCTTGATGGCTTCAATATATTCTGATATCAAAGGATAATTCATGATATAACAGTTTTTGTGTTGCAAAAATAACGTTTTCTCTCGAATCACGTAAACAATCCGTTTCCACAAGCCTTGCGGAGGGGCATCTCTTTTTCCTGATAGTAATCAGAGAGCAGTCTGTCCAGATACTTGAGGCGTATCAATGCATTCTTGGTTTGAGACATATCTTCTTTTTTTGCTGCAAAGGTAATAAGTCTGTGCGAAAACTATATTCGTGAACTTATTTTTCATGAAAATGAATGTTCATCGTACAAAGATAATGATATTTCTTAAAACATACAATACTGATCTCAATTCCTTTTTATAAAAAATGTATTTGGTGCTTCTGGAGTCATAGGAATCGGAGAAGTTGAGAAGGCCAAAGGGAGACATTTTTGTACTCAAAGAAAGGAGAAAAAATAACAGTTACTGTAAAGTAAGAAAGAATTTCACTATCTTTGCGGAAAATAAGCGATACGAAAAGAAAACCGGATAAGTTTTATATGAAAAAGTGGAGCCAATTAGTCCTTACAGCTATGCTGATACTAAACGTGCTTATCATAGTTGCTGGAAGTATGCATATACAGAGTATGGAAAAAACGGGTATGCTCAAACCTGTTGTTAAAACAAAAGAATTTAAAGCAATTCCTTGCATAAAACCTCACTTAAATATTGATAAAGATACGCTAGACAGTATTTTCAAAGAGGGAAAATGGGAAGAACATGTTAAGTTTGTAGATACAATACATTGAAAAATAATTAAATTATAATACTCCTAAAAAGAAAGAATATCTATAAACACCAACCACGTATTAATTATTAAATTATGTGATTTATGGAAGATATCAATTGGTCGAATCTTAGATTGAATAAAGACGAGGCTGCTGCAAGAGGGACCCAGATAAAGAGCATGTTGGGAATTAAAGACAATATTCCAATTACCAGTGAACAATTAAAATATATAAAGGATAATTATGGCAACATGACTGGAATGGATAACAGTTTGCAGTTGTTTTTGAATTCCATTGAAGATTTCGATAGCGCTGCTAAATGGTTGAGTAAATATTCAATTTCTTTAGGTGCAGCAATGAACTTACTTGAAATCGCACAACATCCTTTAGGTAAAAACATAAAAGGTTTGTAACAATCCCTTTCCTGATTCAACAAGTCATTCAGTTAAACTCAACACGTTGAAATCCCAAACTCAACACGTTGAAATTGCCGACACAACACGTTGTGTTTTCGGTCACGACAGGGCGGGCTCATCTTTGACCTAAACTCCCTCGGAAGAAGATATCAGGAATTTCTTCACACGCACGGAATTACTCTGAGTAAAGGGGAAAAAGGTAAAAAAGGAAAAAGTAAAAAAGGAAAAGGTGAAAAAGTGAAAAGGTAAAAAATTAAAGATAAAAAGGTAAAAAGGTAAAGAAGTAAAAAGGGGAAGGGTAAAAAAGTAAAAGGGAAAAAGGGAAAAAAGAAGTCCCCCAATCCTCTGCGCAGTTGCAAAGGAGACGGAAGGTGAAAAAAAATTTTTTATCAACTGCATTTTAGCCTACACTCTACACCGCACCCCCGTAACATATTGATTATCATAAAGTAACATGAGTGTAGGCAACTTAACGAGCCTACACCGCCCCTACACCCGTATATCACACTGATACTGAATAAATTAAGGACCCCTGGTGTAGGGTGTAGGCTACTTTTGAGTTGGTTGCAATCGTCACAAAAAGATGATGATGAAAACCGTGTCTGAAATCTCACAATGGGCGTACGAAAAATCCCAGCGAGCTTCGTCAGCTGGCTGGGATTCAATCTTGATTACCTGAAAAAATACTAATCAATCTAATTTGAAGAACATTATTAACCTTAAAAAATCTAACACTTTTATGACCAATAAATTAATGCATGGTTTAATGCGTGGTCAAAGTATTAACATTTATTAAGAAAGAAGGGGAGGATTGACGATAACGAGGACGAAGAATCGACGATGACGAAGACGAGGACGATAACGTTGACGAGGACGATAACGTTGACGAGGACGATAACGTTGACGAGGACGATAACGTTGACGAGGACGATAACGTTGACGAGGACGATAACGTTGACGAGGACGATAACGTTGACGAGGACG
>JAFRTJ010000037.1 GCA_017427185.1 Bacteroidaceae bacterium | reverse complement strand
TATATATATATATAAATATATATAATATGGCCTCCTTTTGGGAATGTGTGTAGTGTTCACGAGAACTGTAGCACTGTAGCGCTGTAGCAGTTGAATCGGTCAGCGGTTAGGGGTTGGCGGTTATGTGCTATGAAAAAATCTTTACGTTAGGCGAAATGCGCAAAACCTCGATGAAATGGGCGTTTTTGGAAAAGTCGGCTCGATGAAATCGGGGTTTTTTGACGTGTTTCGAGGGGCAAAAGGACCCGATGAGTCGGAAAAATCCGCACGTCATGATTGCAGATAGCAGGCAGCACGGCACAGTTGACGGAGAGTGGTTGCTGTCGCTTACATTATTTAATTATAAAAAAAGAATCTAATTTTTCGCATATCTAATAAATAATTTCTATTTTCGCAAACGAATATTAATCATAAACGCGAAGAGATATGGAATCAAAAACAAGACATGATGGACGAATGATGCTTCGTCTGTTGGCCTCCCTCCTGCTGATGACGGGACTTGCAGCCTGCTCGTCAGGGGATGACATCGATATCGACGAGGATTTGATAGCTGTGCCTGGCTATGAAAGTGAGAAATGGGTTACCGACAAAGACATCCACGAGGACGACATCGATTTGCTCATCGACCTCGCTGCCAGAATAGAGTTCATGCGCCTGGACCTCATCCAGATGCTCAGCAACAACCGAGGGCAAGCTGTTCTGTGGAGTTGGTCCCAAAACTGACCCCAAACCGTCGACAGACTGCTTTACGACTATGATGATAAAGGAAGAGGAATATCTGGCAGCCCTAGACCGACTCGAGAAGACGAACCTGATGACGCCCACCACCACACGCTCGGATGTGGGTAATATCTGGAAGATCTTTACCGCCGGCCGCAAAGAGCAAGAGAGGGTATATGGCTTAGTCATGGCGAATCTCGACAAGATGAAAATCTGGAATAACGATAAGGCCCAACAGGAACTGTTTAATTTCTACAAAGACCTGGAGCCGGATTATGTCAAGAAGATGGGCGTGAAGGATGCACGTGAATTCTTCCAGAAGCTGAATACGGGTCAATTGAATGCCTACATCCTCAGTGTGAACCATATATGGTCGTTCAATGGCGCCAGAACAGACAATTCCGTTAGCGATTATGCTGTCTTGGCATTCACAGGTAGGCAAGAACACCTGCAATGTGCCTATAACGTATGCAGCAAGGTGGCTGTAGCCGCAGGCGAACTCTACTTTTCGGGCATCGACAGGTTCACGGGGGGCTATGGCAGCAAAATCGTCGAATTTGGAGACAAGATTAAAAAGAAGATCGACGACTTGAAACTGGCCATTAGGGCGGCGACTGGCAATGCTACCATGCAAGAGATCAACACCTACGTAGTCAACCGTGTATCAGGAGATATCCAAGACGCGCTTGGCGAAGTGTTGGGCGAGGATGGCGGCTTTGGCAAAGAACTTGTGCAACAAATTGTCAGTGAGATATGCGACCATATCGTGGAACAGTGTACCGTAGACGAAGCAGAAAAAGCGAGCGGCGATGAGCAAACCGTGGCCAAGAAGAGGGACGAGATCGCCAAAGCAGCCAACAACGCCATAGTTGACATTTTCACAGACTTCAGCTCAAATAATCTTGTGATCATTACCGATGATGCAACAGGCAAGGTTACCATTACCAAGGCCGACAACCAGGGACGCGCGCTGGTGGCTCTGCAACCAGGCGGCAAGACCATCACGGTCATCAATTCCAAGGGCGAGCGCCTCACCAAGCATATCGTCGTCGAGGAGGGCCTCAACACTGTGAACATGCAGACCACTAAAGCCAGCATCTACACGAATCCCTTCGAACTGGATCTCGCAGGGAAGGGCGACTACGAAATAGCAATCGTTGTGACGAACTGCAAATACGTGAAGAAACGCATCACCAAGCAGGAGGACTGGTGGGAAGCAGAACTGTTGGGTTCTGGGAAAGACGTCCAGCTGAAGGTCACCGCCAAGCCCAATCCGGAAGGCAAGGCACGCAGCGGCTCGCTGGTCCTGGAGGCCTACGAAGACAACGCAGCCGGTGCCAAGCCCGCAGCCACCTACACGGTGAAGTTCACGCAGTATGCCGCTCAGGAGGAGCAGGGCACTCTCAAGGTGGACCCCACAGAGCTCAACTTTGATGCCAAAGGCGGCACCCAGCGCATCGAGATGGAAACTGACGGCTATGAGTATTACGGAGGATTCGCCGACGACGACTGCGACTCATGGATTACCTGCAGCACGACAAACAATGGCGTGAATGTCACGGTTTCAGCCAACACCTCTGACTCGCCTCGCGAAAGCACCGTCTATGCCTTTGTCACCCACAATCCCAACGCTCAATCTCTGGACGACGTTACCTATGCGACCATCAAGGTGACTCAGGCAGCCAATCAGCCACAGGAAGAAAGCCTGTATATCTCGAGCGGAATGGTCAACATGTACTATGCTGTCGCCTGGAGAAGCGACAACAACTTCAAAGCAACCGACGAGGGCGTAACCATCACCCCCAGCGGGAAAGGCGCCAAGGTTCAAATCGTAAGAACCGGAAGTGATTATAATGCGGAATGGCAATATACGATATCCTTCGATGTCGATGACTTGAGTCTCGTTGAAAGCAAGAAGGCGAAAATCAGCAACTTCAGGTACGAATTTAACAGAGACGTTGGCGCATACCAGTATTACCATCTCCACATAGCCTGGGCGAAGACAACTACAACGATGGAATCAGCCGCCCCAAAAGCTCAGGATAGCTCAGGATTCTGGAAATACAAGAAAGACGACCTGACCTATTACAGCAAGGAAACAATCCATTACGACGAATGGAGAAAAGATGCCTACTCTGAGGCGGAGGAAAAAACTGTAGTAAATGAGGTGACCGATGTGACAGACGGAAGTGACGTTACCATTGCCCTGAACGTCAAAAAGGAATAAAGGAGAAACCGCAAGGTTGGAACACTTTGTACTGGACGAAAAAAAAGAGGCTGGCGGATTCCCGCTGGCCTCTTATCTTTTCCCGTTAACCGTTAACCGTTAACAGCTAACCGCATAACCCTAAAACGGCTTATACTCCACGAAGGCTTCCATTGCCTCATAGCAAGCCAAGCCCAGGCTGTCGTAAAGGCGAGCTGTGGAACGGTTGCGGTCCTCAGAACGCTGCCAGAAGAGGCGCGTATCATTGCCCAGGAAGGGAGCCGACTCCATCTGAGAGCTGTGCTTGAGGATAGAGTTCCGCTTTGCACGCAACTCCTCTGGGGACATGGGGACACACATCTCGATGTTCTCGATCTCCCACTCTGCCCACGCGCCGCGATACATCCAGATGCGGCAATCCTTCAGCCACTGGGCATCGTCCTGCTTCTCCAGGTCGATGGCGGCAAGAACGGCATCCGTACACTTGCGGTGAGTGCCATGAGGATCAGCCAAGTCTCCAGCCACGAAGATCTCGTGAGGCTGAATCTTCTTCAGCAGGTCGCGCACGATCTCCACATCCTTCTCCGTCATGGGGAGCTTCTCGATTGTTCCACTCTCATAGAAAGGCAGGTCGAGGAAGTAGACGCGCTCGAGGGGGATGTTGTTGTAGGTGCAAGCCGTGCGAGCCTCGCCACGACGGATCAGTCCCTTCAGGGTGCGCACCTCCTGGATGTCGATATCGCCCTCCTTCTTCGTCTTGAAGAACTCCTTGATCTGATCGTACATCTGCGTGATCTTCTCGTTCTTGCTGTCCATGAATATCTGGTTGAACCCATTCACGAAATGCATGAAACGTGTCACCTCCTCATCGTTCACGGCAATGTTGCCTGATGTCTCGTAAGCGACGTGTACCTCGTGTCCCTGCTTCACCAGACGCTGGATGGTGCCTCCCATCGAGATAACGTCGTCATCAGGATGAGGCGAGAAGACGAGCACCCGTTTGGGATAGGGATTCGCACGCTCAGGGCGATACGTGTCGTCAGCGTTTGGTTTACCGCCAGGCCAGCCTGTGATGGTATGCTGGAGGTCGTTGAATATCTTGATGTTGCAATCGTAGGCAGAGCCGTAGAGAGCCAGAAGCTCAGAGAGCCCGTTCTCGTTGTAATCCTTGTTGGTGAGCTTCAGCAAGGGCTTCTTGGTGACTCCGCAAAGCCAAACCAGTGCGGCACGAGTCAGCTTGTCGTCCCATCTGCAGCTGGTGACCAGCCAGGGACGGATGATGCGGGTAAGCTTGCTGGCACACGCCAGGTCGAGCACCACGTTCGCATCGTTGTGGGTCTGCAGGAAGCTGGCAGGAATGGTGTCCGTGATGGCTCCCTCGATGGTTTCCCTGATGATGCTGGCTTTCTCCTCTCCCCATGCGGTAAGGAAAATCTTGCGGGCAGAAAGGATGTTGGCAATTCCCAACGTGATGGAACAGGGCGGGACAGGTTCCTGGCCGCCAAAACTCATCGTCATCTCCTCGCGCGAGACGGCATCAATCAGCATCAGACGCGTGCGGCTGCTCAGCGTGGAACCTGGCTCATTGGTGGCGATGTTGCCCACACGACCGATTCCCAGCAGGATGATGTCCAACCCTCCAAAGGTGTCGATCCGCTCCTCGTAGAGTCGGCATTGGGCCTGCACCTCTTCCTGAGGAATGGAGCCGTCCATCGAATAGATGTTCTGCTCAGGGATGTCGATCTTGTCGAGGAAATACTCTCTCAGCTGATGAAGGCTGCTGATCTTGCTTCCTGGCTTCAGGGGGAAGTACTCGTAGGCATTGAAGACCACCACATTCTTGAAACTCAATTTCTTTTCCTTGTAACGGCGGATCAGTTCGTCGTAGACGGGAATCAAACTCTGGCCAGTACCCAATCCCAGGACACAATACTTTCCCAGCTTATGCTTGGCTCTGATTTCTGCCTCGATGCTGTCAGCAATAGCTGCCGCACCCTCGTCCACCTTAGGGAAGATGTCGGTGCGAACTTTCTCGAAACGTGTGATCTCGCTGCGGTCAACAGCCGTCTTTGGTGCATAAAACTCTTCAGGTACCTTGTTCAGTACGATCAGAGAACTCAAATTCAAATTCAAACTCATATTCTTCATGTATTTTGTTCTCAGTCAATGTTCAATCATGCGGAAAGGGCACAATCATCATGCAAAGATAGTAATCTTTCCTCTCATTCCTGCCATCTTTTCCCCAAAAATCTTCCTTAAAGTTTCTTAACTGAACCCTTCGCACAGTTTTTGGGGTCAAAATCAAAGAAAAAACATATCGCTTGCCATCTTCTCTCAAGAAATCTTTGGAGAACAGCTGGATTCTTCGTATTTTTGTTTTTTAAAGCAAGGTAAACCTTCTATGGAAGGTCCTTCTAAATATGAGTTATATCCTTTGAATGTTGAAATATGCGAATGAAAAGATTCTCTCCTATCCTCCTGCTTCCCATGGCTGTCTCATTGTCTTCGTGCATTGACAAAAGCTACGACTTGGAGGATGTAGACTACACAATAGGCACATACGCCAATCTGACGCTCCCCTCCAGCAGCACAGGCGATATCATCCTGAGAAACGTCATGAATCTGGAAGAAGACGGCGTTGTGCAGGTCATAGCCGACCCCACGGGAACGCACGACAGCATTTTCGTCATAAGACAATCGGGGGAGGCCGACATCACCCCTGTAAGCATAGGCAAAATAAGCATAAAGAAACCGACCATCAACGATTTCTCCACAACTGCCGACCTGATAGACATGATAACAGGAAAATCAGTCAAGAGGAAAACCAAGATACATTACGAATACACCGTTTCTGGCAAGAAGGAAACCTTCGACTACGATATACCGACACAGGAATACACCTATTCCATCGATGAATCCAAAGCACAAACGACCATCACCAACACGTTCGCAACGGATATTTCCGCGGATGTTCTGGATATAGACAGGGTGAAATGCGAAGACGTAACAGTAACAATCAAACTGACAACAAAAGGCATCTATGATTGGATTCAGTACATCCACTTTGACGGCTTATGGATAGATGTTCCTCAAGAAATCCATATCAAGAAATGTATCTTTGACGGAGAGGAAATAGAATCCGTATCGAAAAGAAAGACTGAAAGGATACAGCTGACATCAGAGAAAGACAGCAAATTAAGGAACACGAAGAGCCTGACCATAACATTGGTCTTTGACAGGGCAACAACAGGTGAGAATTTCATCTACGACGCAACGAGGCACAGGATAGACATGATTGGAGACCTGAGGCTTGGTGGCATTATCCGTTTTAATACTGACGACCTCAACGAAGACATACTGAATGCCAAGTTGGCAACGCTCGAAGACCAAATGATTGATTTCATCAATTCTGAGGACAAAGACCTGGCCAAGCTGAAAGGAGTAATCCCAAACCGATTCACGATTAGCTCGCACATAGAGTTTGACAAAGACATAGCCATAACAAACTTCACAGGGCGAGTGAGACACAAAGTGGGGAAAGTCAATCCTCTGGAACTGAACGACTTGCCAGATTTCCTGAACGACGAAGAGGTTGTCCTGGACCTGGATAACCCGATGATATACCTGACCACCTACAGCGAACTTCCTGCCGACGCTTACACCACGTTGATCTTGAGCAGCGACACCGATGAGGAAACCCATGAGACGGAACCTCTTTCTGTGTTGGGCTACGGAACGACATGCAATTACTACTTGGCTGATAAAGAAGAAACCAGATATCATCTGCCAGAATTCGCCAAGAACACTCCCAACTTCATTCGCGTAAAAAACTTTGGCAACCTCATAAAGAAGATACCTCAACAGATAGGCGTGGAAATCACACCAGTTGAAGTGGATTGCGAGGATCTGGATTTGTCTAAAGAATACAATCTGCAGGCCAATTACGATATTTTCATGCCCCTCGCTTTCAACCCCAATTTCAGACTTGTCTACCAGAAATCCGACAGAGGGTGGGATTTGGACGAGGATTTGGGAAATCTGGACGCTGAGCAGATATCAGCAACAGCTAAAGTGACAAGCAACGTGCCTGCAAAAATCGACATGACCTTGATTCCCCTGGACCAGTTTGGCAAAGAGATCAAAGCGCTGAAAGTAAACAGTATCCGCATAAAGGAAAACGCCAAGAACGAGGCAGTGGAACTGATCATAAAAGCAGCGGATGGATATCGCATAAAAGATGCGCTGGCAGGAACAAACGGAGTGAGCAAATTGGACGGATTCACCTATCGGGCTGTCATAAAGGAACCCGTCAACAACAACGCTCTCGCCAGCGATGCGAAGATAAAGATTTCGGACATCAAACTCACCCTGCAAGGGCTAATCACCTACGATGCCAATTAAAAACATGAAGAAACCATATACAATGAAGCCTAACAGGAAATACATTATATTACTTGCGGTCCTTAGCATTTGTCCGCATGCTATCTCACAGAACCTGAACAGCGCCTATTTCATGGAAGGATACGCATACGGACACGAGATCAATCCAGCAAGAGACTATACCCACAAGAGCTATTTCAGTGTTCCCCTCTTGCCTGGCAACATGAATGCTGCAACCAGAGGAAACATGAGCCTCACGAATTTCTTCTACAAGAATCCCAATGGGAATGGACTGGTTACGTATCTACACCCGGATATCAGTGTGGAAGAAGCCTTAAAAGGATTCCACAAAAACAACAAACTGTTAAGCGATTATCGCTATGACCTGCTGAGCGTGGGATTCCATTCCATGAAAGGATTCAACACAATCAGCCTGGCCGTACGAGCCAATGTGGGTGCAACTATTCCTTACGATCTGTTCAGCCTCACCAAAAACTTGCAAAACCAAGATTACGACATAAGTACGGTGGGCGCAACAGCCAGCAGCTGGGTAGAATTGGGATTAGGACACAGCCACCAAATAACCCCAGCGCTGAGAATTGGAGGCAAGATGAAAATCCTGCTGGGTGCCGCATACGCTCGTCTGAACATGAAAGACTTGAGCCTGAAACTGAGCGGAGAAGACCAATGGATTGCGTCGGCTCATGCTGAGATAGAAGCAGGAGTAAAAGGTTTCACTTGGGGCGAGCCTGAAACTAAAGAATACAACAATCCACAAAAAGGAACATATCAGCAAATAGACTTTGACAACATCGATGTGGATGGACCTGGATTGAATGGTGGAGGTGTCGCTTTGGATATGGGAGTCGAATGGGATCTGGATAAGAATGACCTGCTGAACGGAGTCAAGTTGAGTGCCGCTTTGCTCGACTTGGGATTTATCCGGTGGAAGAATGTCCTCACTGCAAAAAACAATGGAGAGGATTTCATTTTCGAGGGATTCGATGATATCAAAGTGGAGAATGGGGATGGCACAAAATTTGAGGACCAAGCAGACAACCTGGGTGACCAACTGACAGACCTGTACAGTTTGCAGGACATGGGCGCGGTAAGTAAAGCACGAGCTTTGGGAGCTACCATGAACTTCGGTTTGGAATACACCCCCTTACGACTGCTGAAACTGGGAGTTTTAAGTACAATCCGAATACAAGGTGCTTACGGTTGGCATGAGGAACGAATGGTTGCCACCCTTTCTCCTTGCAGGTGGTTCGACATTAGTGGCAGTGGGAGTGTAGGTTCGCTGGGAGGCAATCTGGGATGGGTCATCAACATTCATCCCAAAGGATTCAATTTCTTTCTTGGCTCCGACCATTGTGTAGGTAAATTCAGTAAGCAAGGAATACCTCTCCGAAGCAATTATGACATAAGTTTAGGATTTAATTTCCCCCTTGGGAAAGCAAATCTTGATTGATTTCAGCCTGCTCAATTTTTATCCTTACCCAACGAATGCTCAATGCATTCTTCAAGAGAAGAAAAAACTTTTTCACTCTTTCTTTTCCCCCTTTTGTGTCGGAAAACTACAAGGAGAAACTCTCTTTCCTGCAAAAAAGGAGAGAAAGTTTTGCTTAATTGAAAGGTTTTCACTTACTTTGCGGAGCAAATGAAAGGCGAAACAAAAACAAAATGATGAAAATATCATAAACACAAATCAACACAGAGCAATGAAAAAAACTAATTTGATGCTGCTCGCTACAGTAGCAATGAGCGGAATGTTTTGCTCTTGTCAGCCCAAGGACAACACGCTGACAAAGGCTGAGGAAGAAGAAGGATGGGAACTGCTGTTCAACGGCCAGGACCTTTCCGAGTGGCGCAACTACAACGATACCGTCCTCTCCAACGGATGGACTGCCGTGAACGGTTGCATCCAAGCCAGTGGCGAGGGTGCCGATGAATCCGGCTATATCGTCACAAAGCGCAAGTTTGCTGACTTTGAACTCTCGTGGGATTGGAAACTGACCCACGGCGGCAACAGCGGTATGCTCTACCACGTGGTGGAGAGTCCCGTCTTCGCTGTTCCTTATGTGACTGGTCCTGAGTATCAGCTCATCGACAACGAGGGTTGGGAAGAAGTGAATGCTCCTGAAAAACTTGAAGAATGGCAGAAACTGGGTGTAGATTACGCTATGCACCTGCCTGACTACAGCAAGATGAACGTGAATCCTGTGGGCGAATGGAACAACTCACGTATCGTCTTCGACAACGGTCACGTGGAGCACTGGCTCAATGGTGAGAAGATTCTGGAATTTGAGGCCTGGACAGACGACTGGTTTGCAAAAAAGGGAAGCGGGAAATGGGCCCATGCACCTGAATACGGCCTCGCCAGCGAGGGTGTCATCTGCTTGCAAGACCATGGTGATCCCGCCTCCTTCAAAAACATCAAGATTCGTCCTTTGCCCCATAAGGGCGGACAGACTGAGAGCCTCTTCAACGGCAAAGATCTGACAGGATGGGAACCTTTCGGCGACGGCAAGTGGAGCGTTGACGAAGAAGGAAACCTGGTAACTGAGAATGGCGACAACAAGCAATACGGTTATCTGTGCACACGCAAGTACTACAAAGACTTTGACCTCACTCTGGAGTTCAAGCAGGAGTCCAACGGCAACAGCGGTCTCTTCTTCCACTCTTTCATCGAAGGCTTCAACACCGTTCACGGATGGCAATGTGAAGTGGCTCCCAAGAGCAATGATACGGGTGGCATCTATGAGTCATACGGTCGCGGCTGGCTCCAGCAGATTCCCGATGAAAAGGAGGAAATCCTGAAAGAGGGTGAATGGAATACACTGCGTCTTCGTGTTGAAGGCAACCACATCCAAACATGGCTCAATGGTGAACCTATGGCTGACCTGGAAGACGAGCTCATCGGCAAGACTCCTGGCCGCCTGATGCTGCAGATCCACGATGGAAACGATATCAAGGTCCTCTGGCGCAACTTCCAACTGACGCAACTCTAATCGTCGAGAGGCGATTCTCCCTAAAAAAGGCAGTAGGACATCACGCAAAGTGGTGTCCTACTGCCTTTCTCTAGAATCAGAGGTGACTAATCACGCACCAATTTATAATCCAACTGCTTGCGGTAAAGGTCAGCACGAGCCACCTGGATTTTCACACTGTCACCCAGATTGTAGCAATGATGGTAACGGCGTCCACGAAGGCAATAATTGCGCTCATCGAACTCGTAGTAATCATCATCCAAATCACGCAGAGGCACCATACCTTCGCATTTGTTCTCGTCGACTTCAACGTAAATGCCGAATTCTGTCACACCACTGATGGTTCCTTTGAAGGTCTGCCCAAGCCGCTCACTCATGTATTCTACCTGCTTATACTTGATGCTGGCACGTTCTGCTGATGCGGCTGTCTGCTCCATATCGCTACAATGCTCACATAGTTCCTCGTATTTCACAGGATTCGCACTACGGCCACCTTCCTCATATTTGGTCAGCAGGCGATGGACCATCAAGTCGGGATAGCGGCGGATGGGACTGGTGAAATGAGTGTAATAGTCGAAAGCCAACCCATAGTGCCCTACATTATGAATGCTGTAACGTGCCTTCATCATGGCACGCAACGTAACCTGTTCCACTACATCCTGTTCTCTCTTTCCTTTCACAGATTCCAACAACTTGTTGATATTCCTTGATACCTCTGCACGCCCGCCATTCGGTTTCAGCTTGTAACCAAATTTTATCACGAAGTTAGCCAAATTGGAAAGTTTGTTGGGATCTGGTGAATCATGGATACGATATGGCAACACTTTGGCTTTCTTGTTTTTAGGTACCTTACCCACATACTCTGCAACTGTGCGGTTGGCCAGTAGCATGAACTCCTCCACCAGTTTATTGGCATCCTTAGCCACCTTGAAATAGACACTTACAGGCTTGCCCTTCTCGTCAATTTCAAATCGAACCTCGCATCGGTCAAAATCAACAGCACCATTGGCGAATCTGCGGGCACGCAGTTCTTTGGCCATACGATTCAGCACAATCAATTCCTCAGCAAAATCCTCGGCTGGACGATAATTTGGATTCTCTGGTTCACAATGGCCACCAGGATTGTTGTAATCCTCTGGTGAAGCTTCTCCATGAGCCTCCAACACCTGCTGGACCTCTTCGTAGATAAAACGACGGTCGCTGCGAGTCACGGTATGAGCCAAATGCCAATCCTTCACTTCTGCCTTATCGTTCATCACAAAGATGACACTGTAAGTTAATTTATCTTCATCAGGACGCAAAGAACAAATGAAGTTGCAAAGCCGTTCTGGCAACATGGGCACTGTGCGGTCCACCAAATACACGCTGGTCGCCCGTTTCAAGGCCTCTCGATCTATGAGCCCTCCTTCTTCAACATAGTGTGACACATCAGCGATGTGAACCCCCACTTCCCACAAATGTGGACTCAGCTTGCGAATACTCAAAGCATCATCGAAATCCTTAGCATCGCGTGGGTCAATTGTGAAAGTACACACATCCCGCATATCCTCGCGACGGGCTATCTCTTCGGCCGTGATGTCTGGTTGCAGTTTCTTGGCAGCCTTTTCCACTTGAGCAGGATAGAAATAAGGCAATCCATATTCAGCCAGAATGGCATGCATCTCAGCATCATTCTCACCTGTCTGCCCTAGGATATCCACTACTTTTCCAATCGGGTTCTTAGCGTTGTCAGGCCATTCCACAATCTTTACCACAGCCTTGTCGCCCGTCTTCCCTTTCTTCAGATTTGCCTTGGGAATGAAGATGTCATTGGCCAGTGTTCGATCTTCTGTCAGCAAATACGCATAATCCTTGCGGACCTGCAAAGTACCCACGAACTGTTTGTCTGAACGCTTCAGAATTTCCGTCACAGCTGCCTCGCGGACATGGTTTTTTCTTCGCGCCATCATGGAAACCCTCACCACATCGCCATCCATAGCATGCAAGCTGTTGCGTTCTGCAACCAAGATGGGTTCTCCACCACCAT
The DNA here is from genome assembly GCA_017427185.1 of Bacteroidaceae bacterium. Classification (GTDB taxonomy): domain Bacteria; phylum Bacteroidota; class Bacteroidia; order Bacteroidales; family Bacteroidaceae; genus Physcousia. Next base: position 6,735 of record JAFRTJ010000037.1, on the reverse strand, counting down.
CCGGCAAGAAAATATTCTTTCCGTTGACTTTACGATGAAAAACACCCTCCATCACTGATGTGGGAGCATTCAGTTGGTAGCGAAAGCGTGAAGTCTCTTTGATGTAATCATCCAACATGAGCGTTTCCAGCACATCCACACACAGCATCTTGGCAGGATGTGTGCTCAGATGCAACAGACGATAGATGGTCTTCAAGTCATAGACTTCCTGCGGATTCTGCTCGAAAAGCTCAATCAACATTTTTTCCAAGTCTTTCTTTCTCAGGCCTTGGCCGCCTGTCTTCTTCTTTCCCATATTTTTCTGGTTTTTGATGGTTTTACAGGTCAAAAATAATGAAAAAAAGAACATGTCCTTACGGATTGTGACAAAAAAAACTTATCTTTGTGCACATTAACAAATAAATGCTACGCAAAGATGACAATTCTAGTAACCGGAGCAAGTGGTTTCATTGGCAGCTTCATCGTGAGCGAGGGGTTGAATTTGGGACATCAGATGTGGGCAGGCATTCGTGGTACCAGCAGCCGCGAGTATCTGACAGACGAGCGCATCCAGTTCGCTTTGTTGGATTTGGGGAATCCTGAGAAACTACGCACGCAATTGTTTCAGTATCGTGAAAAGCTGGGAGGACACGGTTGGGATTACGTGGTACATGCCGCAGGAGCCACCAAATGCCTTCATCGCGAGGATTTTTTCCGCACCAATACAGAAGGCACCCAAAACCTGATAGAAGCACTACGAGCTACCAACATGATACCTCAGCGATTCATCTTCATCAGTAGCCTGAGTGTGTTTGGGGCCATTCGTGAAAAACCTGTCCGCAAGGCCTCGCCTGACAATCCCTGGATCTACAGTCCTATCCTACTTACCGACACGCCTCAACCCAACACAGCCTATGGACAAAGCAAACTTCAAGCCGAAGAATTCTTACAGAATCAGAAAGACATTCCCTACACCATCTTGCGCCCCACAGGAGTATACGGACCTCGCGAGAAGGACTATTTCCTGATGGCTCAGAGTATCAAGCAGCATACCGATTTTTCTGTTGGCTACAAGGCTCAGGAAATCACTTTTGTATACATGATGGATGTGGTGCAAGCCGTCTTCCGTTGCATGGACTCTCCTGCTGCCCTCAATCATGCCTATTTCCTCTCCGATGGGCACATTTACAATAGCAGACACTTCAGCGACCTGTTACAACAAGAGATGGGAAATCCTTGGGTTCTCCACATCAAGGCTCCCCTGTGGTTCCTGCGCATCATTTGTTGGATAAGTGGCCATCTCAGCCAACTGACAGGCAAAATGAATGCTCTCAACGAGGACAAATACCACATTCTGCGCCAACGCAACTGGCAATGCGATATCGGACCTGCCCAGCGTGACTTCGGATATGATCCACAATGGCCCTTGGAACGTGGCGTCAAGGCTGCCGTCAAATGGTATAGAGAGAACCATTGGCTTTAATTTACGAATCTCTCAAAAGCGCTCGACAAACGTGACCAGTACAAAAACCTTTATCTGCCTGCTCTTTACCTTGACAAGTCTGATGGCAATCGCTCAGACGCCTGAGGAAGTACTTAAGACAGCTCAGCGTGTCAACGATTACTTCATGCAATCTTGCCCAAATCCCACCAAGGCAACTTTTGTCAAACGCGAGCGCCCCAGCTCACTATGGACACGTGGCGTTTACTACGAAGGCCTCATGTCCCTCCAAAGCATTGATCTCCAACCTCGTTATCTTTCGTATGTCGACCAATGGGCAGATTTCCATCAATGGACGCCTCGCAACGGTATCACCACTTTCAATGCTGATGACCAATGCTGTGCCCAAACATATTTGGAGCGCTATCTGGCTACTGGCAACGAGAAAATGATTGAGCATGTCCGCGAGAACCTGCAACTTCAGATGTCTGACGGACGTGTGGATCACTGGAACTGGATTGATGCCATACAAATGGGCATGCCTGTCTATTCCCACATGTTCATGGCAACCCAAGATGAGCAATACATGAAATATGCTCTCAGCTGTTATCTTTGGGCACGCAATACATGTGGCGAACATGGTCTTTGGAACCCTGACGAAGGGCTTTGGTGGCGAGATGCCAATTTCGACCCTCCCTATAAGGAAGCTGACGGGCAGAATTGCTATTGGAGTCGTGGCAATGGATGGGTTTATGCGGCACTTGTCCGCGTTCTGAATGACCTCCACCGCATGAAGATTGATTTTACCTCGCCAGACAGCCCTTATCAGATTCTCCATCAGGATTTCCTACGGATGTCAGAAGCACTCCTGGAATGTCAGCGCGAGGATGGATTCTGGAACGTCAGTCTCCTCTCTCCCACCACGTATGGAGGTCCTGAGACCTCTGGCACCAGCCTTTTCCTCTACGGCTTCGCATGGGGACTTCGCCAAGGAATTCTGTCTGTAGAGAAAGAGAAGTATCGCGCCGCTGCCGATCGCGCATGGAAAGCAATCAGTTCAGCAGTCCACGAAAACGGATTCCTGGGCTATGTGCAAGGGACAGGCAAAGAGCCCAAGGATGGTCAACCTGTCACAGCTGACAAAGTGCCTGACTTCGAGGATTACGGCACAGGATGTTTTCTCTTGGCAGCCACAGAATACTATCAACTTATCCAACCTATTGCTCGACCTGGAGTAAGATGGTGGTGGCTAGGATCTGCTGTCACGCGTGAAGGAATCACCTGGCAGATGGAACAGATGGCTACCCACGGAGTTGGAGCTGTGGAAATCACTCCTCTATATGGAGTTCAAGGCAATGACGAGAATAACATAGAATTCCTCTCCCCCCAATGGATGCGTATGCTGCGCCACACCATCCGCGAGGGAAAACGATTGGGCATCCAGGTTGACATGAATTTGGGTACAGGATGGCCTTTTGGAGGCCCCACAACACCTATCGAGGAAGCTGCATGCAAACTGGTGGTAGTAGACTCCATCATGGATTCCCGTTTGGCCAAGAAGGTGCAGCTGGAAGCACCTGCCCGCGAGCAGAAATTTGCCAAACGGATTCTGCAACAACGATTCAAGACAGCAGAGAAAGGCAAGACACGTGTTATCGCTCTCTTTGAGAGTCGGACACGGCAACAGGTGAAACGCGCTGCTCCAGGCGGTGAAGGCAATGTTATCGACCATTTCGATTCTACAGCTGTTGCCCATTATCTGCAACGATTCGAGGATGCTTTCGCTGAAGCAGAACGCACAGATGGCCCTGAGGATCTATGGCCCGCCACTTTCTTCAATGATTCCTACGAAGTCTACCAAGCCGATTGGACACCAACTCTACTGCAGGAATTCGAGAAACGTCGAGGTTACAAGCTTCAGGATAAACTGAGCGAGTTCGTTGATGGAGACCCAGCCGTCGTGAGCGACTATCGAGAAACACTTTCTGACCTGCTTTTGCAGAATTTTACTGAGCAATGGGTTCGATGGTGTCATCGTCATGGCGTGAAAGTGCGCAACCAAGCTCATGGCTCACCTGCCAATCTGATTGATGTCTATGCAGCTGTCGATATCCCTGAGATAGAAGGATTCGGCTATTCTGAGCTGGGCATCAAAGGACTGCGTCGAGATTCAGGCATGACTCGTAAAAACCAATCAGACCTGACCATGCTGAAGTATGCTTCTTCAGCAGCTCACATCACAGGCAAGCAACTCACCAGTAGCGAGACCTTCACCTGGCTTACGGAACATTTCCGCACCTCGCTCTCTCAAATGAAGCCAGACATGGACCTCATGTTCTGCGCAGGGGTCAACCGCATGTTCTTTCACGGAGCCTGCTATTCTCCTCAAAACGATCCTTGGCCTGGATGGCGTTTCTATGCTTCCATAGATATGTCGCCCACCAACACGATATGGCGCGATGCACCTTACCTGATGAACTACATTGAGCGATGCCAAAAGAGACTTCAGGCAGGCAAACCCGACAACGATTTCCTGGTATTGCTGCCCATCCGCAACATGTGGCGGACAAATTCGCAACATCGCCTCATGCAGTTTGAGATAGGAAACATGTACCAGAAATCACCTGAGTTCGTCCAAAGCATCTTGCGTATCGATTCTCTTGGCTATGACTGCGATTATATTTCAGAGCGCTACCTCTTGAACACCACATATCAAGAAGGTCGCCTCCAAACAGCAGCTGGCACGCGATACGCTGCCCTCATATTGCCAGGCAACTGCATCTTGAGTCCTGAGGCGCAAAATCATCTGGATGCTCTGCGCAGGCAAGGTGCACCCATCATCCAAGGCATTGATGCCAAGCAGATGAATGCAATCGCTCATCCTGAAGAAATACGGAGCAAGCTGGGATTGAAGATGATTCGACGCAGCAACCAGGATGGAACCTACACGTACTTTATCTCAAACCTTACCCCAAACGACATCTCTGGCAAAGTAAATCTTGCCACAGATGCGAAAGGAGGTACATGGTACGATCCCCTGACCGATGGATTCTCGCCTGCCGAGTTCCACGAAGGCCGTCTCTGCATCCAGCTGCGAAGTGGAGAATCACGCTTCCTCCAAACTCGGACTTCTGCTCCTGCCTTTCCTGAAACGAAATCCTCTGCCCTGAGTTTCGAGTTGCTGGACGCCAGCTTCTCTGATTGGACACTCCATTTCATCCAAAGCCAACCTGCCATTGCCGACACATTCCATCTTGAAAGTCCTCAGACTTGGGAAGACTTGGGTAAACATTTGGACTTGGAGCAGCATCTGACAGACAGCTTGAGCGAACAGATGGGCACAGGAGTCTATGAATGTGACCTCGTACTTCCTAAAGATGTATCACCCACGGATGAATATCAGATGGATTTGGGCGATGTGCGCGAATCTGCCCGTCTCTACATCAACGGACACTACGTGGGTTGCGCTTGGTGCATACCGTTCACTCTGCAATTCCAGGGACTTCTCCATGCAGGAAGGAATCAGTTGCGCATCGAGGTCACCAACCTGCCAGCCAACCGCATTGCCGCTTACGACAGGAGAGGAATCAAGTGGCGCAAATTCAACGAAATCAATGTAGTGGATCTTCATTACAAGAATACAACCTACGAGAAATGGGCACCTGTCCCATCAGGTCTCAACTCTTCCATCCACCTTTATCGTCAACATCATTCAACTCAATATTGAAACAACAACACTTAAACATATACTGACATGAAAAAGAATTACGTAATCCTTGCAATGGCAGGACTTTTCCTGACAGGACTGCCTATTCAAGCCCAGGAAGCAAACTACGACGAGACCCAAGTGGACACATACACGCTGCCCGATGCCTTGACCACTATTGACGGCCAGCAAGTCATCAAGAAGAAACAATGGGAAAAGAAACGCAGGCCCCAAATCCTGAAACTTTTCCAGGAAAACGAGTACGGCATCCTCCCCAATGCCAAAATCAAGGCAGAGTATCGCATCGCTGAGGAAAGCGAGAATGCTCTTGGGGGGAAAGCCATCCGTCGCCAGGTGGAAATCACCTTCAGCGGAAATGGACAGACGAGAAAGATGCTCGTCCTTCTCTACATGCCGAAGGGGGTGAAGAAGTGCCCCGTCTTTGTGTCACCCAACTTCCAAGGCAATGCTACGACGACCAACGACCCAGCCGTCATCGAGTCACAATACAGCACCTTCGAGCGAGGCCATCAAACTTCACGCTGGTCCTATGACCGCATCATCGACTCAGGCTATGCCGTAGCCACTTTCCACTACTACGACATATATTTCGACGCAAACGGCAAGCTCGCTGAGACCATCTATCCGCTTTTTGGAATCACTTCAGATGCTGACTTGCAGGACAACACAGGCAAATCCATCGCCGCTTGGGCATGGGGATGCTCTCGCGTATTGGATTACCTGCTCACTTTGAAGAACATCGACAAGAAGCGCACCATCGTCATGGGCCATTCACGTCTGGGCAAGACATCTCTCTGGTGTGGCGCTCAGGATCAGCGTTTCGCAATGGTCATCTCCAACAATTCTGGTTGTTCTGGAGCAGCCTTGTCGCGTCGCAACTATGGCGAGACCGTACCACGAATCAACAAATCCTTCCCTTGGTGGTTCTGCAACAAATACCAGACCTACAACCAGGATGTTCCTTCCCTTCCCATGGATCAGCACGAATTGCTCGCCCTCATTGCCCCACGCCCCGTCTACGTAGCCAGCGCCCTAGAGGACAAATGGGCAGACCCTCGCGGAGAGTTCCTCTCTTTGCAGGAAGCCAGCAAAGTCTATGCCCTCTATGGGTATGACACTCTGCAAGGATACTCCTTCCCTGCCCCCAACGAACACCTATGGAAAGGCAATTGCGGCTATCACATGCGTACTGGAGTGCATGATGTGACAGACTTCGACTGGCAGTCCTACATTGAGTTTGCCGACAAGCACCTGAAATAAAAAAAGCAAACTCGTTGATCGTAAGGATTTCGGAAATCCGTGCCACGCCGTAAGCCTTAATCTCAGGGATGCGCTTGGGCGAAGCGTTCGATCGAGTTCCTCAACGTGTTGAATCAGGATTCTCAACGTGTTGTCTTCCTCTTTTCAACACGTTGTAAAGGCACGTTTATGCGAGCACGATACGATAAGACGCTTTTGGAATAGATGAGAAAGATTTGTGAACACTGTTACACTGTTACACCGTTACACTGTTACATTTAGTAAAATCAAGATGGATAGGCTCACCTTATAAAAGGATTAAATTACATTTATATTATATATTATATAT
>JAFRTJ010000036.1 GCA_017427185.1 Bacteroidaceae bacterium | reverse complement strand
TCCGAAGTATGCCAATCCTAATGCCGGCAAGCTGAACTACAATCAGAAGACAGGCAAATATGAGGCAATTGTGGATAAACCAAAAGAAGTTACTCAGGACACCGTAAAAAAAATATACGGTACGGCAAAACCAGTTGTCCAAGCTGATAACAAAAACACTCCCATAGAGGTACATGGTACGGCAGTCCCCCTTGCCCCAGTTGATACCGTTTACGACCGTCCTGCCGTGAATGCCAAGTATCCTGGTGGCGATGAGGAATTCTTCAAGTTCCTGAATCAGAATATTCGTTATCCCAAGCTCTGCCATGAATTTGGCGTGCAAGGGCGCGTTCTCATAAACTTTGTTGTAGAAAAGGACGGCAGCCTCACGGAGATAAAAAAACTTCGTGGCCCTAGTCTAATATTCTCTGAGCAGGCTTCACAGTCATACAAAGAGTCACATCCTGACAGTCAGGAACAGCTTGAGGTAGGACAGGATTTGGGTGATTTGCTCTACGAGGAGGCAGAGCGCGTGCTGAAGTTGATGCCTAAATGGGAACCTGCCAAGGATAAGGACGACAATCCCGTTCGTAGCCGCTTTACTTGTCCCATCAAGTTCCAGCTGAACTGACCTGTTTGGAAATGCTGACAGGAAAACAATGACGATGCAAAAACATTATTTCATGATATTCCAATTGGTTTGATTTTAGTTTAAAATAGTTCGAACGCCCTTCCACCCTCTGGGAAGACCGTGGAAGTTTTTACCATAAGAAAAGCCATTTCTTTACTCAAAAGCGAGTTCTGAAATGGCTTTTCCTTTAGTCTATTCTATGCTGAACTCACGTGTTGATAAGATTCTTCACGTCGTTCAGTATGACAAGGATGCTCATTTGACGAGCACCTTCTTGTTACCAATTACATAAATACCCCTTGGCAGACTCTTCAGGTTGGCGCTGCTTTCTGCCATCTTCACGCCAGTCAGAGTGTACACAGCCTTGCTGCTCTTCGAAGAAGCCAAGCGTGTCGTGGAACTGATGCCTAAATGGGAACCTGCAAAGGACGAGGACGGCAACGTTGTACGTAGCCGTTTCACTCTACCCTTCATTTTCCGACTAAACTAAGATTTTATTGGAGTTAATAAATCGACGCGTCATACAGCTCCTTCGTCGTGAGACGAGGGAGTTTTTCTTCATTTTATGGAAGACTCCCCTGAGTATTATCCCTTAAAGCACGATAGATGGCGTCCAGACGTTTTGTTTCTGAAAGCTGAGCATTTATGGCCTGCGAATCGTTATTTTTGGCAGCTTCGCATAGCTTCTCCAGCAGATGGCATACTGCACCTTCGTCGTTGTTTCCGCCTCCTTCGCTCTTAACCATGTGGGTGGGGAAAGGACCTGTTAGAATGTCATAGGTTGTACCATCCAACCTTGTATACATCCGGTCTGACACGCTGGCAGAATAGACGATATTATCCATCAGGCTTCTCATGGCCTCGGCAAATTCCTGCGAAACATCCGTATCAGATGCGTTTACGTCAAATTTGATGCTGGATTTCTTTGAATCAGACTTTACAATACCCATATAAACCAATTTGTTTTTCTCTACGGCGAACCCGCAAGTAGGGCTGAATGAAGGTCTGATAATCACCACATAGTTATGTCTGGGGTAAGGATTTGCTGATTGGTTGCGCCTGGAATACTGTTCCTTGTAGATACAGAAGAGGCTGTCCCTGACATCCTCATCCTTTGTCTTTTTCATCTTCTTCTGAACGGCTTTGTATGCCCGTTGGGCCTTCCGTCGCAACTGTTTTTCCCACTTAAAGTATTCATCATGTTTTCCCTCGAAGACAAAGGCGTTGGCTCGCGCTTGGAATGCATCTACATAGCCATAGCGATGTAGCTCGTCATGGAATGCAGGCTCTGCCAGAAAGCGGATGCCCTTATTCTGTGCACTTGTTTCCCCTGCTAAGACGAACGTCATGTACAATCCCAGAACTAATCTCCCAACATGTATATCTCCAAAAGTTCTCATGCTTTTCTCGCTTTTCTACAGTAAACAAAGTCATTCCTGGCATAAAGGTACGATTAATTTTCAGAAAACAAGGAATAAGATAAATAAAAGTGATGATGCTGCTCATTATTTGGGCTAGAAGCGAAGTTTACCTCATATAAACAAGAAGCAGCCCAGGGTTTCCTAGGCTGCTTGGTTCTTGTTTGTGTCTCAGAAGGAGAAGGATGCTTATTTGACGAGCACCTTCTTGTTTCCGATTACGTAGATGCCCTTCGGCAGGCTCTTCAGGTCAGCGCCGTTCTTGGCAACCTTCACGCCAGCGAGGCTGTAAACAGCGTTGTCGCGGATGATGGTGCTGGCAATCGTCGGAGCAATGATGCCGTCGGCCATTGGGAGCAGAACGGGATAGCTTCCCTCAGCCATGTCGCAGGACCATACATTCTTGTCCCAACCTACTACGGTCTCCTGCAGCTTCGCAAAGTTGCTGCCGTTGTAGAAGCTCAGACCAGAGATGATATCCTTCGATGAGGTTTCGCCAAAGTTCTCGTATTCGTTGTTCCATACGGCCACGTTCTTGTAGGTGGCTGCTGGAGTGGTGCTGCTCATGCCGCCTCCCACGATACCGCCACCGCGATTCATCGTGCCGGCTGCATAGACGTTCTCCATGGTCAGAGCATCGCTCACGCGGCCCACGATACCACCTGTCACGGATGATGCACCCGTGATGTCAACGATAGCATAGCAGTTGCGCATATCCGTGATGCCATTCACGCTGCCCACGATAGCACCTGCATAATCTGAACCTACGGTCAGCTTGCCAGTTACATACACATGCTCGAAGAAGGTGGAGCCGGAATAGCTTGCCGTGCGTCCTGCCCAAGCTGCCACGATGGCAGAGCCGGTGGGAGCGCAAGTCACGTCAGCATCCTCGAAGCCTACGTTCTTAACGCCGCCGCAGAGGATTCCGAAGAAACTCTGGTAGTTGACGTCTGTGTTCTTGGGAGCGAAGTTGCGGATAACGTGTCCCTTACCGTTGAAGTTGATGTAGAAGAGGTAATTCTCTCTGTCGGTGTTCAGCGGAGTCCAGTTGTCCACACTACTCATGTCGATGTCGTCGTCCAGAACGATGTAGTTCATCTGGCCTTGGTTCATGTATTTGCGAACCTCCAGCAAGTCTTGTGCCGTCTTGATGACGAAGGGATCTTCCTCAGTACCTTCCATGGCAGCCAGTGTGGGAATCTCGTTAGTGAAGCCGTCGCCCACAGGATAAACAATCATGCTCTCCTTGTTGAAGGTGGGATAGCTTTCGCTGGCCAAGGTCTGACGCCAGATGGGGTCATTTACCACACCATTGTTCAGTTTGTAGCAAAGTTCGCCAGTGGGACCCATTGCAGCCACGTCTTCGCCTGCGTAGCAGTTCGATTCCGTACCACGTGTCTGGAGTACATTCCATGTCGTGTAGCAGTTCACTTGACTACCGTTTGCAGCCTCGCCTGCGATACCGCACTTCTGAGAGTGGAATGTTTGGAGGTCGATGTTGCCGATTGTATAGACGTTCTGAACTGTACCACCGTTGTTCTCGCCAACCACACAACCGATACGACAGCCGTTCGAGTGCGTGTTCTTGATGCTGACATTCTCCATACCCAGGTTCTTGATGGTACCGCCTGATACCATACGTCCGAAGAGACCACCCTCGATACGCAGGTTGTACTCCATGTGGAGGTTGCGGATTACGTGGAAGTCACCATCGAATGTGCCATTGTAGGTCACGTTGGAACCGTCAGGACCTGCTCCATCATCGCTGTAGCGTGCGATGGGACGGAAGTCGTTGATGTCCTTCATGTCGATGTCTGCCACCAGACGTGCATTTGCGTTGCTTTGGCCAGAATTCACAAATTTGCTGAACCAGCGCAGGTTGTATGGATTGGCAATCAGATAGTAGCCATTCTCGATATCGGTAATTACGCCTGAGTCGAAACCGCAGTTCGAGCAGACGCCATCCACGAGGGCATGGTCGAGACGAGTGGCCTCGTTGCCCGGTATGTTGTCGAACGTGCTGTTCTCAGTCCCAGCGCCGTCGCAAGCGATGACACCATGACCATAGACTTGCTTGTGGGTGCTGTCGAGTACAGGGTATTTATCCTCGCCCAGCGTCTGGAAGAAGGCTGTCTCTTCCTGGTCCTCGTTCAAGCGATAAGCCAACTCGCCAGTGGGTGCCATTGCAGCAACTTCAGCACCGCTGAAGACGTTCATCTGAGTGCCGTTGGTCACGGCATTACCTGCGTAGGATGAGAAGCAGCCTATCACGTTGGATTGAGCTGCCTCGCCGCAAAGACCGTTGCAATTGTCGTGGAGGGTTTCCACTACAATGTTGCCAATGCTATAGCAGTTCTGGACGGTGGACTTGTAAGCCTCGCCAGCCAGTACGCCAGCACGTACACCTTGGGTTTCGTTGTTGTAGACGAGAGTGTTCTTGATGGTTGCGTTCTCGAAGCCTATGTTCTTGAGAGTAGCGCCCTGAGTACGGCTGAAGAGACCAGCCTCGCAACCATCGTCGACGATGATTGTCAGGTTTCTGATGACATGGCCCTGACCGTCGAAGGTGCCGCTGTAGGTGGTGCCTATGCCCACTCCGTCTCCTGTGCCGTCGCCGTCCAAGTCAAGGTCGTCCCTATGGCGGGCAATGGGAGTGAAGTTGGCGATCTCGCTCATGTCGATATCGTTGGCGAGTACAGCGTTCAGGCCAGTGTTGCCGTGGTTGGACTGATAGGAGAACCAAATCATGTTATAGGGAGTAGACAGCTGATAAACGCCGTCTATCTCCTCAGGCTCGTGGCCTCGGATTACCTTATAGATATCATCGTTGCGCATTCTGTCGATGAATGCCAGGGCTTCCTCGTCGCTACCCTCACCGCTCTCGAACATCTCGATGACAGGGGCGATAACCTTGTCGTCCAGTTCCTCGAGAAGTTCAGGAGCGTTGATGCCGTAGACATCCTGCAGCTCGTCAGACACATCGCGAAGTTCCGAATAGATGAGCTTGCTCTCGTTGACGCGTTCGAAGATGTCGCCCAGCTTGCTCAGCAAAGCGTACTTCTCAGCACCCGTGGAGGCATTTTCTATCTCTGTTGCGTATGCTCTCAGTTCGTTCTGGAGTCCTACATAGTAGTTGGGAGCTTCCTTGTAGTCATACAGGTCTGGCAGATAGTCGTTGGTCATGTGGTTGATTATCGCCTTGACATCGTCCAGGAGGGCCGTCATGGCTGCTGTAGCATGCTCACTCTCCATCTCGCCTAGGTAACGCAGACGTGCATTGCCCAGAAAGTCGCTGTTGGTCAGTTTGTAGGCTGAAGAGCCTTTCACGCCTACCGTCAGCACTCCGTCCTTTACCTCCACGATGACACGGTTGTCCCAATGTCCCAGGTCGATAGCGTTGCATACGCCTGTCATGCTGTTAGGTTTCCAGCCGAGGGGTTCACCAGCATCGTCCAACTTCTCTTCGAAACCTGAATAGCCTTCCACCTCTTCTGCTGTAAGCAGGTCGCTGAAGAGAGGTTTCTGGTAGTTCTCGTTTCCGTTGGCGAACAACAGGTTTCGGTAGTTGTATGCACCCAACAGGAGACCGCTGCTGATTTCTGAATAGCCACCGATGCGGAATTCATAGAGACCATCCTTGAGTCCGGTGAGCGTCTGGCTGATCTGGAAGTTGCCATTCTGGCCTTGCAGCAGGTATTTGGTTACGTTTGCACTTGTGGTGTGGTTGGCGATGGAGCCTTCAGGAGACCATCCTGCCGTACCGTCAGCAAAGTTGGCGTTTGTCAGCAGGTTGCTGATGTCTGCACCAGGGGCATAGCCGTGCTGTACGGCATTGCTGAGCAGCTGCTGGACGTAACCGATTTCGCTGTTCACGTAATTGCTGTTCAGGTTGCAATTCTTCAGGATGTATAGCGAGGAACCATTGGGGTAAGTGTCGCCTGGCTCCACTTCCTTAGTCAGATAGTTGACCAGCATGTCGCGCTCTTCGCCATCGAAGAAGTTGCCGTTCTCGTCCACGTAAGCCTGCACTTCTTGCAGAGCCTCCTGATACTTCTTGTAGGAAGCCTGGGCATTGCCGATGGCATCGCGCAAGCCTTGCAGATCTTTGTAGCCAGCCAGGAAGTCTGGGAAGGGCTTGTTCTCCATCGCATCAATGCGGTCGAGATACGTATCGATGAGGCTTGCGGGAGCCACCACGTCTTCGTAGGCGGCATGTTCAGCCTGAATCAAGCTTGCAACGAGTTGCTTGTACTCTTCCTCGTCCGTAGCGCTTGCATAATCTACGTCAGAGGTTGCATAGACCAGTCCGTGAGTCTTGTCCCAAGTGGGGAAGTGGTCATCGCCCAGCGTCTGGTAATAGGAGACAACCTCAGGGTCGAATGATTTTCCGTTGAGCGCCCAGCAGAGTGCTCCGCTCTCAGCGTCCTCGACGATGTTCTCGTTCTTGGAAAAATAGTGGCAGTTGTTCAGCGTAGTTTTGTTCTCTGTCACGAAGAGACCCTCGTAGGTACTCCAGCAGTTGTTTAGTGTACTTTCGGCTGCCTCACCTCCAAAACCGGCACATTGGTCATGGTCGGTGGTCACGCTGATATCGCCAGCCGTCCACACGTTGGTGATGGTGCTCTGGTACAGCTCACCACCCACGACACCAGCGCGGACAGGCTCCGTGGAGTAGTTGATAACGGTAGGATCCACAAAACCTACGTTCCTGACGGTTGCACCCTGCGTGCGGCCGAAGAAACCAGCCTCGTAGTTGTCGTAAACCTCAACGTAAAGGTTCCTGATGACATGATATTGGCCGTCAAAGGTTCCTCGGAAGTTCAAGTCGTCGGCACCAAAGCCAGAGTCCCTGTGTTTGCCCATAGGCGGGAAGTTGGGAATGTCGCTCATGTCGAGGTCGTTCATCAGACGGATGTTGATGGTGTTGCTCCCCTTGTTCACGAAACGGCTTACCCAGCGCAGTTCCTGAGGAGTGGTGATCTCGTACCATTGGTCGATAGATGGCTTCACTTCGTAGCCTTCGAAGCCGCAGTTCTGGCAGTATCCCTCTTGGTCGAACTCGTGTGGAGGCACAGGACTTCCGTCGTCCGTATTGCTGTAGGTCATAGCCCCCGCGGGTGAACCGTCGCAGTTCATCGGACCATTGCCGAATACCTGCTTGTGGGTAGCATCCTGGCAAGGCACGTTGTCCTCGCCCAGCGTCTGGTACCACCTGATTTCGCTCTGGTCGCCGTTCAGCGTGAAGCAAAGTTCACCGGTGGGTCCCATAGCAGCCACTTCATCGCCTGCAAAACAATTCGTAAGCGAGAATGCTGTTCCGTTTACCAGTACATCGCCCGTACTGAAGCAGTTGATGAACTGAGAGTTGCTGGCAGCCTCACCGCTGAGATAGCCTTTCTGAGGATGCAGGGTGCTCAGCTCAATCGTACCAGCAGTCCAGCAGTTGCGCATTACGGAGCTGACAAACTCACCCGAAATCACACCCGTGCGGACGCCCGTGAAGCCATTGCGCTCCATCTCGCTGGTGGTGCTCATGTTGGCATTCACGATACCCAGGTTTTCGATAGTGGCATTCTGGCAACGGCTGAAGAGGCCAACCTCATAGTTGTCCTCACGTGCCACGGTCAGGTTCGAAATCACATGGCCAGCACCATCGAAACGTCCATAGAATCTTACTTGCGTACCTCCCGTGTCGGCATACATGCCGATGGGCCAGAAGTTAGGCACGCCACTCATGTCGATGTCGGCCGTCAGACGGCCCCATGACGAATTGGCATCGACAGTGTTGTTCACATAATCTGAGAAGGCCACCAGATCCTCCGGCGTGCTGATCAGGTAGTACCCTTCATCGTCCTTCGGCAGATTGAATGCTGCACGGACATTAAGTCCTGCAAACATCGTCACAAGAAACAAAAGAGTAAATTTTCTCTTCATAGTTAAATATGGTAGGGGGAAAGCTTGTTTTACTTGCACCTACGAGCAAGTTCCCCCAGTTTAGGCTTGCCCTGGCGACCTATTTTATTGTTGTTTTCTGCTGTTAACGATGCAAAGTTAAGGCTTTTCGAAGAACATCAATGCTTTTCGAGAATAAAAATGATGAGTTTACGAAAAAAAAGTCAGAAGAGGGCCAGTTTTGCTCTTGTTGCGCGTGACAATTGGGACAAAAGACACCCCATTTTTTCACCCCTATTACATACGTATCGCCCTTCGTTTTTATTATTGTTTTGCGTTTCGCTTGTTCTTTTCTTTTGTAGTTAAGTCTTTTGTAGTTAAGTAGATAAGTGGATATCGCTTCTTCGCCCTGACCTTCAGGATCATGACGTCATGCGGCGGAACCTGAAGGGAGATCGAGTCTCTCACCGCCTTCTCCTTGTTGTCTTTTTTGTCTTTGGGGAAGGTTTTTGTCTTCTTTTTCCTCGGAGCACAGGATGCTGTACTATGTATTCAGGGGGATAATTCTTTGTCGCTAAGCCATAACAATTACCCTGGAAAGGTACGAAGGTCTTTTCGCATTGTTTCATGGAGGAAATGATGCTTGCGACATTGGTTTTAGGGAAGTGCTTTTGTGCTGCTTCGGTCAGCTCATCGATATGTACAGGCACGGGAGAGGCTTCCATGGTGAGCCTCAGCAGATCGCGAATGTTTCCGTAGTACACGTTGTCCCATGTATCCAGTCCATAGATGCTTGCATGGCCTTTGGCTTTGATGTGCTCGTGGATCAGGATGGGCACTCTGAACTGCTCTATGTCTGTGTACTTGTGGTCAGGATATCGCCTCTTGAACTTCCTGAAGAGGGTTTTCAGGGACATCGGCTTGCCATGCTCCTTCAGAATCAGATATGCTTCTTCACCTACGTCTACGTGATTCTGCTTGAAGATACCCTTCCCGTCCTCGCCAAAGTGAATGCCGGTGTTGGCTTCTGCCCATTGGCGAAGAAACTGGACTGCATCCTCTTGCAGCGCTGCGGGGATGTGGGTTACGAGCGTGTGCAGATCGAAGACTGTGTCCCGTGCATATTTCTTCACGCTGAGGTTTTGCATTTCCCGGAGGTCTATCATGCTGATATACTGGCGTAGCTGATTGCGAACTACTGCCTCCTTGTCTTTCAGACGTACCACCTCGTAGTCGTCCAGCAGGGTCAGTATCACGCAGAAGTACTTAAAATCCTGGGGCAAGCGTTCCTGCTCCTGTATCCTGCGGAAATGGGGTGAGAGCTCGGAGATGTAACTGGATGCCAGAAGGCTGCTGTAGTCGCCCCAACGGGTGAATCTCTTCATGGTGCGCTCGAGTATCCCTTTGCCTTCCCAAGTGAGTTGGCGTGGCCGTTCCTGTGTTTGGTTGAAGATTGCTCCGATTTCTTTCATGGTATGTCTTTCTCCGTCGATGATGCCGTTCGTGTAGGCCCAGATATTGATGGATTTTTCGTGGCAGCTTTCCACCAGTTTCAGCGCGATGAAAAATAGGGGCATCGAGCCGTTGTCCATCTGAAAGCGGAATACGAAGCGGCGGTCGGCTGGGGACAGCCAAGGGAAACAGTGGCCGATTCTCCGATAGAGCCACGCGTCCTGGTCGGAAAACACTTCCTCGCTGAACGCGTCCTCCAGTGTCTGATTCATGCGCCAGATTTCGTGGATCGTAGCTCTGCCTGGCTTGAATCCAAACTTTTCTGCCACCAAGGCCTCCGGCATGCCGAACAGCTGCAGGACATCGGTGAATGAAGGCAGATGCTGGCGCAGGAGGGCACGGGCTTCTGCCGACAACCACGAAGCCAGAGCATCGAACATCTGCTGGAGTTTCTGCCGTTGAGGGATGGAAAGAAAGTCCTGCCAAATCACTTCGCGGGGGAAGGAATAGAGGTTGGCAGAGAGGCGGCGGATAAGTTTCTTGGCAGTTCTTAGAACCGTTCTGCTGGGATGCTCCTCCTTAGACTCATATTTCCGCACGGTTTTCAGGTAATGCTGCAACAGCTTGCGCAACTCTATGTTGCCCATGCGCCCCAAATCTCTCTGAACGGTCAGGACGTCATATTCTCCATTCAGGATGGCCGACTCCATCTTCTCGGAGTCGGGGAAAAGTTCATACAGAAAACTGGGTACTATTCCTGAGAGACCAGAAATGCTCTCATACGCCTTTATCGTGCTCTCTCGCGTGGCAACGGGAGGTTCACTCTTTTCTGGGGAGATGGCGTCAGGATCCTCTGAGACGCTTTCTGCGTATTTGATTTGTCCGCTTTCCAGTTTGGCAAAGAAGGCATCTGTGTCCATGATTGCTCCCAAACCGATGTTGTGCTGGACCTCCCATCCCGTGCCTTTGTAACCTATCAGTTGTCCTGCCGTCTTTACCCCCATCCCCGTCAGAGCATGGAAAGCCCGTTCTGTCAGCAGTCCTTCGTCCCGCAGGCACTTCAGCGATGTGTTTTGGTAAATCTTCATGTGTTTCTTCCTTTTGTTCCAAAGCTGCATAATGGGTTTTCCATTACAAAGATACTGTCATTTTTCCGGAAGCTCCAAACATTAAACATGTTTTAACTAAAAGAAACTTGTCTACACCCCCTCCCCGAGTACTTGTCGACCTACCGAACTCCGTACGAACATTTAGATTTTTTTGTTTCGTTCGCTATTCGCTCATTCTCACCATGCAATCCTAAACTCGTTAACCTGTTAACTGCTGACACAAAAAATAACCTAAATGGCTAAATGCCAAATGAGCTAGTTCACTCTTTTCTTGCTGTCCTTGATGTAAATTCCCTTTTTGGGGGGGTGCTGGAGCCGCTGGCCCATCATGTTGAAGATGCCGGAAGTCCATGTGTCTTTTTTCTCTTCAGGTAGCATGACGCTCGAACCGCTCCCTTTGCTGTAGTAGAGGTGGGCGTTGTCGAAACAGGTCCAGTCGTTACTGACGGCTGTGGTCTTACGAATCCCTACACGCAAACGTCCGCTATCGTTGGCCAGGGGGGCTTCGACAGTGTTGCGGCGGTATGCCCCCTTCATGTTGAAGGCCAGATTGGCTTGCGTCACGTTGTCTGGGAAGGTGTAGGTGGGTGCGTAGTCGAAGGGGGCACTTTCGTCATAGAGAGACATGAAGGGAGTCGTGAAGGTCTCTCCGTCGGCCAGGATGTAGAGCAGGGCGTTGAGATGCTCATTGCCAGCGGTATGGTCAGCCCATGCCTTGTCGATACTGCCTTGGCGGTAGAAGCCGTCGATCGTGAGGCGATACTTGCCTGCTGGCATGTTGGGAAGGGTTTGGAAGGTGTCGAAGTTCGTGTTAAAGAACTCAGCAACCGTGCCTGGTGATGCAGAGAACGCTGTCCCGGACCATCCTGTTCTGCCTTCTGAGAAAGAGGCATTCTGCAGTCGATCTGTGATGTCAGTCCATTCGTTGAGGGATGGGTCGGGCATTGCTTGAGAAACATTCCTGACGGGAATTCTGAGGATGCAAAGCGAATGGGCAGGAACGGAATGGGAGATGAGGTGGGTGTCCTCGTCTGCAGGAGCAAAGGAGGAAGCGATAGGGCTGACGTTCAGAGGATTCTTGAGGGTGTTCTCAGCTGTGCCGCTGGAATGGCTGAGCAATAGTTGCTCAACGCGTCCCGTCCACTCGAAGTCCCTGAAGCGAAGAGTTGTTTCCTGGGCAGTGTTGCCCATGTTGACCATTTTCAGGATGAGGGTGTCCTCGGCTTGTGTCAGAGCGGCGCAGGTGTAGATTCTCCTGACTTCAGGTAAAGTGATGTGATGGACGAGTGTGCCGTCCAGATAGCAATACACTTCACTTCCAGTCTTGACGATGCACAGGTGATAATTTTTGCCCTGTTGGAGCGAGCCTTTCGTGGCTGCCAGGGTGGTTTTCGAGCCGCCCACACATTGCTCGATGGCATGCTGAGTGTTGTTCCATCCTCCCAGGTTCCACCAGATGTAGTTTCTGGGGTCGTTGTATCCAAAGGCGATGAGGAACCCCTCATTACCGCTGCGCTTGATGGCATCGAGCTCGATGGTGCATTCGTCACCCGTTAGGATGCTGCACGTGTTGAATTCTCCCTGCATGGAGGTGCTGGTCTGGCTGAGCGTGCCGCCGTTGATGTTCCATGCGCCGCCTGTAGCACTCCAGTTGCGCTGATAGTCCTGCGCATCGGTGAAATCGGTTGCGTAGAGGGTCTGCCCTTGGGAATCAGTTACTTTGAGATTGTCATACGTGACGGAGGTTGCCCATGAGCTGAGAGCGAAGGACGTATAGTGGGTGTTGTCTGTATTGCCGCTTTCTTGCCAGGTAATGTTCTGGTGTCCTACGTTGGTAGCCATGAGTTGTTGCACCCAATAGGAGGGAGTTCCTACGGAAGACGAGGCGTTGAAGCGGATCATGTCGGGCATCCAGGGCGAGGGATGGTTCTCGTTGCAGAAGATGGGGGCATAGGAAGCCATTATGCACACGTCAGAGTTGCGCTCCATACCAGCCATAAAGATGGCTTCTCCTAGAGCTGCGTTGAGGTTGCCTAGGGTGCCGAAATCGCTCGTGACAGCATACTCGCCAGCATAAATCTGATAGGCATCGCGGTTGAAGTGGTCGTACTTGTTGTATTGTTGTGCGAACCAGTTCGTGCTGCGATAGTAGTGCTCGTCCACTACTTCCACAGGATTGCCGTTGCGCCAAGAGGGATAGTCGGTTCCCCACGATTCCACGTTACCTATCAGCACCATGCTGGGCCATTTGGCTTTGATGGCGTTGTAGAATTGGCGGTAGCGTTCTGCGTAGTGGTCGCTTTGGTCGCCTTGTCCCTGTTCCGTGTAATTGTAGTTTTCGTTCCCAATTTCTATCAGCCTCAGGTTGAAGGGCTTGGGATGCCCGTTGGCGGCACGCATGGCTCCATAGGGGGTGTTGGTGTCGCCGTTGCAGTATTCGATGAGATCGAGAGTCTCTTGGATGTATCCGTTGAGGTTTTGGTAGTCCTGCATCCAGCCGTGTCCCAGTCCCACGTTGCACACGAAGAGCGGCTCTGCCCCTAGGTCCTCAGTCAGTTGCAGCAGTTCGTGAAGGCCCAGTCCGTCGCTAACGCGATAGCCCCAGTTAACGTTCATGTGGCCAGGCCGTTCCTCGATGGGGCCGATAGTTTTGCGCCATTCGAAACGGTTGGTCTGCCCATCGCTCCAGGTGCCCTCGATGTAACAGCCTCCGGGGAAGCGGACAAAGCGTGGATGCAAGGCGGCAAGCATCTCGGCCAGATCTCGGCGGCATCCGTTGGGGCGGTTCATGAAAGTGGGCGGCATGAGTGACACCACATCCAGATAGATCACCATGGGTTCCAGGGCTTTCAATGCGAGCCAACCTTTCGCGTGAGTGGATGTGGCAGTAAGCTCCATTTCGTATTTTTGCCATTCATTGGTAAGGTTTACCTCGAAGTCAGTCCGTCCCAAGTTTTGGCGGTTCTCGTCCTGCAGTTCAGCTCTCATTGTACCATTGGAGATGCCCTCCGTCCTCGCCCAGAACGTGAGTTTATATGTCTCTCCCTCGACAAGTCCGATACCCCAGAATCCTTCGTTGCGGATGCCAGCATTCTTCTCGTTTACGGTCAGTTTCAGTGCATGCCCCTGAGCCTTGTTGAGCAGGTTAGTGGTGACGAGCTCAGACTTCACGTTACCCAACTTCTGCCAGAAGTCAGGGTTGCGGGTGTTGTCTTCGAAAGAACGGTTGCGGATCAGCTCAGCATAGAGGCCACCATCGCCTCCATGATTGATTTCCTCGTAGAAGATGCCATAATGGAGGGAACCGATCAGTGGGCCTCGCTGAGCAGAGGTGAACTCGAAGGAAACTTGCGCGAGAGCAGGGGAGGAGAGGACACACAGCATGAACAGCAGAAGGTGACCTTTGATTGCCTTGGTTGTTTTCATGTATTGATTTCTTTTTGAGATACTGTTTGGAGACTACTGATTATTGCTTCTTGGCGCAGCCTACATTGTCTTTGATAATGAGGGAGGGACCATGCTCACCCTGGTCGATCAGCATCTCATCCATGTAGCCGTTCCAGAGCGTGTTGCCCATGATGATGCTGTGGGACAGTTTCCTCACGATGAATCCCACCTGAGGAGTGAACTTTCCTTGTCCTCCATCGTCTTGTCCAGCCAGACAGGCGTTTCCTGTCATGGAGACTCCCTGGCAGTCCTCCAACCTCACTTGACAGGAGTGCTCACCCTCAGAGAGATAGCTGGAATCCTTTCCGCAGCGGCGGAATACGTTGCCTGTCACGGTCATCGCGCTTGCTTTCAGCGCATAGAGGCCTGCTCCATGATTGCGGTCGAAGGAATTGCCTGTCACATTCCAGTCATCACCGCTGTAAATGAAGAGGCCATAGCCACGATTCCATTCCACGCGATTGGCTGTAAACATTACCGTAGCTCCTACTTCCTCACAGCCGAAACCGTTGCCTCCGTTGCCTGAAAACTGGTTGTCAAGCACAAAGCCGTCCCAGCCCATCAGACGTATGCCGTCCCCTTTGTTCGCCATAAAGTGGCTGTGGCGCACGATAAAGAGCCACACGCGACGGAAGAACACACCGTGACCAGAGAAGTTCATCACCTTGGTGTCGTCTATCACCACAGTATCCTCTTTGGGACTCCATTTCTCCGTGTTGTTGAGGAAGATGCCGTGGATAGGTTTCTTTGCTTCAGGAATACCATTGAGCACCATGCCACGGATTCTTGTTGCAAAGGCTCCAGTAATGTCCAGCAGACAGGAAGCATCCTCATTGTCAAGCTCTAGGACTGCACCACGCTTCTCGCAATGGTATATCCAACAAGGATCGCCCAGCAAGGTCACGTAGGGTGGCACCTTCAGTTCGTGGCAGCGGTAGATGCCAGCAGGAAACCATACGGTTCCATTTACTTTTCCTGCCTCATCCAAAGCTTTCTGGATAGCTTCCGTATCAGAGGTCTTGCCGTCTCCCTTTGCGCCATAATCCATGACGTTCATCGGGGTTCCTTGGCGTTGCTCTGGAGCAGGAGCGAAAGACTGAAGAACCAGCGAGGCAGCTCCCACGCCAGCCATGCCGGTCAGTCCTGTTCTGCGAATAAAATCTCTTCTTTCCATATCAAACCAAATGCGAAATTGAAAGTCCTATGTTTGCGAAACGCGGATGAATGTTTGCTGCAAAATTACGAAAAGCCTTCCATAATTCATCGTTTTGGGGCAAGAACTTCTGATATTCCCTCAATTTTCCAGACGAAATATCCATTGTTGAGATGCTGCGAATCAAAGAAATGTGTATTTTTGCATTAAAATGATGAAAGGAGAACGAGAAAGATGAGAACGAGAAAGATTTTTTTGATGTTTGCCTCTCTAGTCCTCATGACCACCATCAGGACATTAGCCCAACAGACGAATACCAGTAACAAGCTGGAATGGCAACCCTATTTCGACCGCCTTTACGGACAGGCTGAGATGCGTTATCACTTTGCCACACATCAACCCCGTCGAGTGAACAAGTGGCAGAAAACTTTCCGTGCAGAACTGAAAGAAGCACTGGGCATCACCCAAATAGAAAGGGAACTTGGTGACTACCAACCTGTAGCCAAGTTAGTTAGTCAGGAAGAAAAGGATTATGGCATCCTCGAGCGATGGATCCTGTGGACGGAGCCTGACGTTCCGCTGCCCTTCATCATTCTCTGCCCTAAGGTTATCAAAGGGAAACTTCCACTGGTCATCACGCCCCACGGACATTCTGTCAACACGGAACTCTATGCGGGAGTCTATCTGAATGCATCAGATACAGCTTTGGTTCGTGATGGTGAACGCGACATTGCTGTACAGGCTGTTAAGGAAGGCTACATCGCCATTGCTCCTGCAGCACGCGGATTCGGTCCGACACGTCATCCTCGAGAACTGAACGCCAACTCGACTTCCTCTTGTCGCACCCTGCTTATGAATGACCTGCTCGTGGGACGCACTCCCATTGGCGACCGCGTGTGGGATATCATGAAACTCATCGACTTTGCCATGAGAGACTTACCGGTTGATGGCAAGAACATTATCGTAACTGGACAATCAGGCGGTGGAACTGCCACCGTTTTTGCAGGAGCTATTGACACGCGCATCTCCATCTCTGCTCCAGCTTGTGCCTTCTGCACCATGACAGGCAGTATCGGAAGCATTATTCATTGCGAGTGCAACTATATCCCAGGCATGCTGAATCTGGGTGAGATGGGCGACGTGGCAGGACTAACTGCGCCGCGTGCCTTCTATGCGATTTGTGGAGTGGAGGATCCTATCTTTCCCATCGGAGAGGTGCGCAAGGCATTTGCTGAAACGAAAGAAATCTATCGACGCATGGGAATTGAGGATGTCTGCCAACTGTATGAGGGGCAGGGTGGACACCGCTACTATAAAGCTGGCATCTGGGACTTTGTCAGGAAGCATCTGAAGCCTTAAGGAAAAGCGTAGGAGAAGGTCACGACTCGATTATTTTCTGGTAAGCCAACCGCTCGTCGCCATTCGCAAGGAGGATGATGCCACAATAGGCAAAACCATGTTTCCCTATGTTGTGCCGCATGATACTGTTGTCTCGATGAGTGTCTATGCGGATGTTCCTCTCGCGAGAGAAGCAGAAATCCATGATGTCGCTGAAGATGTGGTGCTTCTCAGGGTAACTGGCGATGCGATGGATGACGTGATAGGGCAGTTCGTCATCCATCCATTCCCCTTCATAGATGACTTTGTAGGTGGGTTCTGGGGAAGGAAGGAAAGCGAAGTAGGCGATGATCCTGTCCTCTTCCTCTATTACAAATCCACCGTCCTTTTCCATGTCAGCAGCGATGACTTTCTCTGAAGGATAGCCTTCTCCCCATTGGAGCATGTTGCCCGACTGCCGCATGATTTTCTTGGCAGCATCCATGACCTTCAGGATCTCTGCCATGTCGGACAGTTTGGCCTCTCTTATCTTTCTGCTCATGGCTGTGATTTCTCTTGAAGTCTCTTTTTCTCTGGATCAATGGAAAGTTGGAACAGTTTGGCAGCCAATGCACCGCTGATGTTGTGCCATACGCTGAATACTGCTCCTGGAATGGTGGCAAGAGGATATGCCGCAAAATGAAGGACAGCCAACGACGAGGCGAGACCAGAATTCTGCATGCCTACCTCGATGCTGAGTGCAACGCACTTAGGTTTCTCCAATCGTAAGAGATGACCCACAAGGAAACCGATGGCGAGGCCAAGCAAATTGTGAGCCATGACCACCACAACAACCAACAGGCCGCCCACCAGCAGTCTGTCTGCATTATGCGAAACGATGATGCCCACCACCAATGCAATGGCTATCGAGGAGAGTGCCGGCAGGTAGGGTGTGACGCGACGGGTCAGCTCAGGAAGGAAACGCTGGCAGAGCAAACCACAAACAATGGGTGCGATGACCACATAAACAATACTCAGCAACATGCCGACGGTATCCACGTCGACCATCGTCCCTGCCATAAGCCAGACCAGAAGCGGAGTCATCAGAGGGGCAAGTAATGTCGATGTGGCAGTCATGCCGACAGAAAGAGCCAAATCGCCTTTCGCCAGATAGGTGATGACATTGGAAGCCGTACCTCCTGGGCAGCAGCCTACGAGGATGACACCCAATGCTATCTCCTTGGGGAGAGAGAACATCCACGTCAGCAGCCAGGCAAGCAGCGGCATCACGGTATATTGTGCCAGACAGCCGAAAAGAATGTCTTTCGGACGGCTCAGCACGATTCTGAAATCATGTGGCGACAACGTCAGTCCCATTCCAAACATAATCACCCCCAGCATCGGGTTGATAACCCATGTGTCAATCCACACAAACGATGCTGGAACGAATAATGACAGCACAGCCACCAGCAGCACCATCAAACCCATCCATCGGGCTATGAAATCGCATACCTTTTTCATCTTGGCCGCAAAGGTACAAAGAAAACTCGACAAAAGTGTGCCATCGTTGGAAAAAATAGGTTTGCTGAAGCCTGATGTTGCGTCAGCCTTGGCTTGACATTAGTTGGCTACCGTCTGGAGATATTGTTGGGAGATGCTGCTAAAAGCTTCAAAGCTATGGCGGCACAGGCTTCAGCATCAGCTAGCGCATGGTGATGCCGTTGCAAGTCATAGCCACAGGCGGCAGCTACAGTGTGAAGCTGATGATTGGGGAGCACGCGGCCGAAATGCTGGCGGGCGGCTTGCAGGGTGTCGCGGAAGCGATAACCCGGATAGTCCATCTGGTAGACCTTGAAGGCGGCTTGCAGACAGCCTTCGTCGAAGCGGGCATTGTGGGCAACGAAAGGAAGGGTGGGTATCAGTTCCCTCCTGTCGAAGAATGCCAACTGGTCAGAGAAGAACACATCCGCGATACAGTCTTCCAGCTGATGCCACACAACGGGGAAAACAGGTGCTCTGTCCGTATCACGCTGGCTCAGCCCGTGTACCCGCTGGCAGAAATAGCTGTAGTAGTTGGGCTCTGGTTGGATGAGGCTGTAGAACGAGTCGGCTACACGGCCATTGCGCACCATGACCGCACCCACGGAGCAGACGCTTGAGGGCTGGCCATTGGCGGTTTCGAAGTCAATGGCGATGAAGTCTCTCATGGCTGTTCGAGGATGAGGGATGCGTTAAAGTTCTTGAGAATTGGGCTCTCAGTCCGCAGTCCTCCCTCATCTTGTGGAAGTTGTGCCTCAGGTTCCATTTCATGCCATCTTTTCTTTCGACATCAGATGACTACCGCCGTGCCGCTTGTAGCCACCATGAGCATCGAGCCGTTGCTGCCGATGGTCTCGTAGTCGATGTCGATGCCAACTACTGCATTGGCTCCCATCGTCTGGGCGCGTTGCATCATTTCCTTTATGGAAGTGTCTTTGGCCTCGCGAAGCACCTCCTCGTAGCTGCCGGCGCGACCGCCCACGATATCACGGATGCCTGCGAAGAAGTCTTTAAAAACGTTGGCTCCGATAATGGTCTCACCTGTCACCACACCTTTGTACTCCTTGATGGTGTGGCCTTCGATTGTTGGGGTTGTCGAAAGTATCATATTCGTTCTTTTTGATGAATCCTGTCGATTTCAAGCGAATGTCGCTTGTGTCTTTTGTTTTCACATGCAAATGTAGCAGGTTTTCCCTAATTTTGGGAAATTATGCGTCTCTTTCTGACAGATTTTGAGAATTATTAAGATTCAGCCCACATTGGATCCCATGAGGGAAAGAAAATCCAGTCCGAACACGTCGGACTGGGAGTCCGCACACAACGGACTGGGAGTCCGAACGCGTCGGACTCTCATCAAGAAGCTGTTCGTCCTTATTTCTTCACCTTTTTCCCGTCGAAGATGTAAATGCCGTTGGGGAGGGAGGTAAGGGTATCGGCAGAATCAGAAACAAGAGTGCCGTTGATGCTGTACACCTTATTCTTGGTGGGGACAACATTCTTGTCTGGGGTGAATCCGATGGCGTCAGGGTCCTCGAAACCGATGATGAGATCGCTGACAATGGGCATGTGGTCGGAAGTGACCTTATCGTTGACCACTTCGTAGCTGACCTTCTCCACGCCTCCAATCTTGTCGTAGCTGATGATGTTGTCTATGACATAAATGCCATCGCTCCATGTAGGCGTAGTGAGATCGGAATGGTAGGTAAAGCCGTTCTCTTTCAGGTACTTGGTGAGTACGCCTCGTGCTCCCTGCATCTCGTCATTGGTGCCGTCGTCGTTGAAGTCGCCAGCGATGATGAGAGGCTTTCCTGTCTCCACCCATCGCTCTGCCTCAGCCTTGATGATGGGGCCGCTGCCTCGTCTTGCACTTGCGGAGAGACCCACATGAAGGCTAGCGAAGACGAAGTTGTCGAACTCAGCCACCAGCATGCGACGGGGCTCGAAGTCGGGTGTGAGAGCTACAGCCTTGACGGAGAGCGGCAGTTGTGTCGAGAGGATACCGATACCATAGCCGGTAAGTGCGCTACAGAAGATGCCATACATGCCTGTGGCTTCAGCCAGTTCCTTGATCTGATACTTGTAGTCGGAACGTGAGGAGAAGGCGCTGTCCACTTCCTGCAGAGCCACCACATCAGCATGCTGTGCAGCAATAACCTTTGCCGTGCGAGGCAGGTTGAGGCCATCACGATTGCCGGCACAATGCTTCACGTTGTAGCTCAGCACCCGCAGGTTCTTCTTCTGGTATTTGTTGTAGACGGGTTCTGTGTATTCTCCCTTGGCTGCTGCAGCCAGATTGTTGGTGTGACTCTCGTAGAGGATATCGTAGGTTCCGTTGCTGAGGTCATCGTTGGCCTTATTCCACAGGTTCCGGAAAGCTTTGAGTTGCTCTTCACTAAGACTGCTGTAGTTTCCGAAATCAGGATGCCCCACCTCGTCCATCTTGCGGGCGAGTGCCAATCTCAACTTGGCGGCAGGACTTTCCAACTGGGTCGCATCCACCTTCTGCAGCTTCCATGGCACCATGACAGTCAAGAGAGTTCTGCCTACATGGGGAGCTAAGCCTCCGTAATCAGCAATCATCTCGTTCTCAGCATTATATATATACAACGTCCTGCGATCTCCCTCGACAGTTCGGAACGTCAGAGGCTCCGGCTCGTCCGTCATGAAAACATTGTTGTCCTTCATTGTACTGCTGACGTACTTACCCGTCACATAGTTGCGAATCTTGTATTGTCCTTTCTCCTTGTCGACAGCCTCGATATAGTAAATGCTGCGTGGATCTTCGCTGTTCAACGTGCTCATGATGAGGCTGGCACCATATTCGTATGCAGGAGCGTCAGCTTTCAGGTCGGTCCAGCACATTTTCTCTGACTGATTGGCTCGTACGATGTTGTAGTAACCGTTGCTCACGGAGAAGAACTCAGGTTGAGTTTCTTCGCCTGCATCGACCTTCAAGAGTTTCCATCGTCCAGGGTAGCCGTTGATGGCCACATCGTTGGAGTAGCTGTCGTCGCCCACATTCTGCTTGGCGATGCTATTGTTGGGACGGTCGCTTCGCAGGTATCCCTGCACGTGGAGCGAGTGTTCCGACTCTCCGTTGGTCATGTAGAATCGTCCCCCGCCTTCGTTTAAGTCGGTAAGCGTGTAACCCACGGGAGAGGTAGAGAATACGACATCAGCCTCCGAGGGACTGGTGTTCATGTTGCCCAAATATTTTCCGTTCTCTTTGTTGAGAAATGCCCATTGTCCTTCGTTGCCAACCTTCTCTGCTGTCCAAATGAATCCGTCGGACTCCTTGTCGAGGTCGCCCCAATAGACGTACTGGTCGCCCCAGTTGATTTTGAAAGTGCTTTGCAGGCAAGCCATAGCTTTGGGCAGTACCGTAGTGCTGCCGGCAAATTTGGTTCGATCGCTGATGAGGTAGTATTGATCGCCTTCTTTGATCTGACTTACATCAGTAATCCAGGTCTCGACAGGCGTACTGTCGACCTCGTACAGCTGCCAGCGTGCAGGATAGCCGTTGGTCTCCACGTCATCCACATACGATGTAATACCGACATCCTGTTTAGCAAGACAGTTGTTGGGACGGTCGCTACGTACAAATCCCTGCACGTGGGGCGAGCGTGAATCCTCGCTGCTGATCATATAGAAGCGTCCCTCGCCATCTTCCAAGTCCTTCAGGGTATAACCTACGGGAGTTGCAGAGAAGAGAACATCGTTGTCTGAGCCACTCTCCCTGCCGAGGTACTGCCCATTGACCTTGTTCTTGAATGCCCATTGGCCGTCGCCGTCTTTCTCAGCAATCCATTGGAAACCTTCCTCGTCGGCATCGAAATCACCCCAATAGACATACTGGGTGCCCCATTTGACTTTGTAGCTGTCCAACTGGATGGACATAGCCTTTGGCTTGCCAGTATTGTTGCCGGCAAACTTCGTTCGGTCGCTGATAATGAAATACGCTTTGCCTTCCTTCAGGTCATCGGCGTAATAGACACGTGTGTACCCCTCGATGAGGTTTTGTGCACATACATCTATGCTGCCCAAGAACAGCATAGTCAAGAAAGAAAGAATTTTGTTTTTCATCTTTTAGACGAGTTTAGAATTATGGTTAAACTTTTTTATTTGCCGCAAAGTTACATTTTTTTTGTGATTTCTCCAGTCTTTGTAGCCCAAGATTCCTTCCAGAACAGAAAAAGGATCGCTGTTTACTTGATGAATTTAACCTTTGAGGCGTCACGGGGACGGGCTTCTGGCTTCTCGTCGGGATAACCGATGGCGATGATGAAACTCAGACGATAGTCGGCAGGGATGTCGAGGCGGTCGAGGAAGAACTTAGCTTTCTCGCTTGTCTGCAGATAGCGAACGGGACCTCCGAGGCAGCAAGTGCCGAGACCCATTGATTGTGCAGCCAGCATCATGTTCTCTCCCAAGAGTCCAGCATCCACTTCGCCTCCACCATTGGAAGGCGTGCAGACGCAGATGATATTTGGCGCATTGCGGAACATGTTCTTGAAGTTCGAATCGCGTTTTACCTGTTCGGCGTTCTCTTTTTTGTACACTTCTGTCACGTCAGCAATTAGTTTCTGGTCTTCCACCACCCGTATGATCCACGGTTGGCGATTCATTCCGTTGGGTGCATTGATGCCACAGCGCACTACGGTTTCCAGTTTCTCGTGTTCCACTGGTTTGTCGAGGTACTTGCGCACGGAACGGCGTGCCATGATGGTACTTAGGACAGGGTTGAGCTCCATCTGTATGTCAGCCTCGATGTTGCTCATTTGCTCCGTAGGCTCATACCTTTTCACTATGCGACCATCCCTGGAAACCAGGAACTTGGTGAAGTTCCACTTGATGTCGCTCTTCTTGTCGTATTCTGCATCCTGTTTGCGCAACATCTCGTCCATCATCTTTCCTCGTTGGTCAGAAATGTCGAAGCCTCCGAAGCCCTTTTGTGATTTCAGATAACTGTAGAGCGGATGCGCATTCTCTCCGTTCACCTCAATCTTATCGAACTGAAGGAAATGGATATCGAAGTTGGCTGTGCAGAACTGATGAATCTCCTGTATTGTACCAGGAGCTTGTTGCCCGAATTGATTACAGGGAAAGTCCAGAATTTCCAGACCTTCCGCATGGTATTTCTCATAGAGAGCCTCCAATTCCTTGTACTGCGGCGTGAATCCACATCGGGTAGCAGTATTGACAATCAGCAACGCCTTGCCTTTATACTCGGCAAGCGACACATCCTGCCCACCGTCATCCTTCACTTGAAAATCATAAATACTCTGTGCAGAAAGGGTCAGCACTCCCATTATCGCCGTGAAGCAGACAAAAAATCTTTTCATAATCGCGTCTATTGTTTTTGTTGTATGTTATTTGCAGAATCTCATCATGCTATTAAGTTCGATGCCAATGAAGAAGGTTACAATGATACCCTTACCTGTCTTGCTGGTGGGTGAGTGGGGTTGTCGTCTAATTGGACTGATATCCAATATTCTATGCAGAGGCCTTGATGTTGGCTGCATATTCAATTGTCTGTTGGGGTAGGATGCTGTCGCTAACAATCTGTACATTGCTGCCATCGGTATTGGCTACAGCAGGTATTTCTATCAAACATTCTTCGCCTGGAAGTAGACCACGAAGGGAGGTGGCAGAACGAATGTCTCCAATAGCGAACCATGCGTCTCGATAGAGAGGTGCAACACCCTCGTTGGTGACCAAAAGACGGGTGGAAGAACCATTAGTGGTGCATTGCTTGACAACAAAGCGATAGCCAGTAGCCAAGGAGCCTTCATGGAAACGTTCTGGGGTGGCAACACCGCCACGGGGGGCATCATTGGCTATCATGAATGTGATGTGGTATTTTGCAGCTTGTTCAGCCCAAGTGTGACCATAAAGACCATCTGGACTTAGAAAATTCTTCTGGTCGTTGGACGAATAGTAGCTTATTTCACCACCGCAAACACCTTTCTGCCAGCGAGATTCTTTTCCAATGGAGTTCCAGCATCTCTCATTGAAACCTCCGCCACTACTTAGTTCATGTTTTTTATGCATGAATGAGTCATCGAACGAGCCGAAAGACAACGCCATCAGAGCATCGTCATCAACTACGGGAGAATAGCGGCTGTCTCCTGCATCGACGGAAACGGCCCATGGGATGTCGGTCATGACTGTGTTCATGTGTTCGAAAAACTGCTTTTGAAAAGTTTTCGAGGGAAAGTTCTTGCCTAGGCTCAAAGGGGTACCGTAGATGTGATATTCCGACCAATGACCAAAGCCGACTTCCAGAAAGGCTAGACGAGTATCGTGGGCATAGCGACGGGCAAAGTCTGTATAAAACTGAAGGGTGAATCGTTGCAGCTCAGCGTTACTCCAGTCAGCATACCATGTGGGACCATCGTTGGGATTATCGACAAATGTTTCTGAATAATCCTGTCGTTGCTTGATGTACTCGGGAACGGCAGTCGTCCCTTTGTTTCCATCCACATCTTTGTTTGATGGATACTCGTAGCGGAAACGAGCTATCAACTGATGACCCCGACTGGCCACGTCGTCCAATATGCGTTCAAACCAATTCCAGTCATACACGATGGTTCCATCATCCTTGCAGCCTTTCACCACTTTGCAAGGCAGACAATAAGAAAACTCCAATTGAATGGTCTGGCCGTAAGTGTCATGGCGTTTGCGAGCCTCCTCAGGCCATAGCACCAGTCCTGTCATCGGTTGTGGATGAGTGATGCTTTTTCTCAAAGGAACCGATTGCCACGTCTTAGCATGACAGACCGATCCTCCGCTTGTCATCAAAGCTATCAGCATCAAAAGTTTAAGTATTGCATTCATAAATATACTTTTCCCCCTTTCCTTTTTTTTGCAATCATGAATTGGTCATTCCTTTGGGCATGAGGAAACCTTACTGCTCGTTTGAATCATCTTCTACATCGCAATAAAGGAATCCCATCTCCTTAGCCTTTTCTGGATTCATCAGGAAATAAATGGTTTCGCCCTCATTACAGAGCTCGCCTTGGCTGTTGGTTATCTCTGCTTTGATATAGGCCAGATTCCGCACAACTTTTTCCACTTTAGCCCGTATTGTCAGTTTCGGTTCTGTAGTTGGAATTGTCTTGCGGAACTTCACATTCAACTGTACAGTATAGCCACTGGTTTGCAGCTTGCGAGTCACTACCCATCCGCATACTTCGTCTATCAGCGTACTCAGGATGCCACCGTGCATTGTATTCACCCATCCTTGATAATTGTGCTTTGGATGCCAGGTGCTCACAATGTAGTCTCCATCTTCAAAGAATTCCAAGTGCAATCCAATAGGATTGTCGGGACAGCATCCAAAGCAGTTGTACTCAGGATGGTTGCGCCAGGGGTTTATTATCCTTTTCATTCGTCAAAGCATTTTTTCCAGTATCTCAACAGCCTTGTTAATGTCTTCCATAAACCTCTTATGGTCTTTCAGAAAGTCTGTTCTGCTGCCAGAAATAGCATCAAGCAGTTCCTGGCTCATTTCATCTGCATAGTCTGCGATTGCAATCTCAATGTCATCCTTTTGCCAGTCGAGCGTGGAGTGCACATAGATCCGCTGCTTCTGATGCAGGAAACTGTAGGCGGTCTCAATACTGTCTTTCGTTATCATCTCGTCTCGTCGTATCCTATCGGGCGGAATTGCTTTTGCTTCTCGTCATACACGAATCCGTGTCCCTTCAGATAATCCTTTATCTCCTTTTGCTCCGTCCCAAAGTTGTAACATAAGGATTCCAGTGTGTCAAACTCTTCATCTCTTAAGAGCATGTTGACGCTTGAAACCAGAATGGCAGGGTCTTTTGGTAAGTAATCCATCAGTTTGTTTCCTTCAATTCACTTGACTTAGTGCTTAACAAACGGCTTCAGACCTTTGGCTGCCTCAGCTGCTGTGATGCGCTTGCCGTCGTTGTCAAGGTCGATGAGGGCATAGCGGTTATTTCCCATGCCCAACTCCTTCATGTACGACAGTTGACGCAGGCCATGACGGCTCTCGATGCGCTCCACCATGTCGTGATGTTCCTCGGCAGTCATGGCGTAGATGATATCGATGCATGCTTGGTCAATAGCCAGGATATCGGTTGAAGAGAGGATGCCCACATCAGGAGTCACCACAGGTTCTGCTGCCACGCCCTCGCAGTCACAGGAAACAGACATGTTGCGCATCACGTTGACATAGGTAACGTGACGACCAAAATAGTCGATGGTGGCCTTGGTGGATTCTGTCATGCGTTCCATGAATTCTTCCTTGACGATGTCCCACTGGTCGTCCTGGTTAGGTGTAGTATGGATCCATGCCTTGCCGATGCGTCCGTCGGCACAGCCGATGCCGATGTTCTTGTTCGAGCCGCCGAAGCCACCATTGGTGTGTCCCTTGAAATGGGTCAATGCTACCATCGCGTCGTAGTTGGTCAGATGGCTGCCCACCGACATCTTTTTGAACCATTTGCCTCCGTTGACAGGGAGCGTCGTGGTACCCTGTTCGTCGATGATGTCCACGGGGCAGAATGTCCAATCGTTCACCTCGAGCGTCTTGCGATGTAGCTCCGTAGTGTATCGGTCGCCTTCGTAATAGGTGTTTGTCTCGATGATGTTGGCCAAGGGCAGACATTTTGCCATCAAGGCCTTCACCCATTCGCGTGGGATGATGTTAGGGCCGTTCTGCTCACCCGTGTGAAGTTTTACACCCACATGTCCGCTAATGTTCTCACATACCTGCTCGTAGGCTTTGATGAGTCCTTCGGCAGAGAGGTTGCGGGTGAAATATACGATGGACTCGTTGCCTGTCCGCTGCTCGTAAGGCACATACTTGTCGCCTTCCGTGGCAAGAGGGTGATTGTTGTTTGTCTGGGTTGTCATAATGCTTGCTGAAAAAATCCGCTAATACAATATTACAATAATTAACATGCCCTACAACAGGTCTTCAATGTCCTTTTCAAAGTCCTTGGGCTCTGTGGTGGGAGCATATCGCTTGATGGTCTCGCCATCCTTCGAAATCAGGAATTTGGTGAAGTTCCACTTGATGTCGCTATCCTTCTCCACACTCTTGCTGATGGTCTTGAAGAGTGTTTTGGCGGCTTTGGCTTTCAGACCATGATACTCCTCAGTTGGGGCCTGTGTCTTCAGATATTCGAAGATGGGTTCGGCAGCAGGGCCATTCACGTCCGTCTTCTTCATGATTTGGAATGTTACGCCATAGTTCAACTGGCAGAACTCCTCAATCTGGCTGTCAGTTCCAGGATCCTGTTCCTTGAATTGGTTGCAAGGGAAGCCGATGATCACCAGTCCCTTGTCCTTATACTTCTGGTTCAGCGCCTCCAGTCCTTCGAACTGTGGTGTGAATCCACACTTGCTGGCCGTATTGACAATCAGCAGCACCTTTCCCTGAAACTCAGAGAAATCTATCTCTTTGCCTCTGCTCGTAAGAGCCTTGAAATCATAAATCTTTTGCATATCTTAATTCTTTTATGTTGTTACTTGTCATGTGTTATGTTGTGGCAACTTGAGAAGAAGATTACAGACGGTTCACCCATGCTGCCATTTCCTGTTTCGTTGCATGGTTCAGTAACTTTCCTTCCTTCCACTTCACTTTCGGATAGGCGGCTTTCAGGTCTTCGCAGGCTTTCTTGATACTGCTGCCACCCGATGTGGCAAATGGGATGACGGTCTTTCCCTTGAAATTGTATGCCTCCATGAAGGTGTTTATAATCGTTGGACATGTGTACCACCAAATGGGAAAT
This sequence comes from Bacteroidaceae bacterium, assembly GCA_017427185.1. Lineage (GTDB taxonomy): Bacteria > Bacteroidota > Bacteroidia > Bacteroidales > Bacteroidaceae > Physcousia. The sequence continues at coordinate 7,544 of JAFRTJ010000036.1, read as the reverse complement.
CCGACGTAGATTACGTCATAGTCCTTCATGTTGCTGAGCTTGTCAGTTATGGCAGGGCGCGAGGACTTGTCCTGCATCTCCACGCTGCTTCGACTCTGTTTGTCGCGCCAGTCGAGATCGGCGTCTGTGTAGGGTTGCTCAGGCTTGATTTCGTGCAAGGTACCACCTGTTACCTCTGCCATTTGTTGTGCAGCACCTTTCGTAGTGCCAGTTGCTGAGAAATAGGCTACCAATACTCTCATGTCTTTGTTCTTCTTTTTGTTTGCTTGTGGGTAGGCACTCAGGCATATCGTCAAGAGTGCAGCCATCATCATTACAATCTTTTTCATACTTTTTGACTCACGTTTATTTCCTAAGATACGAATCTGTGGGAGTCTTCAGTACTCTGCATGGGGAACAGGTAGATGACACCACAGCCTTTCCGCTACAAATTTACAAAAATACTTTGAATAATTGTCCGTTTTCTCCACTAAAAACGCAAAATATGGGTGGACGAGCATCTGTTTGCCCCATCCTCTTACCCAGCTCGCTATTTAATTACTGTCTACAAAGTGGATGTAGATGCCGCATTCTGTGGGTTGTTTGCTGAGTTGGTGGTCAGCATGTTGTACCACGCGACCACTTTCCTTGTGTGGGGCAAGCAAAGACAACGTGTTGCAATTGAGATCTCAACGTGTTGAGTTTGGAGTTTCAACGTGTTGAGTTTGCCATCGCGACACGTTGTCTTTCAGAATTCATCAGGTGAGACAAAGGACTTTGGCTCCACAGGAGGTGTGATAGGGCATCTGTTGGCAAATGAAACACTCAGTTTCCTGTAGTGGTTAAACCGAATCTTTTGCCAGCAGTAACATGTCCTCTCGGCTGGGAATACTCTCCTTCAGCCTCTCTGCTACATTCTTTTATGTTTTTGTTTATTCGCTGTAATTATGATCCACAATAATGACCACCTGCATGTCAGGCACGAAAGGTTGAATCTCGCTGGTGAGCCTGCTGACAAAGGCGGCTTCGTCGTGGACGGAAATGTCAGGAACGACATCGACGGAGAGTATCTTTTCCTTCTCTGAATAATAGAATCCATGCACCTGGACGATGTCCTCGTGTGCAGCTAGGGTCTGTATCACCTTTGACTGCAACTCTGCCCGACGGTTCTCCCCTGTAGCAATGGCATACACGCCCACAGTCATCACGATGCCGTGACGTTCTATCATCTGCATCGTTATCTTGCGGGTAAGACCATGAATCTCATGAGCCGACATCGTGTCATAGACATTGATATGGAGCGAACCGATTTTGATGTCAGGACCATAGTTGTGCAGAATCAGGTCGTACACGCCATGTACACCCTCGAAGCCTGAAACTTCTTTTACTATCTGTTTGGTAAGTTCAGCTGAAATGCTGGTGCCCAGCAACTCGTTGACGGGCGAGGCGAGCATCTCGATACCAGCCTTGATGATGACCAGAGAAATCAAAGCTCCAAGGATACCATCGAGTGATACGCCCCACAGCAGCATGACGCCAGCCGAGATGAGTGTTGCCAAAGTAATGATTGCATCGAACAAAGCATCAGAGCCAGACGCTATCAGCGCATCGCTCTTCAACTGCTGGCCCTTACGCTTGACATATTGGCCGAGGATGAGTTTCACCACGATGGCCACCACAATGACTATGAGTGTTGTTGTCGTGTAACTTGGCTCCGTAGGGTCGAAGATTTTCTTAACCGATTCGATAAGCGAGGTGATACCTGCCGACAATACAATGACGGCAATGATAATGGCGCTGAAATACTCGATGCGCCCAAATCCAAAGGGGTGCTTGCGGTCGGCAGGGCGTTGCGAGAGTATGGTGCCTACGATGGTGATGACACTCGACAGCGCATCACTCAGGTTGTTGACAGCATCCATTACAATTGCCACACTGCTGGCCAGAACACCTATTGCAGCCTTGAATCCTGCCAACAGCAGGTTGGCGGCAATGCCTATCCAACTGGTACGAATTATTTCCTGACTGCGATCCATGTTTTTTTATAATGTCATCACGCGTTTCATCTCCAAGTTTTCGTAGCCCTCTGGGCAGTGGGTGGAGAGATAGACGGTGGGATTGTCCTTGATGAACTGACGCACGCGGTCGAGTGTCTGGCGGGCAGCATCCTTGTCTTCGAAGACGATACTCAGTTTGTTGGCCTTCAGGGCGGCATCACAATAGGTCACATCTCCGTGGAACATATAGAAGAGGCCATCATTCTCAGCGATGATGATGCTGTTGCCCTTCGTGTGTCCTTTAGCCTCGATAAACCAGATGCCATCAGCCACCTGCTGAGCTTTTGGGAAATTCTTGTACGTCTCGCCATATTGGGCACGAACGATGTTCTCGCCCTCCAGTTTCATGGCATCAGCATCTTCAGGAGCGATATACACCTTAGCATGGGGGAATTCATTAATGCAGTCGCTGTGATCAGGGTGCTTGTGGGTAATGAGAATCTTCGTCACCTGCTCTGGTTTGTAGCCTGTGGCAGCAAATGCTTCCATGTAGTCAGCTACCTTCTCTCCCATATAGAGCGGAGCGCCTAACTTCTTGGCAGGTGCGGCAAAGCCGGTCCTGAAGCCTGTGTCGACAAGGATAACCTCGCTCCCTGTGTCGATAAGGAAGTTCTGGAGACTGCTGCGGTAGATGATTTGTTCGTCAAACTGGTCTTTGCCTTCTTCACCGCCAAAGGCAAACGGCTGGCTCATGAAACCACCGTCGAACATGCGAATTGCTTTTGTTTCCATAAATGTAATTGTTTTAAAATGTGATGAGGAGAGCTAATGCCCTCCTCATGATTAATTACTTTCTGGGCAGAAATATATTCCTTCCTCAATCAAGACTTGGCAGACTCAATCCAGATTGGCTCTGCTCTTACTAACCTTTCGGTTCCCACTTGCAGCGGACGGGAGAAACAATAGCACCTTCTTTCTTCAACTCAGCAAAAGCCTTGTCCACTTCCTTGCGGTCAGCACCTAATGTTTTGGTCACCTCGCCAGCAGAAACGGGCTTTCCCGCCTCACGCATTGCCTGTAATACTTGCTCCTTCATAATTGTATCTGTTTAGAATGGTATTTATAATTTCTGCAAATATAAGAAAAAAATCCCAAAGCATCATCAAATTGCTTTGGGACTTATTGTTTTTTAAGGATTTTGTTACTTCAGCTTGTCATAAACGTCATCTGTCACAGGCTCCAGCCATTCATTTGAAGCTCCCTCCTGCACGTCCTTATGATAGGTCAAATGCTGGAACCAAGAGTCTTTGGCAGCCCCGTGCCAATGCTTCACTTCAGCAGGGATGGCGATGATGGTGCCAGGAGTCATTGGAACCGCCTCCTTGCCCCATTCCTGATACCAACCACGACCAGCGACGCAGATCAGCACCTGTACTTGCTTATGGTGGATGTGCCAGTTGTTGCGGCAGCGAGGCTCGAAAGTGACGTTTGCTATACCTCCTTCCATCGTTGCCAAATAGCTATTGCCTGTGAAGTACTGGGCGTAGTCGGTATTAGGTATTCCCTTGGGCCATAGAGAGAAATCAACTGTCTGTACAGGGCTGTAGTTCTCACCAAAGACAGTAGCCAAAGCACCACGAAGTCGCTCGGCTTCTGCTGCTCCAATCTTTGTCTCCAGAATAGCTGGCATTTCCTTGAGTGCCTCATCGCTGACCCCCATGTTTCTTGCTCCTGACACATGGGCTCGCAGTTGAGGCTCGCAGCCGGGTAGGGCAGAGATGGCTGAAACTGTCACAACCTCGCGATCGGCAAATGTCAGGTTGTTGCGAGCGAAGATGTCGCCAAATAGATGGGCCTTCAGATAAAAATCGGTCTGCGGTGCGAAAGTATAAGTGAATGGCTGTCCTCCGCAGAGTTGCGTCTGTACCTTAGTACCCTGCTTCAACGCATCATAGTCTTTCGGAAGAGGGTCAGCCTCACGACCTTTGTCCACACGTAGTCCTGCTTCTGTGCGCTCCTTGATGACTTGTTGTAATGTGCTGAGTGCATTCAACGAACGTGGAAAGCCCGTGTAGGCATAGAGATGTGAGAGAGTCTCCTTGGCCTCGCTCACGGTTAGTCCCTTTTCTAATCCTTCGTTCAGGGCTACTTTCAGTCCTTCAATATTCCCCTTTGCCTCGTTGGCAGCGATAGCCACAAGTGTTTGTTGTTTTGTTGTTAGTGCCATATTCTTCTGTGCTAAAAGTGAGACTGATGCCATCAACATCATGGTTGTTATTATTCCAGTTTTCAAAGAATTCATGATTCTCTTATTTTTTTACGTAAACCATTCGATTACTTCTGAGTATTAATGTAGGAGTTTTTTGAGCTGTGATGATACTCTTGACGTACATATTTATTGTTGACCTAATTTGTATTTCCCCGTGCGGATGCTGGCGATGACACCACCATCGATGAGCAGGTCGGTACCTGTAATAAACTTGGCATGCTCTCCCAGCAGGAAGGCTGCTGCCTCGGCAATCTCGTCGCTGGTACCAGTGCGTCTGGCTGCAGAGGCATCAATCATGCGCTGATAGCCCTCACCATTGGCATTGAACTCATCGTAAGCCAGCGGGGTAACGATGACACCAGGGCTGATGGTGTTGATACGGGCACGACGTTTCTTCCAACTTGTAGCTGCGGCGCGTTGTGCCTGCAGATGGTTCATGCGCTTGGCAATCATGTAGGCAAAACCTGAGTTCTGCATGGCCACCTCCTGAACGAACTTCACGTCCTTCAGCTGAGCGGTCGGAGTGTTCACCAGTTGCAGTTCGATGTCGTTGGGGATGGGGTACATATAGGCTGCCTGACTGGAGATGATAAGTCCTGCCCCACCCTCGGCCATTACCTCTCCGAAGGCGTCTACGGCATAGCCAGTGCCCAGCATATCGAGGTTAACTATGTGTTCAGGATTGGCCTGATTGGGCGATGCACCAGCGGTGTCGATGAAATACATTACGGGCCCCAGTTCTGCTGCCTTCCTTGCGAATGCCTCCACGCTTTCCTTCTGCAAAGCATTTACCTGCAAAGTCTCTACATCATAGCCACAGCGGCGGAAATCGTCACCGACACGTTCCAATGCCTTCTCGCTGATGTCGCCCAACAGAATCTTCTTACCGGCACCAATACGGCGCACAATGGCTGTTCCCATACTACCGGCACCCAAGAGTGCCACTACCTGTTTCTGTTCGTTTCTGTCGAAAATCATATTATGTCCTCCTTGATTAAATGTTCTTAATGAATTTTGCGGGATTTCCGCCCACGATGGTGTTCGGAGCCACATCCTTAGTGACTACAGCACCAGCAGCTACTACAGCATTTTCGCCAATGGTTACACCAGGCAGGATGATGGCACCCACGCCAATCCAGGCGTTACGTCCGATGTGGACAGGTTTGCAACGTAGCACCATGCGGTTATCGAAGTCGTGGTTGTCGGTAACGATGCGCACGTTGGGACCTATCATCACACCGTCATCGATGGTGATGCCACCAGCAGCCATGCATGTCAGCGAATGGTTTACAAACACACCCTTGCCAATCTTCATCTGACAGGCAAAGTCAACCTGCAGTGGAGGCATGAGATAGCTCGTCTGGTCGAGATTACCGCCAAAGAGTTGCTCCTCTAACGGACGAATCTGCTCAGGCTGTGGAGCCGTCGTATTAATCTTAAAACAAATGTTGGCGCAGTCGGTCATGTGCTTGATAGCCTCTACATACTCGGGCGTTGCCATATCGACGTCGGCCCCTGATCTTAATTGCTCGAAAATATTCATATCTCTTTCAGTTTTAAATTCCGTTGGCAAAGGTACAACGAAAAAGGCAACCCGTCTTTATCCAGATTGCCTCATAACTTTCACATTTTGCAGAAGATGCTATTTTTGACGATATTGACTGGGTGATTCCCCAAGTGTTTTCTTTACGTAACGCGAGAAATGCGACACATTCTCAAAGTGCATCAGGTCTGATATTTCGGTCAGGGTCTTCGTTGTGTCATTCAATAGTGACACCAGTTCGAAAGATGCATAGAACTGTATCCATTGCGAGGCTGGCAGTCCCGTAATGGTTCGACTTACCTGTGACAGGTATTTCGGAGTGATGCAAAGCAGGTCTGCATAATAGTTCACCTCGCGCTCCGTCCTGGCATTCTGTTGAGCCATAGCCAGAAAGCGTAAGAAAATCCGCGCCGAATTGTCGGAGGTGTCCATCTGCGACAACCCATGTTGGCAAATCGTCCACAAATCGTAGATGAATATCTGCATCACACGTCCTAATATTTCGCGCTTGAAACCAGGATCTTCCATCAACAGACGCTTACGAAACTGTTCAAAGTCATCATCCATCAGTCGCAACGCCTCTTCGTCTAGATGAAACGACGGATTGATACGGATGAACACAAATCCTTTCGAGGCCCACACCATTTCAGGATTGAACTGTTGGAGGAACTGCCAGGATAAAAGTAATACGTCAGCTTCGAAATCATCGGAACACTCAATGCTCTGAATCGTGTTCGACATCTGCCAGATGGCGAGGTCGCCTTGCAGGGAAGTGAATGAGTTCTTACCATCAGAGAACGTCATCTGTCCCTGCCGCACAAGGATGTGTACGTGATACCTGCCCACGAACTCCGTCACCTGCCGTCCGTCACGCTTCGTGTTAATCAGATTACAACCGTAAGTATCTTCCATAACTTCTATTTGTTTTTCAAGATAACGGAAGTGGGTGGCTGTTTAGTGGATACTTGTTGCATTGTTGTTTGATTATCATTTCAGTGCATTATAGGTAGCATCATCTACTGGCTCGCACCACTCGTTTGAGGCATCTTCTTTTACATCCTTATGATAGGTCAGGTGTTGGAACCATGAGTCTTTCTGTGCTCCGTGCCAATGTTTGACTTCTGCGGGTACGGCGATGACAGTGCCGGGAGTCATCTCAACGGGAGCCTTGCCCCATTCCTGATACCAGCCGCGACCTGCAACACAAATGAGCACCTGTACCTGCTTGTGGTGGATGTGCCAGTTGTTGCGGCAACCAGGCTCGAAGGTGACGTTCATCACACCACCACCGACATCTGCCAGATAGCTCTGACCAATGAAATACTTTCCGTAAGGATTAGGCTCGCCCTTGGGCCACTTGGTGTTCAGGGTGTAACCTTCGTTGCAGAGCCAAGTGCAGAGCTCATCGACCTGTTGCTTTGAGTTGCCCATATTCACGGCACCTTGTTTGTGGGCAGCCAGTTGTGGAGCAACACCATCGAGACCGCACAGGGCTGCTACGGTTGCTATCTCGCGATCTGCAGCAGAGAGCTGGTCGCCAGCGAAGATGTCACCAAGGAGGTGTGACTTCAAATAGTAGTCGTCCTGCGGACAGAACTCATAGTTAAAGGGCTTTCCTGAGAGTTGTGTCTGATTCTTCACGCCCAGTTCGTAAGCCTTCTTAGCATCATCCCACTCTGCAGGACGCTTCCAAGGCTTGCCTTCTTGCCATTCCGGCTGCTTGTTCTCCAACACCTTGCTCAGCACGCCAAGTGCA
>JAFRTJ010000035.1 GCA_017427185.1 Bacteroidaceae bacterium | reverse complement strand
TGGTTTTGCCGTACCGTATATTTTTTTTACGGTGTCCTGAGTAACTTCTTTTGGTTTATCCACAATTGCCTCATATTTGCCTGTCTTCTGATTGTAGTTCAGCTTGCCGGCATTAGGATTGGCATACTTCGGATCATCGGTCATGATGTAATATGCCTCCTTGCCCAACAGATTCTTTGTTGCATCGCCATGAAGGACATGGATAGACGTTATCTTCTCTGGGTCCAAATCCTTCAGTTCTTCTATTGACACAGAACGACCGTTCACAAAGATTTGTTTGTTGGAAGGTTCGGCCACCGATAGGATCGTTTGGACATTTTCAACAGCTTCTACTGAAAACTTCTCATTTTCTTCCTCTGAAATTTGCAAGTCAGAAGATTTCTCCGTAACTTCGCCTCCGAGTTTTGATACTGCGCCCTCAATGGGGGCAACAAACTTAGGCGTAGCGAAGGCACAAAGAGCCAACGCAGCCACCGGGATGACATAAAGAGCCTTGCTCCGCATCCACGGATTTGATTTCGACTTTTTCATCATAGCGATACGTTTTTTTGTTAAACTATGGTTAAAGCTGTTGGCGAAAGTGTAGGAACCGGAGCCAACGGCTTTTCTTATAAGCAATAACTGATAGCCTTGAGCCGAGACACCCTGCCCCAAGACATAACTGTCGGCCTCGTATTCGTGGACATCGCGCAGGCTGATGCCCAGCATGTAGACCAGCGGATTCCACCATTGAAGCATCTGCACGAGAGTGAGCAGCACGATGTCCCACGAGTGGAAAGCACGGATGTGACCCGTCTCGTGGAGCACTATCTCACGTCCTGCCTCCTCCCAATCCTGCCGGCTGATGACGATGTTGCGCATCCAACTGAAGGGAGCCACGTCGTCCGAATGGCAATAGATGCGCACGCCCTGCTCCTCCTGCTGCCAGAGGGCACCACGCCGCAACCCTATCTGCAGGCGTCCCACTTGCCAGAGCCTCATCACGAGCAAGGCTACCATACCGATTATATATATAAAGGTTAAAAGGTGAAAAAGTGAAAAGGTAAAAAGGTTATGCGTTGCCTGTGCCTCTGCAACGACTTGCACCTCGGGCAGGACATGAACGGGAATGCCCAGCTCAAGCATCTGCATCTGAGCGGCCTGCACGACAGGCTGACGGTCGAGCGACATGCCTGGCACGTTGCACAGGGGTAGAACAAGCGACAAGAGCAGGATACAAAGGAGCACCAAACGATTGAAACGGAAGAAACTCTCGCGTCGCAGCATCAGCACGTAAGGCAGATAGAGCACCGCCTGCACCAGGGCTGACTTGATGGAATAAAGTAGCAGAGAGGACATCATAGCAATTGCGATTCAATCAGTTTTCATTTATCATCGAGTCATTCACCATCTCCAACAGGTCCCTCACCTCATCGGGCGAGAGATTCTCCTCGCGGACAAAGTAGCTGAGCATGTGTTTCAGGCTGCCGCCAAAGAAGTTCTTCTTCACCTCCTGCATGGTGCGTCGCGTGTATTCGGCTCGAGTCACCAGAGGCACATAGCGATGAGTCTTGCCTTGCCCCTTGTCTTTGTGGAAGTCCAGATAACCTTTCTCGTAGAGTACCTTCAGGTAGGTGGCTATCGTCGTATAGGCAGGTTTGGGCTCATCGTAGTGATCCAGTATGTCCCAGGCGCAGACTCCGCCCCGCAAATCCCACAGGATGTTCATGATCTCAAACTCCACTTTCGTCAATGTGTTGTCCTTGCGTCTCATCTTTCTTCGTTGTTTTTGATTGGTTCTCGAGGGCAAAGTAAAGGACAACATCTGAATCTCGCAATATTTAGATATCGGAAATTTTCGATTTTCGATGAACTTTAACGTTTATTCGTAGTAATTGGGGAGACAGACGCCACGTTTTTCTCCCTTGATGGACATATATGGATAAAAAAGGAGGGAAGAAAGAGAACGAAAAAGACAACGTGTTGACTTTGCCCTTTCAACGTGTTGTCTCCGCCCTTTCAACGTGTTGTCTTTGCCGTTTCAACGTGTTGTCTTTTCCCTATTCTCCTGACAAGGGAAAGAGAGCATCTGAAAGACAGAAACAAATAAGCGACGTACCCTTTGATACGCCGCCTAACTTTATCTATGTCTGTTCTGCACGATCTCAATCAGAGAACAAACGGAATCCATGTCCTACTCTCACTTAACCAGTTTCTTCTTGCCGTCGACGATGTAGACACCATGCTGAGCCTTGTCAACACGAACACCATCAAGTCTGAAGATTCCGATGGGAGCTGAAGGCTGAACGGTTGGAGAGATTATTCCAATGCCCGGTTCTTCATTCAGTTTGTTCCACAGGGCAGCAGCTTCGCCACGAGTGATAGCCTTGTCGTAAGCGCGGGCGATTACTACGTCGCCTGCCCATCCCTGGCCTCCACCATTGGGATCAGCATCACCTCCGATGCAGAACCAGTTGCAGCCTGCGTTAGCAAACCTGAAGTCTCCAGAAGCATCTATGGTATTGCAGAGTTCGCCATTCACGTAGATATAAGCCTTGGATTCCTCCTTGTTCCATACACCTACTACATGATAATAGGTCTTGGGGTGAGGCACAACACCACTGTTCGTCCAGCGCCACGTGCTGTTGCCAGTAGTGGTCACATTGGGCAGGAAGGTGAACTCGTTCTGACGACCGTCAGCATTTGTCTTGCAGATAAGGAAGCCAGTACCACCACCCTGCATTGCGCTGAACGGCTTGGCCTCTACGTCTTCAATAGCACCCTCGTAGTCACCCATTACCACCATTTCCAGGGTGTGACCGTCAGCCAGAGCTGAGCGGATTGCCTCGTTGTTCTCGAAGTCCACCTTGTAGTAGCCCGTACAGGTCTTGCCCCAAGGATTCTCAAAGCGAGCCGTGTAGCGCTTATAGGTTTGGTTGTAATAGGTGGAAGAGGTCGTACCGCAGAGCTCAACCGTGCTGTGCATGGGAGATACGTCCTCAGCTGTTCCGTCCTCATGGAATACCACATCGAGCAGGTCTGCTTCAGGAGCAGTTGGCTCAACAGGATTATCGCTGTTAGAATAGGTGCCATCGTCCAGTTTGTATACAACCTTGCTGGTAGCGTTCAGCATGGGATAGGGATCCTCACCTAACGTCTGATACCACACAGGCATATCACTTTGTGAACCGTTGAGCAAGTAGGTTATCTCGCCGCTGGCGAACTGGTCGTCGGTAGTGCGTACTCCATCGTAGTTGTTCCTTACGTTGACAGCAGCAGAACCCTTTCCGCCATACGAAGGCAGAGGAGCACTTGTGCCTTCTATTGTATGGATGGCATGATATGCATAGTTGTTCTGGAAGACACTTGTAGCACTCGATGAGAGGTATCCAACCACACCTCCGGCAGCCGTAGTTGATGTCTCCACAACAGGTTGGTCATTGAAGGTGAAGTTCACTACGCAACAGTTCTCGATGGTACCTGATCCGTCGCGACCTACCAAAGCACCACGGGCTACAGGAGACGAGCTGCTGTTGTTGATGGTCACATCCTTGAGGCAGAGGTTACGAATAGTACCGGTAAAAAGAAGACCTACGAAGCCCACGTGATTGGTATTCGCTCCATCAACGTTGATGGTCACATTTGAAATGGTATGACCCTGGCCGTCGAACAGACCCTGGAAGGCACTTCCGTTGGCACTGGTAAAACCAATTGGGGTAAAGTCACCTGCCTCGCTCATGTCGATGTCAGCATCTACCAAAGCCTTGGCAGTAATCTCGCCCTCATTGACAAGAGCTGAGAAGATAATCAAGTGGCGAGGTTCGCTCAGATGATAGAAACCAGCCTCGTCAACGGGTAGGGACATCTCTCCGTAAACCTTCTCGAGTGCCCTGATGCGCTCACGTGCCTGCTCCTCAGAAACGTTGCCGTTGATATACTCATCCCATACTTCGTTGGTGGCAGAGACAACAGCCTTGTATTCTTCCTCGCTGAGCAATCCTCGACGATTGAGTTTGGTGGCGAGGTCAACGATGGTCTCAGCTGTCTTGAGCATGTCAATATAAGCCATACGACAGGAGTATACTTTGGCAAAGAGCTCACTCATACGCTTGATGAGAGCCATCTTCTGCTCTCCCGTAGCGGCTGATGCACTCTCTTCAATGGCAGCAGCCAACTGTTCGCGCAGGTCATTCGACACATTGGGACGCTTGGCGTATTCCGTACCAGAGTCGGCAATGAAGTCACGGATGGTGATGGCACGCGCCACGAAACCATCCAGCACAGCAGTCAGCGACTCGTTGGCCTCGTCAGCGGTACCTAAATAGAAGAGGCGCGCATTGGCGAAGGTTGTCCAGTTGCCTAAGCTTGAAGCATGGTCGTTCACACCTAGGGTAAGTGTTCCGTCGGTAACCTCGACAGCCACACGATTCAGGTAGCGGTCGGCTTTGAAAGCATAAGAGCAACCTACGAGATAACCAGGCACATAACCGTTGACATCGCTCATCTCGTCGTAATAAGTAACATCGACGCTCGAGCCTGTGATATGACAGTTCACGCCATCCTGAGCGTCTGCCTCAGAAACAGCATCTTCGCCGATGGCCATAATATTGTTGGCCACATCGTTCATGAAGAGATCAGCGGTATAAAGTTTCGTTGACACGTCACCAGCTGTACGTGTGAAAGCGTTCAAACGCAGTTCATAGATGCCGTTGGGCAAATCTTGAAGTGTCTGCTTCATGATGAAGGGACCATTCATACCGCGGGCGGTGTGCATGACATCGAGTTCTCCGCCATGATACATCTCAGCAGTTCCCTCAACGGTCCAGCCGTTGAAAGCAGCGGTGAAGTCAGGATTGTTCATGACGAACGTCATTTCAGAACCAGCGGAAGGATTGGAGAGCACAACGCGCAGGATCAGTTTCTCCAGATAGGCCTTCTCGGCTTGCAGTTCAGCACCCGTCAACGTATGGGTATTCAAAATGTAGGTGCTGTTGCCATGAGGATAGTCGCCAGGCTCAATCTCACTTTCCGCATCAAGGTAGTCCTCGAGGAAGATGCGGGCATTGTTCTCCTGTTCCACACTCTTGAGCTGCTCGCGTGCGTCCTGACAAGCTTGCATGTAAGACTGGTACTCGCTTGCAGAGGTTACGACGGCATCGCGCAAAGGTTTTGCTTCACCATAGGCTACCATGAACTCATCGAATGTAGCGATGTCATTCCACGTGTCGATTGCAGCCTTGTATGCGTCAATCAGCGACTGGGTGGCAATCGTTTCCTCACAGAAGTATGTTTCCTCTGCAACTACATTGGCGCGGAAGGTGGAGAAGGAATCGCCACTCTCTATATTGATATAGCTACCGCCACTCTTGTAAACAACACCATGTGTAGCATCAAGAACAGGAACAGGGTCAGAACCAATGGTTTGGAACCAACCTGGGTTAAGGAACGTCTGACCGTTCAGAAGCCATGTCAATTCGCCACTTGCCAATTGTTCTTCTCCAATGAGAGGAACCTGGTTTCCAAATGCAGAGTAGCAGTTTTTGAAGGTTGCCCCACCATAACGGGCAAAGTATCGTTCGTCGCTATCAACACCTTGTGCTGTAGCTGTAGCCCAGCAATTGCTGACGGTGGCATTCGATCCCAACCAACCTGAAAGTTGACCACTCTCACTGCCTCCAGTGACATTTCCTGTAACATAGCAGTTGGTAATGATAAAGGTGGCAGAACTGCTCATGCAACAACCGATGATACCACCGGCATTCACACCTGAGCAAGTGACGATACCCTCATTACCCAAATTGGTCATGTAGATTTCACCGGCTACAGCCACGGACTCACCGATCAGGCCTGAGTAGGCAGCACCTGTAATAGAGCATGTCTCATCGAGAGTGAGGTTTTGGATGGTACAGGGAGCCTGAATGTAACCAAACAGACCTGCACAGTTTGTTTCCTGCTCAACAACGAGGTTCGAGATGCGATGCCCCTGTCCATCAAAGGTGGCGTTGAAGGGATGACCTTCTGTACCAATCGGTGAGAAGTTGTCGCACTTGCCATCCATATTGATGTCTGCTGTCAGACAACCTTTTGCCTGAGTGTTTCCGCTATTCACGAGAGCAGCATACCATTTCAACTGCTCAGGTGTGCCAATTGGATAAACACCATCAACGGGGAGAAGCCACGTCTCATCGGCGTTGCCGCAAAGGCTGCAAATGCCATCGACAAAAGCATGGTCGTCACGCTTGCCTACACCCGCATTGCCATAAGTGAGATCACCCTTGGGTTTCCCATCACAGGTCATGTCGTTGGAGACATACACCGTCTTGTGGGTTGCATCGAGCACAGGTGAGGCATCCTCGCCTATGGTCTGATACCACACAGGACTGTCACTTTGGGATCCATTGAGCAGATAGCAAACTTCACCACTGGCAAAAACGTCAGCGTTAGCGTTCGTGTCATCGTAATTGTTTGTTACCATGACAGCGTTCTTTCCTTTCCCGCCAAAGGAGAACAGGGCCATATTAGTGCCGTTGACCGAGCGGGTGGCATGGAAAGCGTAGTTGTTCCTGAAGACGGAAGTCTCGCTCGACGAGAGGTAGCCAACCACAGCGCCTGGTGCCGAGGTACTTGTCTCTGAGATGGTCTGGTCATTCATTGTGAAGTTCACCACACAGCAGTTCTCAATGGTACCAGATCCATCGCGGCCCACCAGAGCACCACGAGCCACGGGAGACGTACTGTTGTTGTTGATGGTCACGTTCCTAAGGCACAGGTTGCAGAGAGTACCTGTGTACAGCAAGCCAATGAAGCCCACATGGTTGGAGTTTGTTTCACTGGTGGTGATCGTCAGATTCGAGATCGTGTGTCCCTGTCCGTCGAAGACGCCTTTGAAGGACGCTCCGTTACCACTGGCATAAGCAATGGGAGTGAAGTTCTCGATGCTACTCATGTCAATGTCCTGTGTCACCTTGAACTTGGCGGTCCACACATTGTCGCGCGTGGTAACGTCATTCGAGAGGGTAGACAACTGCACGAGATCCTCGGCCGAGTTGATCAAATAGTACCCATCCTCTTGGGTGAAAGGCACTTGGGCCCGAATGGCTCCGAACATACACAACAGTGCCGTCAGAGCAAGAGTAAATCTGTGTTTCATAACCTTTCTTTATTTTTAATTGGGTTTATTTAATATTCCAGGCACAAAGTTAGTAAAAAAAAAGTGCACGAAGACAAGAAAAATGAAAGTTTTTTCTTTGTAATCAGCGAGAAGAATCCTTCGCATTGAGAAAATGTCGCTCATCTTCCCAAAGTTTTATCAAAAAGTTTTCCACAAAACATTGCACGATTCTTTCAAAAGAATTAATTTTGTAGCATACAACGAATTTAAGCAATCAATCTGGAGATGCAAAAGTTACTGCAAAAGCTTTTCATGACAATTACCATCATCCTGTGTTGCTGCACAGCAAAGGCACAGGGAACGGAAGTGTCGAATGACCTCAAGGAGGTCTATAAGAGTGGCGAGGCACTGTTCTATCGATTCAACTATCCTTCGAAGAGCGCGACAGGCGAGGACGTGGTTCTATCGTCGTTGCTCATTGCTTGGATGCCCTCAAAGCCTGCTGCAACCGACAGCATCGAATCGCTCCACATCTATAGTCACTACACAATCACCGCCGACCACGAATGTCCTTCATCGGACAGCAACAGCACAGACCGTATGTTGTTCGGTATGCTCGCGAAGAGTCACCATGCCTTGGGACTTAATCCTGCCTACGACTTCGTTTCCCGTTGCGTGGTCATCGCTCCCGACTACGAAGGCTTTGGTGTGAGCCGCAACCTCAGCCATCCCTATCTATCACAGGAATTGACTGCCCAGCAGGTGATGGACGGCGTGAAATATGGCATGACACTCTATCAGAAGCTTGTCGACAGCAATCGTGCTTTAGCCTTCAAGAGTGACTGGCGCACCTTCAGCTATGGTTTCTCCCAGGGCGGAGCCGTTGCTCTGGCCGTACATCGGCATATCGAGCAGAACGGGCTTTCAGACGAACTGCACTTCCGTGGCAGCATTTGTGGCGATGGTCCTTATGACCTCATTGCGACCCTTCGCTATTATCTGCAGGATAACGGGACAAGTTATGGAACTAAGACTGAACATCGCCAAGGGATGAGCACAATGCCGATGGTCCTGCCTATGATCATAAAGGGAATGCTGGATACGCACCCCGACATGAAGACACACACGCTGGAGGATTATCTCTCGAAGCAGTTCCTCGATACTGGCATCATGGACTGGCTGGCCAACAAGCAGTACTCCACCGGAGATATAAGCAGGTTGTGGTACGATCAACTGCAGAAAGGACTTGACGCACAGGGGCGTCACTACTCGCCAGAGCAGATGGCAGAACTGTTCTATTCACCCAAGAAGAACACCGTTTGGGCAAAACTCGACAGGCTCTTCACGCCAGACTTCTACGCATACATTACCGATGCTGACAAATTCGGCACCTTACCGACAGAAAAAGGCAACGTTTGGCAGGACATACATCGCGCAATGCTGGACAACAGTGTTTGTGAAGGCTGGGAACCACAGCACCGCATACAGTTTGTCCATTCCAAAGGCGACATGGTAGTGCCTTACGGAAACTATCTTTCCTTCCGCGATGCACATCCCGATGGTGAGGGTGAACTCTACCGCATCGACAGCAGCATCAGCTCCTCAGACCACTCGACAGTGGGCACTCAGTTCTTCCTGTACCTTACTACAACCGGCTCTTACGGAGCATACTTCAAATGGTTGGACGAAAGTCCTGCAACAGGAATCCAACCCATTCATGATCTGGTAATTGATGCGTTCCCATTTGATGACGCATGGTACGACCTCCATGGCCGTCGTCTCTCAGGCGAGCCCAGTACAAAGGGCATCTATATTCACAAAGGGCGCAAAATGATTCGTTGAGGCAGTGAAATACTCCTCCCCACTCCCGTTCACATATACATCAGGGGCTGTGTCACATGTGGGTTCACGATGACACAGCCCCTTTCTTGTATGAAGATATATTCTTTTAGAAGATATAGGCAGCACCGAAGGAGAGCACACCACGGCAGCCACCATCCCCATCATGGAAAAGGCACTGCAGTTTACCCTCAAAGCCTGCCTTGAAGTGCTCAGAGAAGCGATACTCATAACCGCCACCGAGGTTAAACCCAGCGTGACCAGTGTTGGCTGTAACATCAATGCCCATAATACTAAAGCTTGTATGCTGGTGGAGGTAAGCGAAACCTGCCAAGGGATAGATACCATGCTTCTCATTGATGTCGAACACATAGTGCAGGTTTACATTGAGTCCCCACTGACTGATATGCTCTTTGGGGAAGAAATAGTCGAAGGATGCCTCACCACGCAGATGGTCGATGAAGTTGTAAGAATACTTGGCACCAAGACCAACATTGTTGTACCCGTGGTCCAGGCCGACATTAAAGTTGCCACCTAATGCCATCTTGCCCTGCTCACTCTGGGCATTCACTGCTACGGCCATCATAAGTGCCACAGCCATCATAAGAATTTTTTTCATTTTTCTTTAGATTTTTCAATGTTAAACATCATGTTCTACAAAACGATGGTGCAAAGATATTGCAAAAGCATAGCAATAGCAAACAATTCCTCCTTTTTTCATACAATATTTCATTATTATGAGAGAAGAGGGTGCAGATATTCCACCAAAAGGTGTGAGTTTCTCAGATTTTATTTGTAGTTTTGCCATGTAGTTTGGATGTTTTGCTTGTTTTTAAACGCAACGCTAAGACAAGTGATAACTCTAACACGCTAGAGTCCTGGGCAACTATTCTTAGTTCAATAACTCTAAAAAAACATTATGGTGTTGTGGAATTGATGAGTATTAGGTATTTTTAGGTAATGAGAAAGATTCTTTTTGTAGCGATTCTTTTCTTCGGTGCCCTGTCGTGTCGGGCACAGGAGAAGGTAATGAATATCCAGAAGACGGACGGGACAAGTACCCAAACCCGCGTGGCTGATCTGAATCAAATCAGTTTTCTTACAGTGGATGAGGGTGGCCAGGGATTTCAGGTGAAAACATTGGGTGGCGAGAGCGCAACTGTGCTCTTCGAGACAAATCCTGTCGTGACGGTTTCCAATGGTAAAATGATCGTGAAGTCGAGTTCAGTCGATGCCGTGGAGTTTGAGATTACTGACATCGCGGAAATCCTGTTCCGCAAAGCATCCGATGACATGGCCATCAACGAGTTGAAAGATTTCGACTTTGTATTGCAGGAGGACGGGGCATTGCTTCGTGGCATCCCCAAGGGTGTCACGCCTCGTGTATACTCCTTCGATGGGCGTACTCTACCGACTCCTCCTTTCCTGGGTAGTGAACTGCGATTGAGCCGTACGACGCTGGGCTCTGGCATCTTCATCGTGAAAGTAGGTACGTTCACAATCAAGATAAAGTTTTAATTCCCCTTCCTCCTAACATCAGACTCTTACAAGATGAGAAAAATATTCCTATTGGCTACTGCCCTCCTGGGAGCTGTACAAACCATTGCCCAGCAACCCACCACGATGATCATGAAGATGACCAATGGCGCTGTCGTCCGCACCGATGTGAACGAGGTGGAAAAGATAACATTTGCCGACACGCTGTTCAACCTCAACAGTGCCGGCAACCGCATCCTCGAAGCCAACGAACTCTGCTGGCCCGAAGACCGCTTGCTGCCCTTCTTCCTCCCACCAGCAACTCCTGTCAGATCGCTGGATATGAATACTGCCAAGCTCAGCGAGGCAGAGCGCGTCATGTTCTGCACGCTGCAGGGTATCGTCAATCGCACTCGTCCGCGCATCCTCCTCTACAACCACAACGAGGAGCCACAAACTACCTGGCCCACGGCACACAGTCTCAGGATCACTCCCGTCGCCCCCTCTTCTCCTTATGCTCTGGTGAAGATGTACAAGGAAGAAATAAATGGCTTGGTACTCTACAGCAACGATCGATGCAACCACTACTCCAACCTCGCCGTCACCATCGCTGGCCTGGACCGTTTGCTCCCCGTAACTGCCGAGATTAGAGCCAAACTCGTGGCCAACGGCATGGATTTCCCTGTTGTAGAGGACCTCACTCCGCTCACGATGACCAACGCATTAGGTGTCTACACCTATCTTTACAACAACTACTGGAACCGCTGCAACCACCGCCTGCTCATCAGCGAACGTCCCACCATACCCTATGTGCATGACATCGGTGCCGCCTGTGGTTCGGCATGTGTATGGCTCGACCCTCGCATCGCAAACGAACGCTCGTTGCTCGACAAGATGTTGAAAGATATGAAACCAGGTCGTGATATCGTCCTGGGATGGTATCCTGAGGAACGATCCGGCGTGGGAGAAGCCACCAAGTTTGGCTTGTCGTCCGTGCCTGCCGACTTTTTCGAGAACACTACTGTCTACACGGCTGTCAACAAGCCTATCAAGATCCCCCCCGTGCCCAAGCGTCCTAAGTTGGAGAATAAGATATATGCTGCCGTCTACATCAGCGACGGCGACAACATCCAGTACTGCCAGCATGCGATGGCTAAAATCTTCGAGCAAAGCGGTCGAGGCAAGATGGCCATGAACTGGACGATCAGCCCCGCCCTGGCTGACTTCTCGCCCATGATGCTGAATTACTATTACCGCAAGGCTTCGGCCAATGACTGCTTCGTCAGCGGCCCTTCAGGTCTGGGATATGCTATGCCGTACGATGCCCACAACACACGTTATTATGCCAGCGCGAATTCCAGCAAGCTGATTACTCCCTACACCCAACTTACCCAGCGTTACCTCGAGAAGGCCGGCTTGCGCGTGATTACCATTTGGGACGACGTCAGTCCCATACAGCGAAATGCTTATGCAGAAAACTGCCCCTATCTTTACGGGCTCACCATCAACGATTGGGAACGACAGAACGGTCGGCTGACCGCCAAAGTACAATCGAATTGGCTGCCCATCATCCCCCAATACCCCTGCTATGCCAATGGTGTAGATGTCATCACCAATTTCTTCAATCGCGACATCAAGAACTTCAAGGGTGCTGAGCCGATGTTCGTCACAGGCCAGGCTACGGTATGGGATGCTGGTCCCGACAAGCTCATCGCCCTGAAGGAAAAACTCAACGCGCTCTCGCCTGGCAATGTTAATATCGTCCGTGCCGACCATTGGTTCAGCTACTACAACGAGGCGCATCACTTGCCCTTCAACATCACCCTGCTGCAGGATATGGAAATCACTTCGTCTCCTGCCAAGACAAATGTCAAATTCGCTGCTGACGGATCACCCTCAGAAGGGTATATATGGATTTCCCAAACTGCGGACGGAACCGGTTGGGTTCAGTTGGACTTCAAGGAATCCTACCAGATTAGCCGCTTCGTGGTGCGTCATGCCGAGGCTGCCGGTTTGGATCCTGAGCTCAACAGCCGCGATTTCATAGTCGAGACAAGTCTCGATGGCGAGACATGGACCACCGCTGGCACCTATGCCAACAACACTTCACCGGTAACTGAAGCCACCATCAATCCCATCGAGGCACGATACGTGCGAGTGAATGTCACCAACGGAGGTACCGATGGTTACGTCCGCATTGGCGACATCGAAGTCTACGGCGCGCATTAATCACAAAAACAAGAGCCCCCTCCCCTTGTCCTGCATCACAGAAGACAACACGTTGAAAAGGCCGACACAACACGTTGAAACTGCAAAGACAACACGTTGAAACCGCCGACTCAACACGTTGAAAAGGCAAAGACAACACGTTGTGTCTTTTTACCCCATGAAGGTGAACCTCAACATCAATGAGGAAACGGTGATTCAGAAAAGTTTCTTGTCTTTCGTATGTTGGTTTCCAATCTGAGGCGAGAGGAGTATCGCACGGTCTTTTCCATCCCTGCGTTTCTTGATTTCATTCTTTAGCCAGTCCTCCGTGGAGTGGTCGATGGTTGACTCACGCGGTTTTCCCACACCCAGATTCTTGGGCCACAGCTGAGCTTCGTCCACGTAGCGCTCTGCCTGGTCGAACTTCCCCTTGTCGGCCGCCTCTGCAGCCAGCTTCAGCTTCAACTGCCGATACTTGTCGTGGCTGCTGCGCATTCCCTCGAAGGGCAGGATGGTCAGGGTGTCCATCAACTGGTTGGCAGCCTCGTACTCTCCAGCGGCAATGTAGGCATCGATGAGGTTATCGCCAATGCGGGCATTCGATGGATGCGCCCCATAATATGCTTTCAGAAGGGAGAGCGCCTGGTCGTTTTTGCCGTCTTGAGTATAACGGGCTGCCACATCGCGCACGTATCTCCACTCTCCTGGATTCAAGGTGTGAGCCTTTTGAATGTCAGCCCCGTTGGCAGTCTTCCGGTAACGGTAGGCGTAGTAAGGAGCAAAGTCGGCATCATCGCCCTCTACCAACCGGGCTGCCGATGAAGTGTCACCCAGGAAGTCAGACAAGAGAGCCAGGAGATAATGCGACTGCCAGCGACCTCCGTTCTCTACAGCCCAGCGAAGCGGACAGCTGGATTCTGGACGGAAAGGAAATGTGAAATCAATTTTCCTTGCCTCAGCTTGGGCAATGGACGAGGCATCCTGCTTCAGGTAAGCAGTCCACAGGGCTGTCAGAACATTGGGTTCCGGTATAGCTTCCAGTACCTTCACGGCTTCCTTGTCCAAGTTCAGGCTGTGATAAAAGATGGCTGTCTCCAGATAGTCTTCCCAGGGCAGTTCCTCTTGGAAGTTGGCAGCCAGCATCCCTGCGTCTTCTTCACCACTAACCAACTTCTCAAACTCTGGGAAATGACTCAAACAGTCCAAAGCCATTATTCGGGGCATCCCTTCGCCCGTAGCTTTATAGAGGATCCTCAATGCTGTCATGTTATTGGCCTGATACGTCAGGGCCTTGCGGGCATATCCTGCCGCCAGTTCCCTATCTCCACGACGGAAATGCAGACGTGCCAGTTCGGTATGGCAGGCGGAACGAAGACCGCTGCCGCTGATGGTGGCTACCTCGAAGCGATCCATCGCGTCGTAATCCATGCCCAATGCCTCTGCAGCCAGGCCACCCACGTAACCAGCCTCGGCATTGTACTGGTCGACAGCGAGTGCGCGATCGGCATAATCAAGAGCCTGCTCGAAGTGCAAGGCATGGTACTGGAGGAAGGCTTTCAAGCTCAGAGTCTCGACGGAAGCCGGCTCAATGGCAAGCGCACTGTCGGCCATTGCTTCTGCCTGCCCATAGAGCCTCATGCCCAGATAATCACGGGCAAGCAAACAGAAACTCTGCAACTGGTTTGGCTGGAAGGCTGCGTTGCGGGTGAGTGGTCTTTTCAGGGCATCATCGTCAGAGCGCCAAAGGACACGGCCATCGATCAGAATCTTCGTGGGACTTCCTTTCACTTTGGCAGTCCAGGGCTTGGCAGTTTGGAGCGAGACTTCCTTCGTGAGGCAAACCGTTCCCTGTTCGCCGATGATGGAAAGACTGCCTTTTAGGGAATGGAGCGGATAGACGTTCACTTTCGTCTTGTCATCCTTGCCTTGTACGCTGACGACAGCATCGAGTGTCACCTCGTCAGGCTCTCCGATACGGTTGTAAGGTATCCAGTACTCTGACCACTCCTCTGTCATGAAAGGCATCATCAGCGTCTGTCGGAAAGGTGTGTCCTGAGAAGAGCTCTGCATGTTCTGGTTGTAAAGTCTGCCCCCCTGCATCTCCACATATTGCTTGCCGCAGTCCGTCAGGAGGTCTATCCAGATGTCTCCGTCACCGCTTTGTCCCCAGGAGAAGAACTTACGGCCCAACTTCTCATCACGCAACGCATAATGCATCATCCCCCAATCATTGTCGCGATAGTAAGCTCCGAAGAAAGGCTTGTGGGAACCCACTACGTGAAGCGACAAGGCATCTTCGTGAGCCTGGTCTTTGTAGAGACGAAGGTCGTGCCCCGTCCCGTCAACAGGGTAGTCAAACCGCTGGCCGTCATGTCCCAGATAGGCTGTTCCAGGATAGACCAAGACGAGATCCTCGGCGGCAGGAAAGGCGGCGTTCGTCCAGGTGTAATAAGGCTGGTACTCGCGACTCTGGTTATACCATACAAAAGACGTACGCACGTAGGCCGCATCTTTTGGTAAACTGATCTCCGTTGTCCACCTGCTCCGACAGGTCATCTCGTTCACACCGATGAAGCAACTCACCGTTCCGTCGGCTTTCTTTTCCGTACGCCAGTCCACGGGGCAGGAGCAGGAAGGCGCATGACCAATCACTCCGAAATTGAACTCTATTCCACCACTCGTCCAGGGGCCTCTCAAAGCTATCTCGCGAAACTTTACCACGTCGTTTCGGTAGAGTAGCTCGCGGCCTGTTGCCCTGTCACGAATCGACCAGATTTTGCCTCCTATCTCCGGACAAATCTCTATGTGCAGCCAATCGTTCTCCAACACGACCATCTTCCATGAGCGTGGCTCAGGTTTCGTGGCGTATTGCTGAAAACTCCAATAAGGATAGATTTTCCCAATCTCAGGTGTCGGCGTAGGGTCAGAAAACGGGTATGTCGTCATTACTGTGTCGATGACACTTATCGTCTGACTTCTCACGCCGAATGTCATAAGCAGCATGGAAACAATCAAGAGAACGGTCTTTTTCATGTCTTTTTTCATATCTGTGCATTCTTTTTCTGTTGCAAAGTTACAAAAAAAGCTGATTGGAAAGTACAAGATGCATAATATATTCCACAAGGCATCTCTTTGTTCTCTATGGAAACAACTGCTTCTTCCCAGCATTCCGATCCAGTGTTAAAAAATATAAAAATGGGGGGGATTCAATTTGCTTTGCATGTTTTGTGAATTACTCTTAAATTTGCACAAATTCATGAATCTAATACAGGTATTATGCGTATCAATACTTTTATGGCTATCATAGCCGCGGTCCTCACTTTGGGCATCCAAGATATAGCAGCCCAAGACAACGGCATACGGGAGATATTAGTTCCCAAGGATGTTTTCACGAAAGTTGATGTCAAGCCATCAATGGCTGACAAAAAAACAGGCGTACAATGGGAAGATTCCGTCAAGCACTTGGTTTCCTGTCCACCAACTGCCAAACGCTATCAGATACAGGGCAGACTCGTCTTCCAATTTATCGTGGAGAAGAACGGCACAATCTCTGCTCCGCGTTGTCTGATGCACTTGGTCAACGACATTCCTTCAGCGCAGGCAAAGACGATGACGGAGCAGGCCCAAAAAGAGGCAATGGCACAAGCCAAGACTGAGATGACGGCTGAGGCTGGCCGTGCGCTCATGAAGTTGCCACCCTGCAAACCTGCCACCGTGAACGGGAAGCCCGTCCGCTATCTCGCCAACATGCTGGTGCAGTTCAACCTTCCCTAATCCTCCTGTCCAGCCTCCTTCCTTAGGAGCAACGAGACAAAGACATACGAGAAAAGAAAACTAACAATTAACCTAATTATAAACTAAAATCAAACCTTTATGCGAAAAACCTTACAAAAAGTAATGATGCTCGGTTTCCTGCTATGGGCAGGGACGAGCTGGGCAATTACGCAGGAAGACGGCGTTTATCAGATAAAGACATCTGCCGACTTCAAGGCGTTTGCCGACATGATTAACAATGGACAGACGGAAATTAATGCCGTTCTTACTGCCGACATTGATTTCACGGGTTCCTAAATTCCGCAGCACTTTAGTTTGATTTTTTATAAGTTCCTGAGCAACAAAAAGTTGCCCAGGATTTTGTCATGTCAGATTTTTCACTTACCTTAGTGTTGCGTTTCAAGACAAGCAAAATCGCACATGACATGGCAAAGGTAAGCATAAAATCTGAGAGAATCAC
>JAFRTJ010000034.1 GCA_017427185.1 Bacteroidaceae bacterium | reverse complement strand
ATCTCAAATACGCAAGTGAAAAATGAAATAAATTATTGATAATCAACACTTTTATGGGCTTTCAAAGATACAAAACAATGAAAGCTGCTAAGTACTGGATAGCATAACGGCTCAAAGACATTTACCCACCTGAGTAGTTACGATTCACCTCTGCCAGAGCCTCGATGAGACGATCCTGATCGTAAGGAAGGTCCATCGACTTGCGGTCGTGTCCCTCACAGTCCTGGTAATCGCTCTTGTTGAGCCCGCCAAAGATGATCACGTAGTCAGCCGTACGGGCTTTCTCCACTGCCTCAGCAAGGAGGACATCGGGCGAACGGTCATCCTTCAGGTTCTGGCCTGTAGTGACGCCGTTGTAACTGCCTGTGGCATCTCCCACATATCCGCGGGCATACTCCACTTCCACTTTTCCTGCCAAACGCTGCTGGAGACCCTGCAGGGGAGATATCTCGTGCTGAGCCTTCAAACTGCTGGAGCCGCCGCCTACGGTCATCATCTTGATGGCATTCTCGCCCACAACGAGAATCTTGCGGCAAGCCTCCGTTCGGATGGGGAGCACATTGCCCGTATTCTGAAGCAGAACGATACCCTGGTACGCTATCTGGCGAGCTGCTTCGTAGTGAGCCTCAGAACAGAGGAAACCATAGGGACGCTCTTTGTTCATGTTGGTGCGGAAGAACAGACGCAACACGCGGCGCACCTTCTCGTCCAATTCCTTGGTCGTGTATTTGCCCTCACGGATAGCATTCTCATACATCTTGGAAAGGAAATAATTATCATAGGCGTTCGTGGCTCCCATAGTAAGGCCATCGGTCCAGGTACCGAACTCCATATCAAGTCCGTTACGGATAGCCTGATCCATATCGTGTGCTCCACCCCAGTCGCTCACTACAACACCATCGAATCCCCAATCTTTCTTCAGAATCTTGTTGAGCGTGATGGAATTGTGGCAGTTGTGTTCGTCCTTATAGAGATTGTAGGCGCCCATGATGCCCCACGCATGACCTTCCTTTACAGCAGCCTCGAAGGCGGGGAGGTATATCTCGTGGAGAGCACGGTCTGAAACAATGACATTCACCTGGTGGCGATACTCCTCGTCATTGTTCAGGCAATAATGCTTCACGCAGGAAGCCACACCCAACGCCTGCAACCCCTGCACATAGGGAACCACCATACGGGAAGCCAGGTAAGGATCCTCGCCCATATACTCGAAATTGCGGCCACCCAAGGGTGTGCGATAGATATTGACACCAGGACCCAGAATCATATTCTTGTTGCGGTAGAGAGCTTCCTCGCCCAGACAGTGACCATAGAGATTCGCCATCTGAGGATTCCAGGTGGATGCCAGACACGTCAGGGCAGGGAATGCAACACAGGAATCATTTGTCTGACCAGCCTGTTCCCATTCGTCCCACAATACGTCAGGCCGCACTCCATGAGGGCCATCGTCTGTCCAGAAATCAGGGAATCCCAATCGCTTGACTCCAGCGCTGGAGAACTTGCTTTGGGCATGAATGACCGCAATCTTCTCGGAAAGTGTCATGCGGGAAAGTGCATCCTCGACACGAGCCTCGATTCCCTTTGAGGAATCCAGATAGACAGGAGTCTGTGCAAAGGCAAAACTCGAAGCCGTCAGTAAACATGCAATCAAAAAACTTTTACAATTCATCGTATAATAAGCTTAATGTTTAGAAGCAAAACTCTATATTCTCAGTCCTTCACGAGCCGTTCCTCAGGATTGACTTTGCAAAGATAAACAAAAGTTTTGAAAAAAGAGGTTCCGTCCTTCATTGTTTTCTATGCGAGAGCCATTTTTTCTGGCACCCTCCCGTTGAGACGATGAAATTCCACCACACTTTATCAGACAACGGATTGCACATCTCCCTCCCAGCCAGACTTGTCCACAAAAAAATCCCCACATCCTTAGGAACCGGAATGTGGGGACTGACGTTTAAATGAATCTTACGTGTGTCGTCTGTTGAAACTCTCTTATGAATTCTTTGTGCCGTTCACGCACTGGGGATATACGGGGCTGATGTACATGAGGAACTTGCAGACTGACATCAAAGTGTTCTTCACTACCTTCTTGAGGTTCTCTACTGACTCGTTGCTTACCAATACATAGTTGTGTGGAGAGGACTCCTGTCATTGGGTTTAATTCCATCGTTTTCATAATTGTATTTTTTTAATGTTAATGTTATTACCTTTGTTTTTTGTTTTCTGATGCAAAGGTAAGGCGGTTCTTATGGGAAACAATGGAATTTGTCGTTTTTCTTTCCAGGAGTATGCGACTGGCTGCCACATATGCGACAAAACCCCGGAACAGGGCAAAAATCTGTCGCAAAAGGGTAAAAAAAAGGGTATGCCGTGGTAGAAGTTTACGTTTTCGTCAATTTATGGAGAGACAAAAACCAACAAGTTTAAGTTTCTGAAGTAGTTAAGGAGTCTGTATTTAAGCCATTACCATTTACGATTTACCATTTAACCTTTTGCCAGTCATCGCTATCGTCATCGTCGTAAACTATCGGCTTAACTACTATAATTACTGGCCACTTAACTACTTCCGAAACTTTAGTCAACTTACTCTCTTATGAATGGTTTTCATCGAACTCATCTTATGATTAGCGTTTATCTCCTACTTGATTGATTATAATCAAAGGGATCCAAGTAAGTTCGATTTTTCTCTCACTTGATCACGACTTTTCTGCCATTATTAATAATATAGATGCCTTTGGATATCGGATTGCCATTAAGCTTTCTTCCATCAACAGAATACCACGTTTGCTGGAGAGGATTTGAGATCCGCGAATCCTGAGAAGTGAAACCTGCATCAACAATCCCTGTTGTCTCCTCATCGCCAAAATTCAGCACAAAGGAAACTATCGGCTTAACTACTTTTCAAGGGACAACTAGTTAAGCCTACTGTTTCAGGTTTTTCTCTGTTGCTAAGAAATATAATTGATAAACGCCGACGTTGGCATACCCGTCATACGTCATGTGCAGGTTGTCGCTCATGTAGAAGCGGTCTTTGGTCTGAGGTGTGACCACGGGAATCTTGTCTTGGTCGAAGAACTTGAGGCCCTGACGCTCGGCTACCTGGCGCTGAAGGTCGATGTAGTGCGAGAAGGGATGGCCGGTCTTGTTGACATCCCCTGTCCTCTTTGTGTTTCCGTCCCTGTAATACCAGAATTTCAGGCTTCCGAAGATGTATATCTTGGCTCGTGGATTGATTTGCCTGAGTTTGCGTATGCAGTAGTTTATGCCGCCGCATTGTGTCACGAGTTTGGTCTCGTCGAAACCGTCAGCCTCCGTGTAGTCCTCGGGTGTGCCCGGTTCGCGGTTGTTTGTGTAGTCGTTGGTACTGGCCCACAGGATGTAGATGTCGTGCGGCTTCGCGCGATTCACTTGATCGATGATGGAGCCCTGAAGACTGGAGAATCCGTATCCCCCATGTCCGTAATCAGTAACGTTCATGTTGAGGTACTGGCGCCACATCAGTTTGGCTGCCTGACTTTCCTTGTTGACGGACAGGCTTCCACCGAAGACGCCCACGGTTTTGCCTCGATTCTCGCTATAACGGCACTTCTCAGCCACTTTTTGCATTAGGGCTGAGTCCACAAGTTCGCATCCAAGTTCCTTGAGACAGTAAATATTGCGGGGAACATGATTCTGAGCAATGATGAAGGAGGTAAAAAGGGAAAAGGCGCAAGCCAAAAGTAATGATTTCATAGGGGGAGAATGTAATTGGTTGATTATGAATGTGAGAAATGGATGTCTTGTCTATTTTGTCAGTTTCAAACCATCAGGATGGATTTCTATCAAGCGACGTTTGTAGAGGTCGCCCACAGCTTTCTTGAAGACCTTCTTGCTGACGCCAAACACAGAGTATATCTCCTCAGCCGGGCTCTTGTCCCCCAACGGAGTTTGTCCGCCATTGAGTCGAAGGTGCTCTAAAAGAATTTCGCTGAAATCGGAGACAGCCTTCTGGCCTTGTTGCTGAAGAATAAGGTCGATTTTTCCGTCAGGTCGCACTTGCTGTACATAAGCCTTCAGACGGTCACCCGTTCGAACATTTTTGAAAATCTGGTCATCATAGAGAAGTCCGCCGAACTCGTTGTCAACTATGGCTTTAAGCCCCAAATCAGTTTTCTGCCAGATGAGAATGTCGACTTCGTCGCCAGAGTAATAGGGTGGCATCTCTTTGCTGAGATAGTTCTCTACTTTGGCACTGGCCATGATGCGGAAGCTTTCTTCATCTAGATGAATGTGGACAATGTAGCTCTGTCCTTTCTGCATTTTCATTTTCTGCTCGCGGAAGGGTACGAAAAGATCCTTCATCAACCCCCAGTCGAGAAATGCTCCGAAATTGTTTACCCAAGCTACCTCAAGATAGGCAAAGTCACCCACTTGGGCCTTGGGATGTTTTGTTGTAGCCACCAAGCGTTCTTCTGTGTCCAGATAAAGGAAGACATCAAGTTCATCATCCAAATGGATGTCTATGTCACTGAGAATCTCGCCATTGGGAAGCAGAATCTCGCCATATTTCTCGCCGCCGTCGAGATAGAATCCGAAATCAACTTGTTTCAGTACCCGTAGGCGGTTGATACGGCCCAATTGTAACCAGTTACTGTTTTTCATCTTGTGTAGAATTAGTGTTGAAGGATAGGGAAGGAGAATCCATTGTTGTTACGTCCTTTTTGGATAATAAAGATTCAGAGGATTCATCGGAAGTAAGGCAGCCATCTACCATGTGGATGGTGCGGTCTGTCATGGAAGCAAGTGATTCGTCGTGCGTGACGATGACGAAGGTTTGCTTCAGACGGTCTCGAAGGTCAAAGAAAAGTCGATGAAGCTCGTCCTTGTTCTGAGAATCCAGGCTTCCACTGGGTTCGTCGGCCAAAACGACAGCAGGATGGTTGACAAGAGCGCGAGCTACTGCCACGCGTTGCTTCTCTCCTCCAGAGAGTTCGCTTGGCTTATGGTCAGCCCGATCTGTCAGTTTCATGAATTCCAGCAATTCAGTGGCACGACGCTGTGCTTCCTTGCGACCAATGCCTCCAATAAAGGCGGGTATCATGATGTTCTCCAAAGCTGTAAACTCAGGTAGAAGCTGATGGAACTGAAAGACAAAACCAATGCGCTGATTGCGGAATTGTGCCATTTTTTTTCTGCTCAGTTTACTCACATCCTGTCCGTCGATGATGATCTGACCTGTATCAGGTTGGTCCAGTGTTCCCATAATCTGGAGCAGAGTCGTTTTGCCTGCTCCACTGGGACCAACAATGCTGACTACTTCTCCTTGGTTAATGTCTAGATCGATGCCTCGCAACACTTGCAAGGAGCCGAAACTTTTGGTTATATTTCTTAATTGTATCATTATTTATCTGTTATTTGTCTGAAAGGAAAAGTTCTCTAAACCAGCTGCCTATTGTATGGGGTTGGCGTGTGACCACTGTGCCACTGGGCGCAAAGACGGAAACCGTTTCCAAAGGATCGCCCCATTGGTCAGGATAAAGGATCATTACGCTGGTATGACTGAAATAGCGATAAAGCTGTAGAGGCAAAGAGTCGAATGAGGACTGATAAGAGATGAAACCAGAACGAGCCGTGACCGCAATAATCATATCGTCCTTACCCATGCGATTTGCAAGGGAACTTAATTGTGTCCAGAGTGACATTTCGTGGTATTCGCTACGAAGGAAAGCGTGTTTCTGTCGCATATAACCTCGGATATAAGGCAGAGTGTCAGGATGTACATGAAACTCCAAATGGCAATCAAGCTGTTCTCCCACACGGCACACGTGCTCAAGCCATTTGTAGAATCCAACCTCATATTCGGCTTTTTGTGGGACAGCAATTATCACACGCCGTAAAGTGCCTACAGGGACGATGCAGCGCAAAGCCATCACCTCTCGATGTGAACCTGCAATTACATTGTCAATCACTGTTCCGAGGCTGGACTTGGGCATTCCTGTCTCGCGATCGGTAAGGCTTACGATGACTTCACCGCAATCACATTCTCTCATAGTATGAAGAATCCCGCTGGCTATATTCGTACTAACCCTACTCATAGTGGCCATGTGGACATCGGCTGAGGCAGCAATGTTCTGAGCTTTCTCCAAAAAAGCTTTTCCTTGTCGATGATCATCCTCGCCTCGCACATCATCATAGGCTACAGAAAGTCCCATCAGGCTGTCAGGTATATAAGGATTGCGGATAAGGATGGCAAATTGAGTCATCACTCCCACTGTATCCGCATGAGAATAGGTGACCAGACACTTACCATGATACGAACCTCGGTTCTCTTCGAAAGACGTGTCGCTCAAGGCCAGTTCGCGAGCCCCATGGCTGGTGGCAAATGAACTGATGATGCAGGAGAAAAGGATTAGCATGACTGTACCATTGAGGATGGCGCTGTCCATAAGATCCACCTCTGGAGCTGTGCCAATCATTACAATGGCCAAAGCGCCTGCTGCGTGAGCACTTGTGAGGCCAAACATCAGGTTCATTGCGCCATGAGAGTCCCTATAGAATCGGCTCATAAGCCATGCAGCAAGCAGTTTTGTAAACATACCGGTGATGACAATTATTGCCACTATCCACAAAGTGTGGGCATCACTCACGAGAATGCGAACATCGATAATCATTCCAACTCCAATCATGAAATAGGGAATGAATAATGCATTGCCAACAAACTCTACCCGGCTCATCAAGGGACTGGTTCGAGGAATGAGTCGATTGAGAATCAAACCTGACAGGAAGGCGCCTAAGAGTCCCTCAAGACCTACCAAATCTGCCAAAGCGGCACTGAGGAAAACCAGAGCCAGGATGAATATGTATTGCATCACGCTATCGTCATAGCGACGCAAAAACCATCTTCCTATGCGTGGATAAGCCAGAATGACAAAGGCACCATATAAGATACATTTTATTGCAAAGAGAATCCATGTAAATACTGTATTGTCGGGTTTGAGCGACCCCACCACAAGTGCCAATGTGAGCAATGCGGCAAACGTCGCAACCGCTGTGGCAACTACGCTGATTACCACCACTCTATGTCGCGATACACCGTATCGGCCTACAATTGGATAAGAAACTAGCGTGTGGGAACTGAAAATACAAGCCAGCATAAAGCTTGTTAGCACCCCATATCCAAGTATGTATCTGCCGGCAAAAAAACCCAGGATGAATGGAACGGCGAAGGTAATGATGCCAAACTGCAATCCTCGACGCCCATAGTGCTCCATGCTGCCCATGTCCAGTTCCAGTCCTGCCAGAAACATGATATAGTATATTCCCACCTGTCCGAAAAGCTGGAAGGAACTGTCACGTTCAAGCAGATTGAACCCATATTGCCCTATCAACACGCCTGCAAGGATTAGGCCTATAACATGAGGGATATGCAGCTTGCGAAGAAGTAGGGGTGCAAATAAAATAATGAACAGCACCACAAAGAATATCCATGTGGGGTCGGTTATTATGGCAGTGCCTGGGGCCAATAATATGGTAGCAAGTTTAATCATCTGCTAGTTTCAGCTGCCAAAGTTACGAATAAGTGAGCACAATACAAAAAAAAGAAATAATTTTTTCTTATTGCCCCCATAATTTACAGAAAGCCTTCGCGCAAAAACTGATAGGTTTCTAACATACTATACCCACTCCCTTTGGCGTTATTATATAAGAGGAAAATTTAAACAAGGTTTTGACTTTTGGCTTCCTCAGTCGTATAATAGACAGAAAGGCGACAGAAAAATGCAGCAGACAGACAGCGACATACTGATTCGATGCCAACATGGCGACAAAGCCGCGTTCCGAAGTGTGGTGAAGACCCATCAGAGGATAGTGTTCTCGCTGTCGCTGAAGATGCTCTGTGATGAAGAAGAGGCAAAGGACGTCGTGCAGGAGACTTTTATCCGCATGTGGCAAAGTATTAGAGAGTACGATCTGAGACGTCCATTTTCCACGTGGATCTACACTATCGCTACACGTCTTTGCCTAGATCGTCTCAAGAGCATGAACCGCATCGTGCCGCTGCCGGATGACGAATCGGTGCTGCGACAATTTGCTGCGAACGCGGACAGCCATCGAAAGCTCGAGAACAGCGAGTGGGTGGCAATTGTCAGAATGCTGAGCAAAAGACTGAGCGAAAAGCAGCGGCTGGTGTTCACCCTCTGCCAGCTTGAAGGACTGTCATCGCAGGAGGTAACGCATATAACTGGCATGGATACTAAGCAAGTAAAGAGCAACCTATACATGGCTCGACAAACGATACGTAAACAACTGAAAGCATTAGGTTATGGACAAGATTGATGATATATTAGAACGCCTCAGCGCTCAGCAACCCGACATTGACAACCCTAGCGAGTTAACAGATTGTATTTTGGCAAACCTGCCAGAAAGAAGGGAGGCTCCACATCGGCAGGAGGAGGCTACTTCGCAGACTTACCGCTTTTTGACACTCCTCCGTGTAGTGTCTTCTATTGCTGCCATCTGGCTGGTGGGACTGTTTCTCTACGTAAACAAACCTGTCTCAGTGACCCAACGAAAAATGGATGTAGTACATTATTATACCAACACTTTGCCAACCGGCAGCACCCTGAAGGATGTGTACACAAGCAGTCGGCAGAAGGACAAGCGGATCAGTTATACCCAATTAAGGACAAAGTATTATGAAAAGAAGTAAAGACATTTATCATTTACCATTTACCATTTACCATTTGGTCACCCTTCTTTGCGGTGTGGCAGGGACCCTTCTTCTTTCTTCCTGCTATCAGCCGGATGTCGTGATGCACACCACTATCCACAATAGGCCCTGGAAAGGTGCGACACGCGAGGTGTCCTATAAGAACGTGATGTCCAAGGAGATGCGCGACTCTCTATGGGGCAAGGACCGCATCGAATGGTCGCGACCTATGCCAGAGTGTTTGAATATAGATGCTTTCTGTCAAAGCCATACAGAAATTGGAGGGGGAGATACTGTGACAACAACCTTCACCTGCCCCTTCTCCTCTGTAGATGAAATGTGCCAGCAGACGCCTCTACAACTGAACGGCACACGCCTCCGCTCGAATGCCAAGCTGGAGAAGCGCTTCCGTTGGTTCTATACGGAATATGCTTATACCGAAGTGTTCTATTGCGTGGGCGATACATTCAAACTGGCAGCTACCGATTATGCCGACAAGGATATCGTAAGTTTTTGGTTTACTGGTAAGCCGAACCTGTTGGAGGGACTTAGCGGAGCTGAGGCTTCGCAGAAGTTGCAAGGAATGGATTCCTTTGCCACTAAATGGCTGAATGATAATCTCTACCAGCTCTGCTTCGACTTCATTGTCAGCAACTATGACTCTATCACCACTCCACCCGTCAACCGAGAAGGCTTTATTGAGCTTCGTGATTCGCTATTGCATTTCCTTTTGGATGACGAAGATGACATACTAGCGATTCAACCTGAGGAGAAGCTACATGACTTTTTCCACTCAGACGCCTATACCTTCTTCTTCGATGAGGATACGCCTTGCGGCCGCATCTTGAACAAAGAGCTTGCCAACCGACTTAATATCTTCTGGTTCAATGTACCCTACACACTCAGCATGCCAGGAACAGTCATTGATGCAAGAAACGGCACTTTGCAACCGGACGGTACCATCTTCTACCCCTTCACGGGCGAGCGGCTCATTCCTCAGGATTATACGATTAGCGCCGTTTCACGTGTTACGCACTGGTGGGCTTATCTGTTGACACTGTTCATCATCGCTTTAGCCATGGCAAGTATCTTTTATGGGAGGAGAAAATAAGGAACAATGGGACAGGAAGTATCAGTAACAACGACTGGTGTATGTAAAAACAAAGGGGTACATTGCCGTACTCTATTCACCTCGTAGCTCCTCTTATGAGTTTTTTCTGGTCGATTGGTAGGTTATTTATAATAAAATGAGTATCTTTGCCGCCACAAACTTTTATTAAGGTAAAAAGATGAGAGTAGCAATTGTGGGTGCCAGTGGTGCAGTAGGACAAGAATTCCTAAAGGTTTTGGATGAAAGGGATTTTCCTTTGGACGATTTGGTTCTGTTCGGCTCAATCCGTAGTGCAGGCCGAGAATACACCTTTCGAGGGAAAAAATATGAAGTAAAGTTGTTGCAGCACAACGAAGATTTCAAAGGAATAGACATTGTTTTTGCCAGTGCAGGTGCAAGTACCAGCAAAGAATTTGCGGAGACAATTACCAAGTATGGTGCTGTGATGATTGACAATTCAAGTGCATTCCGTATGGACGAGGATGTCCCCTTGGTGGTTCCTGAATGTAATGCTATGGATGCGTTGAACCGTCCTCGAAATATCATAGCCAATCCCAATTGTACAACTATCATGATGGTTGTTTGCTTGAATCCTATTGAGAAACTTTCTCATATCAAGAACATCCACGTTGCCAGTTATCAGTCTGCCAGTGGGGCAGGTGCTGCTGCTATGGAGGAACTTAAACAGCAGTACAAGGCACTCGCAAATGAGGAGGAACCTACTGTAAACAAGTTTGCTTATCAATTGGCCTACAATGTGATTCCTCAGATTGATGTTTTCCAGGATAATGGTTACACGAAGGAGGAAATGAAGATGTTCAATGAGACCAAGAAGATCATGCACACAGATGCGCGTTGTTCTGCAATGTGTGTTCGAATATCTTCGTTGCGCTCTCACTCTGAAGCCGTATGGGTTGAGACTGAGGTTCCCATTGCTGTAGAAACTGCTCAGGAAGCCTTCCGCAATGCGGAGGGTGTGACATTGATTGATGCCCCTCAACAGGTTGGTACAAAGGCAAATCCAGATGTTTCCAAGGAAACGATGGAGAGTCTGCCATATCCTATGCCTCTCTATTCTGCAGGTAAGGATGATGTTTACGTTGGTCGTGTACGCAAAGACTTAGCCAACGAGAATGGCCTTACTTTCTGGTTGACAGGCGACCAGATTAAGAAGGGTGCTGCTCTGAATGCGGTTCAGATTGCTGAATGGTTGATCAAGAATGACGAGCGGCTAAAGAAATAAAGATTATTAATTAGCATGCTTTACTGCCAGGTTGGTAAGCCAGCCCCACTCTCGTAGATTTCCACCATATTAAGGCGGAATACAAGGGTGCTATAAGGAGGAATGGCTTCTGAGTCTTTTTCTCCATAAGCAAGATTCTCAGGGATATAGACAAGCCAATCATCTCCTTTTACCATATACTGTAGGGCCGTCCCAAATCCTTCTACCGTTCCGCTGACAGCCATTGTTTGGGGGGCTGCAGTCAACGGATTGAAGGTGCCATAGTATGTTTGGCTGAACACGGCTTGATAGGAATCTCGAGTGCCTTTGTCGTTCTCGTATTCTGTTTCGAGAATCCATCCACGGAAATTCAAACGGATACTATCCGTGTAGGCAGGGCTTACTGTACCAGTTCCATGTTTCAGAATATGGACACAAATACTGTCCGTAACGGGTCCTACATAGTCAGCACTGCGCATTAAACTCTTGTACATACGCCAATCGCAGTGATATTCCCACTCATCCCCATAAGCAGCCTTTGATTGGGCTATAGCGATACGGGCAGAATCGGCTATTTCCAAGAACCATTTGGTGTTGCGAGCCTGCCAATTGTAATAAGGATCCCAAACGTCTTCTTTCTCAGAGCATGATGCTAAAATCATCATCCCTAAGCCAAGTATGAAACCTAACGAGAGGCAGTATCTTCTTCTTTTGAAAACCATCATTCTGATTTACATGTTTTGTCCCTCAAGAAGTATGTCGTAAAGACAGGTGTTTATGCCAATTTCTTCAGCAGTGAGGTGATTGTTACCTTTTCGTCAACAATCTGCTGCAGTTCACTGATGACAACACGAGTCTGTTCCATCGTGTCGCGATCGCGCAACGTGACGGTATTATCCTCTAGAGTTTGCTGATCAACAGTTATACAATAAGGACAGCCAATAGCATCCATACGGCGATAGCGTTTGCCTATCTGATCTTTCTCTTCATATTTGCAATTGAAATAGAAACGCAGGTCATTGAAAATCTCTTGAGCCTTCTCGGGTAGTCCATCTTTTTTAGTCAACGGGAAAATAGCTAACTTGACAGGAGCCAAAGCTGCAGGCAAGTGCAACACTGTGCGAGTCTGCCCATCTGGCAACAGTTGCTCTTCATATGCATGACATAGCACGCTCAGGAACATACGGTCCACACCAATACTGGTCTCGATAACATAAGGAGTATAACTCTCGTTAGTGTCAGGATCAAAGTACTCAATCTTCTTGCCACTATATTTGGCATGTTGAGAAAGGTCGAAGTTGGTACGAGAGTGGATTCCTTCCACCTCTTTGAAACCGAATGGCATGTGGAACTCAATATCGGTAGCAGCATTAGCGTAATGAGCCAACTTGTCGTGATCGTGGAAACGATAGTTCTCTGCGCCAAAGCCCAAATTCTGATGCCATTTCATGCGAGTCTGTTTCCATGTTTCAAACCATTGCAGTTCAGTGCCAGGTTTAACAAAGAATTGCATTTCCATCTGTTCAAATTCGCGCATGCGGAAAATAAACTGGCGAGCAACGATTTCATTGCGGAATGCCTTTCCTATCTGAGCAATGCCGAAAGGCAATTTCATGCGACCTGTTTTCTGAACATTCAGATAGTTCACGAAGATACCCTGAGCAGTCTCTGGACGTAGATAGATGGTGCTGGATCCTTCTGCAGCGGCACCAATCTCAGTCTTGAACATCAGATTGAACTGACGCACATCAGTCCAGTTGCGAGTGCCACTGATAGGGCAAACGATTTCCTCGTCAAGGATAATCTGTTTCATTCCCTCCAAATCAATGCCCCCAGGAGCATTCATTACCTCTTGGTAACGGCGATGCAGATTGTCCCGTTTCTCTTGCAGTTCTTGAACTTTGGGACTGGTGGAGCGATACTGGGCCTCATCGAAACTTTCCTTAAAGCGCTTGCGTGCCTTTTCTACCTCTTTCTCTATCTTTTCGTCATACTTGGCAATCTGATCCTCAATCAGCACATCGGCACGATAACGCTTTTTGCTGTCACGATTGTCAATGAGAGGGTCGTTGAATGCATCCACGTGGCCACTGGCCTTCCATGTAGTGGGATGCATGAAGATGGCGGCATCCAGTCCTACGATGTTCTCATGCATCTGAACCATGCTTTCCCACCAATACTTCTTGATGTTGTTTTTCATCTCCACTCCGTTCTGACCATAATCATAAACAGCGCCTAATCCATCGTAAATATCACTGCTGGGGAAAACAAAACCATACTCTTTGCAGTGAGAAACTATCTTCTTGAAAACGTCTTCTTGTTGTGCCATATTTGGTTTATTTTGTTGATTTCTGTGCAAAAGTACATATTTTTTGCGGATTATTTACTATATTTGCACATAAAATGTGTAAAAAGAGGGCATGAAGCCTTTCTTATCAAGACGAACAACATGACAAACATAGAGGGTTTAACCCATCATTTGAATCAGATGTACCAGAACTGGTTTCTGGATTATGCATCTTATGTGATTCTGGAACGTGCCGTTCCCCACATCGTGGACGGCTTGAAACCAGTGCAGCGCCGTATCCTGCATAGTATGAAACGAATGGATGACGGGAGATACAATAAGGTGGCCAATATTGTGGGGCATACCATGCAATTCCATCCCCATGGAGATGCCAGTATTAAAGATGCGTTGGTGCAGTTGGGCCAAAAGGATTTGCTGATTGACTGCCAAGGAAACTGGGGAAACATCCTGACAGGTGATGATGCAGCGGCAGGTCGGTACATCGAGGCGCGATTGAGCAAATTCGCTTTGGATGTGGTTTTCAATCCCAAGACCACAGAGTGGAAGCTTTCTTATGATGGACGTAATAAGGAACCGATTGCACTACCTGTAAAATTTCCTCTTCTTTTGACTCAAGGAGCCGAAGGCATTGCGGTAGGCTTGTCTTGCAAGATTCTGCCTCATAACCTGAACGAAATCTGTGATGCTGCTATCCAGTATCTGCATGGTGAAGAATTTCATCTTTATCCAGATTTCCCTACTGGCGGCAGTATTGATGTGAGTCGCTACAACGATGGCCAACGTGGAGGTGTAGTTCGTATCCGTGCCAAAATAGAGAAAAGGGATCACAAAACCCTTGCCATTACAGAGATACCCTTTGGGAAGACGACAGGAACGGCCAGCAAGCCTAGTCCTTTCATAGAAAGTATCCTGAAAGCCAACGAGAAGGGTAAGATTAAGATTCGAAACGTGGAGGACCTGACAGCTGCTGGTGTGGAGATTCTTATTCACTTGACGCCAGGAGCCTCTTCTGACAAGACGATCGACGCCCTCTATGCATGTACTGATTGCGAGGTCAGCATTTCTCCGAATTGTTGTGTGATAGATGACAAGAAACCTTGTTTCCTTACCGTGAGTGAAGTGCTGAAGCGAAGTGTGGACAACACGCTGGAACTGCTTCGCCAAGAGCGTCTCATCCGTAAAGGCGAGTTGCTGGAGAGCCTGCATTTTGCATCCTTGGAGAAAATATTCATCGAGGAACGCATATACAAGGATAAGCAATTCGAGAATGCCAAGTCGATGGATGCTGCCTGCGAATGGATTGATGAGCGGTTGACTCCGTGGTATCCCAAGATGATACGCGAAGTGACTAAGGACGACATCCTGCGTTTGATGGAAATCAAGATGGCGCGTATCCTGAAGTTCAACAAAGACAAGGCTGACGAGTTGATTGCCCGCATCAAAGATGAGATTGCCCAGATCGACAAGGAACTCAATAATATGGTAGAGGTTACTTGCGACTGGTACCGCTTTATTAAGGAAAAGTATGGCAAGGATCATCCCCGCCTGACTGAGATAAAGAGCTTTGACACAATCTCTGCTGTCAAGGTTGTGGAAGCCAATGAGAAGCTTTACATCAATCGTGAGGAAGGTTTCATCGGAACCAGTTTGAAGAAGGATGAGTACGTCTGCAATTGTTCTGATATCGATGATGTGATTGTTTTCTATAGAGATGGGACCTATAAGGTCGTTCATATTGCCGACAAGCTTTTCATAGGTGAGACAGAGCGGAGCAAGTCTGAAAAGAAAAAGGCAGAGGTCATCCATGTAGCTGTCTTTCGAAAGACAGACAGCCGTACCATCTACAATGCTGTTTATCGTGATGGAAAGGCTGGCACATGTTTTATCAAGCGGTTCAACGTGACCAGCATCACTCGTGATCGCGAGTATGACCTGACCCAAGGAAAACCAGGTAGTCGAGTACTCTACTTTACCGCCAATCCTAATGGTGAGGCAGAGATTATCAAGGTCACTTTGAAACCGAATCCCAAGCTGAAGAGAATCTTCTTCGACAAGGATTTCCGTGAACTTGCCATCAAAGGTCGCCAAAGTATGGGCAACGTGTTGACTAAGCAAGAAGTGAGCCGTATTACCCTGAAGAGTCATGGAGGCAGTACTTTAGGCGGACGAAAGGTTTGGTTCGACCACGATATCAAACGTATCAACTATGACGAGTTGGGCACTTATCTGGGTGAGTTCTTCAATGACGACAAGATATTAGTAATCTTGAAGGGAGGAGATTTCTATCTGACCAACTTTGATGCCAACAACCACTATGAGGACAACATTCTGCGTATTGAGAAATATGATCCTCATAAGGTTTGGACTGCGGTCCTTTATGACCAGGATCAGAATGGATACGTCTATGTGAAGAGGTTCCGTTTGGAAGCCACGTTACGGCATCAGAACTATTTGGGAGAAAATCCTGCGAATCAGTTGATTTTGCTTACTGATACCCTTTATCCGCGGATTAAGGTCATCATGGGGGGCGTGGACGACTTCCGCGAGCCCATTGAGTTGGATGTGCATGAATACATTGGAATCAAGAGTTTCAAGGCTCGCGGTAAACGTATCACCACTTTCAATGTAGCTCAGGTTGAGGAACTGGAACCTGCTAATCCAGTGGAAGATAAGACTGAAGAAGATCCTGATGGTGAGAATCCCATAATGGATGATGATGAGAATCTGGACCCAGATGCTGGCAAAAGCCAACAGGATGTGGCTGACGAGATGACAGGACAATTGCATTTGTTTGATGAGTAAAAGATTGGATACGGAAAAGAAGCGCTTGCACATAGGACGAATATACCTTCTTCTGTTTGTCCTGTGTGGATTGTCTGTTCCATCCTGTCTCTTTGCCCAGCGCGATGCAGCCCACGCCTTGATGTTTGGAGTAGGCAGAAGCAATCAGTTGGACACCTATCTTTCTCCCATGGAATATAAGGGACCCCAGTTCACATTCCTTCGAGAAACGCTGCGCATGACACATTGGGCCAACGAGCGGTTGTCCTTCCAAAGTCTGACTCAGGGAGCTTTCTCTCTGACGGAAAACCCTGCCCAAAATGCAAACGAATATGGTGGACACATCGGCTACAATGCAGGCTGGCATTACAATTGGATGCCCAACAGGAAGTTTAGGCTGATGATGGGCGGGATGTTGGGAGCTGATGCAGGTTTCCTTTACAACGAGCGAAACGGCAACAACCCTGCCCAAGCCAGACTGAAGGCCGACCTGGCGCTTTCTCTGGCAGGAATCTATAAGTTCAGGATGTGGCGCCAGACGATGGCTGCCCGCTATCAGGCCGACTTGCCTCTCCTGGGATGCATGTTCAGCCCTCAGTTCGGACAAAGCTATTGGGAAATCTCGCAGGGGAACCGCGACCATAATGCTTGTTTCACGAGTCCAGGCAATGCTTTGAGTTTCAGACAACTACTCACATTCGACATCTCGCTTGGACGACGTTATACCCTTCGTACAGGTTATTTCAGCGACATTCGCCAGAGCCATGTCAACGGAATCAAGGTGCACGATATCTCCCGTTCTTTCCTCGTAGGTTTCGTTCGCCATTTCTCTCTCATTCAGGACAAAGAAAGAAAGGAGGAACTCATATTATGAAAAAGATGATGCGATTCCTTTCCGTTCTTTTTGCCACGCTTGCTTTCCTTTCCTGTCAGAAGGGAATCGACGATTACAACAGTTCTCCTGAGGCAAACCTAGAGGCCCTGTGGGAAATCATCGACCAGCACTATTGTTTCCTTGACTACAAGGCCGCAGAGATTGGTCTGGACTGGAATGCCGTACGGACTGCTTATCTCAGGAAATTGTCTCCTGGTATGTCGCGCACACAACTGTTTGAAGTTCTTTGTGACATGTTGAGCGAACTGCGTGATGGGCATGTCAATCTGTATTCGAGTGCGGATGTCGGTCGAAACTGGAGCTGGAAGGAAGATTATCCTGACAACCTGAATACGGAAGTGCGCGACAAATATCTGGGCAACGACTACAAGATAGCGGCAGGGGTGAAATACCGGATATTGGACGACAACATAGGATACATCCTCAATGAGAGTTTCATAAACGGATTCGGAGAAGGCAATCTCGATGATGTCTTTCATTATATGCGTCTATGCAACGGCCTCATTATCGATGTTCGCTGCAACGGAGGAGGGTATCTTACCTATGCAGAAAGGCTTTCCAGCCGATTCACCAACGAGCAGATACTGGTGGGATACAATTCCCATAAGACAGGCCCAGGCCACCACGACTTCTCTCAGCCAGAAGCGGAATACCTGAGGCCGAGCGAAGGCATCCGTTGGCAGAAGAAAGCTATTGTGCTGACCAATCGCGGCTGTTTCAGCGCTACCAACACGTTTGTGCGCAACATGAAGGAATGCCCTCTTGTCACCATTTTGGGCGACAGGACAGGTGGAGGTGGAGGTATGCCCTTCACCAGCGAGATTCCCATTGGTTGGTCCGTACGTTTCAGCGCATGTCCCTCCTACGATGCCCGCATGCAGCAGATCGAGTTCGGAATCGAGCCTGACGTGACCTGCTCGCTCAATCCCAAGGACGTAGAGGAAGGTCATGATACCCTGATTGATACAGCCCGCCAGATGCTGGCAAAATAGAAAACTTTCGCAGCCTTCTCAGGTAGTGGAAAGGGGTGGTAAATGAACATAAAAAATGTATCTGCTTGTAGCTTCGCCCTTTAAGGTAGATCTATGTAGGCGTGTGGGCTAATCTCGATTTTTCAGAAGACATTTTCAACACAACACGTTGAAATTGCAAAGATAACACGTTGAGTCGGTCAATTCAACACGTTAATTTTACGGTCACAACGTGTTGCGTCTGACAGATGCGGGAGTGATGTGATAATGTGAAGCCACAAAAAAAGAGGAGAACTCCGAAAAATTCTCCTCTTTGTCACAAATGTACGCCTGATAAGACTCGAACTTACACGCCCGAAGGCACTAGATCCTAAGTCTAGCGTGTCTACCAATTCCACCACAAGCGCATACTTAGCTGGCGCAAAGATACATCTTTTTTATTAAAATGGTGTCATTAAACACAGTTTTTTCCATTTTTCATGGATTCTTAACAAGAAAGTGATAAATTTGTAACCTGGTAATAGCAAAAACGAAGTCATGGCACGTAAAATTCTTCTCCTTTTTCTAATCGTTTGTTCCATTTCCTGTTGGTCCGAGGGAATGGTTTCTATCCAGGAATATGGTGTTCTGCCTACCAACACGCCAGAAAGGAACCGTGAATGCCTGCAGAAAGCTATCGATGAGATGTCGGTCAGCGGTGGTGCTCTCTATGTCACTCCCTGCGAGAATGGGTATCCTGTTGCTACGGGTCTGGTTTTGAAGAGAAATGTTTCCTTGATTGGCGCTCACGGCCCTACAGGACGAGGAACGGCCAGCATGGACAGGAAGCATCCTGTGGGTTCCCTGTTCCTGATTACTGACACGTTGCATGCTTTCATCACGGTGGAGTCGGCCACCCAGATTCGAGGCATCCAGTTCTGGTATCCTGAGCAGTCCAATACGGATGCCAGTAGGATTATAGCCTATAAGCCTACCATTCAGATGGCTAAGCAAACGGTGGAAGGTGTGACTCTTTCCTGCTTGACTTTTTATGGTGAATACATGGCAATGGATTTCCGTTCAGGAAAAGACAACATCTGCGAACAGATTCTGTTTGAGCATTGCTATGGGTATCCCCTGAGCGGTCGGTTCATAGCTATCGACAAGTGCTATGACATTCCTCGC
This sequence comes from Bacteroidaceae bacterium, assembly GCA_017427185.1. Classification (GTDB taxonomy): domain Bacteria; phylum Bacteroidota; class Bacteroidia; order Bacteroidales; family Bacteroidaceae; genus Physcousia. The sequence continues at coordinate 13,087 of JAFRTJ010000034.1, read as the reverse complement.
ATTTTGCATTGTCACGTGAATCCATCCAATATGCGTGAGTTTGGCCGTTCGTTCAGTCGCAACGTGATAGACAGCGTGGTACGTCAGAAGACTTACACCTATTGGATTGACCATACAGACAATGCTCAATTGGTGGACGTCTTTACCTTTGGCGTCTTTGGAGGAATCTATTTGGGAGATGAGACTTACGGGCAGCTTACAAATTTCAATCTGGATTGCGTTTCCATCGGATTGTACAAAAAGGGATCCAATACGAAAAATCGTAATTGGCAGATATCGCAAGGCAGCATCATTGCCAATGCAGGCGAGCGGCTCGAGGATATCCATCCCATTCTGATAGAAGGCATTGGACATACTGCTTTGACTAATGTGGAATGTTTCTCGGGCGGCAATGGAGCGTTGACCAACTGGGGGAAGTGCTACGACTACCTCTGTGTGCAAGGTGATCAACCTTTGACGGTAAGCATCATCGGTGCCCGTATGCAGGGCTACACAGCAGCCGATCCCATTACTATCAAGAATCCCAAAGCTCAAGTGAGAGTTGTCGGTTGTCTGACAGAAAAAGATGGTTTCATTCAAGACAGATAATTCGTATGATGAAAAGAATTTTCTTTGAAGTTTGCTTCATCTGTCTTGCCAGCTCAATTCTGGCAAATTCCATTTTGATAGAGGCAGAGTCTTTCCAGCAAACGGGTGGATGGAAGGTAGACCAACAATTTATGGATTTCATGGGCTCTCCTTATCTGATAGCACATGGAATGGGCGTTCCTGTTGCAGATGCAAGCACATCTGTCAGGATAACGAAGAAAGGGAAGTATCAGATATATGTCCGGACTTTCAATTGGACTTCTCCTTGGACTACAAAGGAAGGTCCAGGTTCGTTTAGGGTATCGGTCAACGGGAACCTCCTTCCCAACACGTTAGGGACAAAAGGTTCTGCTTGGGAATGGCAATATGCTGGCAGTATCGATCTGGGAAAGGGTGAGGCAACCTTGGTGCTGAAGGACATGAGCGGATTCGACGGTCGATGCGATGCGGTCTATCTGACCACCCAACAGAATCCTGCTCTACCCAATTCTTTGGAGGAGTTGGAAGGTTTTCGCCGTTCCTTAGGTACTTTACCTCAATCTCCCTCAGATGGAGGGAATTACGATTTGGTAGTTGTTGGAGCTGGCATTGGAGGGATGTGTGCTGCCATTTCTGCTGCCCGACTGGGAATGAAAGTGGCTTTGGTACATGATCGCCCGATTTTGGGAGGAAACAACAGTTCTGAGGTTCGTGTCCATTTGGGTGGAAAAATTGAAATGGAGCCTTATCCTGCTTTAGGTCGACTTCTTCGTGAGTTCGGACATTCCACTATGGGTAATGCAAAGCCGGCAGAGAACTACGAGGACGAGAAAAAAGACTCCATCATAGCCTCTGAATCCAACATTCATTTGTTGCGCAACTATCGAGCTGTGAGAACGCAAATGAATGCAGATGGTACCATTGCTTCCGTTGTGATACGTCAGATTCGAACGGGTGAGGAACTCCGCCTTTCAGCCCCTCTGTTCTGTGATTGCACAGGAGACGGGAATCTGGGGTTCATGTCGGGCGCAGATTGGCGAATGGGTCGTGAAGGACGTGATGAATTCGGAGAATCGTTGGCTCCAGAGCAGGCCGACAAGATGACGATGGGGGCTTCCGTACAATGGTACACTACTGAGACAGTCAACGGGACCAACTTCCCAGAATTTGAATATGGCCTTCGCTTTACCGAAGAATCATGCCAAAGGGTCACGATGGGAGAATGGACGTGGGAAACAGGTATGAACTACAATCAGATCACAGATTTCGAGCGAATCCGTGATTATGGCATGCTGGTGATCTATTCCAATTGGAGTTACCTGAAGAATCATTTGTCAGGCAACGAGAAATACCGGAACCGCAGGTTGGACTGGGTGGCTTATGTGGCAGGGAAACGCGAGTCGCGTCGTCTCATGGGTGACTATATCCTGAAGCAGGATGATGTTGACAAACATGTATTCCACGAGGATGCCAGCTTCACCATGAATTGGCATTTCGATCTTCATTTTCCCGACCCCAAGAACACTCAGTATTTCCCAGGAAATGAGTTCAAGGCTGAGACGAAGAGCAATCCTATCTATCCTTATGCCGTACCCTATCGTTGTCTCTATTCACGCAATGTGAACAACCTGTTTATGGCAGGTCGATGCATCAGCGTAACGCACGTCACGTTGGGTTCTACCCGTTTGATGCGTACCATTGCTATGATGGGAGAGGTTGTGGGAATGGCTGCCTCCATTTGCAAGGCGCATCAGGTGCAACCACGCCAAGTCTATCAGCATTATTTGCCAGAATTGAAGGGACTGATGGAAAAGGGAGTGGGGCGTAATGGTGATTTGCCTGACAACCAAAAGTTCAACGAGGGGGGATACCTTAAAGAAATGCCTAAGGTAACAGTTCCTGGGAGATAGGGAAAATCCTATCTCAGAATCTTCTTTCCGTTTCTTACGTATATTCCACGCGAGAGATGATGTGGCTCCGTACCTACATATTTTCCATCAAGACTGAAAATACGCGAGTCACGGTTACTGGGTTGGTGCAGAACATCCTGAATGAAGGTGTCGTCGGCGGGAAGTTCAGCTAAGTTCTTGAAATTCTTCCAATTGGCAGCTTCCTGATAAGTCTCGATACATCCAAAGGGGACATATAAAGTTGCATCTGCATAGACATTGTTGGGTATGACAGACTTCAGGACCAAACGAGGAGGTTCCTGAGCTCGTACGATGATGGTATTGAGGGAAGTACAGCTTCGGAACGATTCGTTGCCAATGAACAGCAGCCCTTTGGGCATATCGATGCTTTCCAAATCATAACAGTCATAGAAGGCCGCGTAATTAATGGTATCTACTGATTCCGGCAACACTACGTTGCGTATGAGACGACTTTCTCGGAATGCATTTCTGCCTATTTCTGTCACGATGAAAGTTTCTCCTTCGGATTCAACGGTGGAAGGAACAGAGATGTCGGGACCTCGATAACTGGCATATTCTGCACATTCAAAAGAGACCAAGCAACGATTGGGCATGTTCTTGTTCTTCTGGAAAAAGAAACCATCTTGCGTGAAGTCGTATGTCAATTCTTTGCCAGGCTTACCACTGATCGTGTTGAACGATTTCCAGCCTGCTGTGGATTGATAAGCGGCCTCACGCCCAGACGGGACCCACAGTTTTGCCCGTTGGTATACCGTTGGGGAAAACATGTCTTCGGGAATGCTTCGAGGCATCGTCCTGCTGGACACCACGTCTTGGATTTTATTGCATCCTTTAAATGCCATATCTCCTAAAGTCGTCAGCGTAGAACCGATTTCTATCTCGCGGATGCCGCTGCTCTCGAAAGCAGATTGCCCAAGAGATGTTACTGAGGTCGGCAGGTCCACGCATGTCAGTCCGCTGCATTTGTAGAAGGCGCTGTATCCTATTCCAGCCACTCTGTAGCTGTGCTCATCATTCTCCACTCGGGAAGGAATCTCTATCCTGCCAGTATACCCGCCGAAGTTCACAGGGTCTGCAAAAGTGACCTCGCATTGGTTGGTGTTTAGGATGTTGTAATGAATTCCATCTACCTCGAACCGCTTTCCTCCTTTCGGAAAAGAAGCACTTGCGGAAGAAGAATTATCTAAGAGGTACATGCGTTCGATGTCGGGGATGAACTTATTCTTTGGGTCGTCAGTTAAAGTGATAGGGACGATTGCAGTCCGACGGGCGCCTACCTCGCTGTTGCTTGCATGGACGTGGAACACATAATACCAGTTTCCCTCTGCATCCTGGAAAAGATCACCGTGTCCAGAACCATTGATGCCAGTATTGTGTCGGGAGAGGAAGGGATGCCCGACTTTAGTCCAGGGGCCTGTGGGGGATTTGGAGTAAGCATACCCCACAGCATAGTCTATGTCGCGGAAATCATTGGCAGAGTACAGCAGAAAGTAGTATCCGCCGTCCTTGATGACTGTGGGGCCTTCGGTTATCTTGCCCGTACTATAGTTCCAAGCACATTCCCACGTTCCCTCGTCCGCACCCAAGCAACGCGTGATGGTGTTCTCCCGGATACTGGAAAAATCATCTGTCAGTTTGGCTACGTACAAAGTGTTGCCTCCCACAAAACGGACATAGTACATATACTTGGTTCCATCGTCATCGATGAACACGTACGGGTCAATCTGGCCAGTCGAATGTGGCAACTCGTGTATGGACTCCTGTTTATAGGGCCCCATAGGGCTGTCGCTCGAGGCGATACCGATCAGTTCGTTGGCCGCATAGGCAATGTAGTATTTGCCTTCATGCTTGAAAATCTGCGGAGCCCAGAAACTGCCTGTTCCGAACGTGTCGTCCTTCCACATCGCTAAGCCGTTACGAGCATTGCCTACTGATTTCCAATGGACCAAATCGGTTGACCGATACATACTGAAACCACTGTTCACCTTGTCTGTCCCAGTCAGATAAAAGTAACCGTTCTCATAGAAGATGGTCGGGTCTGCCATCGTGATGGTGGCAGCGTGGAGACCCAGGAATGACAGCATCAGGGCTATCAGGGATAAAAATCTCTTCATGCTAGTCATAGTTTTCATGTTTCATTACACAAAGATAATCATTTTTTTTCAAATCCATCCTATCCATTTCGTGCGAAACCCATTTTCTTTTAGATTTTGCGTCATTCCCGACTGAGATTCTCAGGCAAAATGCTTATTTTTGCAGTTGAGAAGCATCATTGCCATATTCCCAATGCGTAAACAGTTAATAATGATACATTAAATATGGATAGAAGAAGATTTTTCAAGACCTCGACGTTAGGCTTGGGAGCCTTAGCGCTCAATGAGATGCCTGCCCAAGCGAGAAAGAAGCCGTTGCCATCCACGCAGCGACTGGAAGCCCAGACTTGGCTGACTGAACCTGCACGTCAGATTCCCGTCATAGCATCGGCCGATGTGGTGGTGCTGGGAGGCGGACCGGCTGGTGTTGCTGCTGCCTTGTCGGCTGCCCGAGAGGGATGCAGCGTCTATCTGGTGGAGCGCACAGGTTTCTTGGGTGGGCTTTGGACAGGTGGTCTTGTCTTGATTGTCTGGTGTGTTTTCGGAGCTGATAAGCAGGGGAAGCAGACGCAGGTTATTCATGGAGTAGCCAACGAAGTCCTGCAGCATCTGAAGCAGCACGGAATGCTTGTCTTTGAACATAAACCTACCCCAGACCCGGAGGCTGCCAAGTATGTGTTAGCCGAGTTGCTTCATGAGGCGGGAGTCAATGTGTTGTACAACTCCTTTGGAGCCAATGTCATACGCAATTCCGACGGAATCGAGGCGCTCCTGCTTGAGACAAAGAGCGGACGTGTCGCTATCCAAGGAAAAATGTTCGTGGATGCGTCAGGAGATGGTGATGTGATGGAGTGGGCAGGCGATGACTATAGCGAGGTGAAATACCAGCTGGGACTCAACTACCGCTTGGGCAATGTCGATCGCGTGAATTCCAATGCGCCAGGCTTCGAGGAGCAATGGGTAGGCAGCGAGACGCCTTTGAAAAGTGTCAATTGGGTGAATGTCTATGGTCAGCCTGAGCAGGATGCTTTGGACGTTTTCAACCTCTCCCGCCTTCAGTACGAGCTGCGCAAGTCTGCTTGGGAGAACACTGAAAAGCTTCGTCAGAAACCTGGATACGAAGACATCTTCCTCCTGGATACCGCATCTGTTCTGGGGACTCGTGTATCGCGCGTCCTGAACAGCCTTCACAACGTCACGCTCGAGGAATCCATGACTTACACCGCTTACAACGATGCCATCGGCATCAGTGGTGGGTGGACCAATCTTCCATACAAGGGAACAACCGTGAAGGCAAAGGATCGTCCTTATTGGCAGATTCCCTTGCGTTCCCTCCTGTCTGCCAGGACGAAGAACCTTCTCGTCGCAGGCCGTTGCTTTGGCTTCGAGAAGGCGTTGGTGGAGGATGCCCGCGAGATAGGCACATGTTTCGTGACGGGGCAGGGGGCTGGTGTGGCAGCCGCTCAGGCTGTTTTGCAACAGAGCGTCCCAGCAGACCTCGATCTGCAGAAACTTCGTTCAGCCTTGTTGCGGCAAAACGTCTTTTTGGATGCGTGATTCGACGTGTCTCGAGCGAGAAGACAACGTGTTAACAGACAACATTTAACGTTTTCCTATGTACAAGAAATTCTTTTTTTCTCTCATCGCTCTCATTTCCAGCCTGACCATTTGGGCGGGAGAGCCAGTTCCAGAATTCGTGATGCGGCAAGCCGGCGAGACTTTCCAGCGATACATTGAATGGAAGAATGGCGAGGAAACACTCGTTTTTCCTGTCATCACAGATGTTCATACGAATGACAGGGAAACCTATCGGCATGTGGGTTACCTGGCTCACACGGATCGCCTCTTCAGTTATGATTTCATGGTCAACTTGGGCGATATAGGACTCAATTTAGGTTCCCCTCACGATGATGCAGGATTGTCTCGCCAGATCGTCGAGTGGACGCGGAGTGAGATGGCTGAGTTCCCAGGAGTGTTCCTCTATGTGGCAGGCAACCACGATTGGGATGGAGGCGAAGGAACCCATCTTACGAGCAAATATCTTTCAGACGTGTTCCAAAGTCTCGCCCATCGCTATGCTGACGGGAACATGCATCTCGTCGAAGGGACGGTCTACGGATATTATGATGTACCTGAGAAGCGGGTGCGCATGATACTGCTCAACAGCAGCGCCACTGAAACCCTGTCGGGCGATTATTACTGCTACGGCAAGAAGCAACTGGATTGGCTCACGGGGCTGCTGAATGATACACCCATAGGGATGGACGTGATCATCCTCTCCCACTTTATGCCCCACAGGATGGGACACTGGAAGCCGAAACACAATATACCACGTCCTGCCACATCTATCCTGACGCATCTGCTGGCTGACTACGTGAATCGGCGCGCTGGCGGGGAACAGGAGGTAACGTGGGACTTTACGCATGCCTCAGGTTCTCTGGTGGGAGTCGTGGCTGGCGACAGTCATGTCAACAACTTTATCTGCGACGATGGAGTCAATTATTTCGTTACGCAGGGCTATGGAAATGTAGGCAAGGAAAACATGCAGGAGGGACAGCGCAGGGCAGAATTCAACTACAGAGAATCCCTCTGCTGCGATGTGGTGGCTGTCAAGTTGAAGAGCAAGGAAGTACGAGTCTTCCGTATAGGAGCGGGAGGCAAGGAGTTTGACCAGGAGTTCACGTATGGCAATGAGCCTCTCCCTGCCGGTTTCACGATAACGGCTCACTCAGGAGCTTACAATACACCTCCCAACAGCATGCAGTTCATCGACACCTCCCTCGAGAATGATGCAGACATCCTGGAGTTCGATGTCCGTTTGCGTCCTGATGGCGAGTTGGCGATGAGCCACGATGCCATCAAGGATAATGATGCAGAGCTGATAGAACCTGTGATGATGAAAATCAAGGGTCGAAGAACTCACATCAACCTGGACATCAAGGAACCTCGCACGCTCCGCAGCCTTTATAAGCTGATTAAGCGACTAAAGATGGCAGATCAAGTCTTTCTGACGGGTGTGGAAGACCAAGCGATTCCTGAAGTGAAGAAGTCCTGCCCAGGTATTGCGTATTACCTCAACTTTGCAGCCGACGTGAATCTTCTTGCTGATCCCGCCTACCAGAATCTCCTGCTGGCCAAACTTAGGGAGACGGGTGCTGTGGGCATCAATTGCAACTACAAATACTGCACGTCGCTCCTGGCAGAACTGCTGCACAAGAATGGTTACTTACTTTCCGTTTGGACAGTTGACAAGGTGGCAGATATGCATCGCGTGCTACGCTGCCACCCTGATAACATCACCACTCGTAATCCTCTCGAGCTGAAGGAGGTTTTAGCGGGGAGATAAAGTCCTCAATGTTATTTTAGCTTGGCCAGAGCCTCTTTGATTCTTCTGAGAGCCTCGCAGATGTTCTCGTCGCTGGTGGCGTAACTCATGCGGAAACATTCAGGAGCGCCGAAAGCATCACCACCTACTGTGGCCACGTGACCTACTTCGAGCAGATACATTGCGAAATCCGTGCTGTTCTTGATGACACGCTCGCCGTCCGTCTTGCCGAAGAAACTGCTGCACTTGGGGAACAGGTAGAACGCGCCTTCTGGATTGTTCACCTCGAGGCCTGGTACTTCTTTGGTAAGCTTCACGATCAGGTTCTTTCTGCGCTCGAAAGCCTGACGCATGTCCTCCACGCATTGCTGGTCGCCGTTGTAGGCTGCCACAGCTGCTTTCTGGGAGATGGAGCAGGGGCCGCTGGTGTATTGCCCTTGCAGCTTGTTGCATCCCTTCACAATCCATTCCGGAGCTGCGATGAATCCGATGCGCCACCCTGTCATCGCATAAGCCTTGCTCACGCCGTTGATGATGACCACGCGATCCTTCAGCTCCTGGAATTCTCCTATGCTGGCGTGTCGGCCAACGTAGTTGATGTGCTCGTAGATCTCGTCGGCAATCACTATCACGCGCTCATGCTTCAGCAGGACATCCTTCAGTCCTTCCAGTTCCTCCTTGCTGTAGACGCTTCCTGTCGGGTTGCAGGGGGAGCACAGGATGATGGCGCGCGTCTTGGGAGTGATGGCAGCCTCTAATTGCTCAGGAGTGATTTTGAAGTCCTGCTCAATCTTGGCTTCCACAAAGACGGGAGTTCCCTCGGCCAGGAGCACCATTTGGGGGTAACTTACCCAATAGGGAGCAGGGATGATCACTTCGTCGCCAGCATTCACGATGGCCATGATGGTGTTGCAGACGCTTTGTTTGGCACCATTCGACACCAGAATCTGGCTGGGCGCATAGTCCAACCCGTTTTCCGTTTTCAGTTTCTTGGAAATCGCTTGCTTCAGATCGGGATAGCCTGGTACGGGACTGTACCTGGTCCAGTTCTCGTCGATAGCTTTCACGGCAGCAGCCTTGATGTGTGCTGGGGTGGGGAAGTCTGGCTCACCCACACTCATGTTCACCACATCGATGCCTTGTGCTTGCAGTTCACTACTCTTCTGGCTCATAGCCAGCGTTGCGCTTGGTGACAGGCGACTCAGTCTGTCGGATAATTGATCGCTCATCTTGATAGTTTTTTATGTGTTTTCTTTTCTTTGTGTTCTACAGTTTGTGTCCCATCCTGATCCGTTTGGTTTCCAGATAGCGACGGTTGTATTCGTTGGGTTCAATCACGATGGGGATGTTCTCCACGATTTCCAGCCCGTAGCTTTCCAGACCTACGCGTTTCACGGGATTGTTCGTGATCAGGCGCAGCTTGCTCACTCCCATCTCGCGCAGGATTTCGGCTCCCACGCCATATTCGCGCTCGTCGGGTTGGAATCCCAAATGGATGTTGGCATCCACAGTATCTTCTCCCTGTTCCTGCAGTTTGTAGGCAGCAATCTTGTTCATCAGTCCGATGCCGCGTCCTTCCTGATTCAGGTAAACCACCAGGCCCTTGCCTTCCTTCTCTATCATCTGCATAGCTTGGTGGAGCTGTTCGCCACAGTCACATCTGCGGCTGCTGAAGATGTCGCCCGTCACGCAGCTCGAGTGCATGCGCACCAGAATGGGCTCGTCGTGTTCCCACTTCCCTTTGTAAAGCACCACATGTTCCAGCCCGTTGCTCTTCTGGCGGAAGGGAATGATGTGGAAGTGGCCGTATTGCGTAGGCAAGTCAGCCTCCACGCCTCTCTCCAGCAGCGATTCCTGTTTGGTGCGGTAGGCTATCAGATCCCGTATGGAGATGATCTTCAGACCGAATTGTTCTGCTGTCTTCTGCAGTTGGGGCATGCGGGCCATGCTGCCGTCCTCGTTGAGGATTTCTATCAAGGCGGCCACCGGTTGCAGTCCGCTCAGGCGTGCCAAGTCTACGGCGGCTTCCGTATGGCCGGCACGTCGCAGCACACCCTTGTCCTGGGCGTAGAGGGGGTTGATGTGGCCTGGCCGCCCGAAGTCTGTAGGCTTTCGGCTGGGATCTGCCAAAGCGCGTATGGTGGCGGCACGGTCGTGGGTGCTCACTCCTGTGGTGCAGCCTTCCAGCAGGTCCACGGTCACGGTGAAGGGAGTCCCCAGCATGCTGGTGTTTTCCTGCACCTGATGGTCCAGCTCCAGCTCCCTTGCCCTGTTGATCGTGATGGGAGCGCAGAGGACGCCGCGTCCGTTCTGGAGCATGAAATTGACCTTCTCAGGGGTTATCAGTTCTGCGGCCGTGATGAAGTCGCCCTCGTTCTCGCGGTCCTCGTCGTCTACGACAATGACGAATTTGCCTGCCCGGAAATCCTCGAGAGCCTCTTCTATCGTGCTTAGTTTCACTTGTTCACTCATATTGTTGTTTGGTTATTCGTTCGCTTATTTGCTCGTTCAGTTTGCGGATGTCCTGCAAGTCCTTCCACAGGCGCAACCTGTAGCGCCAGATGCGGAAGAAGAAGAAAACTCCCAGGGGCAGGAAGATGCCCGTAAACATGTTCCAGCGTGGGTTGCGGAAGGGTCGCGTGTGTGCATCGGACACCATGATTGGGTACTCGTTGATGCGTGCCAGGATCACGTTGTCGCGGCTGTTGTGGAGTTCCTCGATGAGGCTTTCCAACCGATGGTTGATGTCGATGACCGTCGTGTCCTCCTCGTATCGGAAGAAGAGTTTCCAGTAGTTGGGCATGAGGTAGAGACGCGCCTTCTCCATGTAGTTCTGGCAGTCTTGGCTCAGCGCAGCCATATCTTGCAGGATGCGTTTGTATTCAGGGTCGTGGATGATCACTTCCTTCCGGTTCAGCTTGCGGGTAGATCGCAGGCCCAGCAGCTTCATGAAGAACTTGCGGTAGCCCTCGATGTTGAAGACGACGGAATCCTTGTTCGCACGGTTGATCAGGAAAAGTCCGATGGGCAGCAGGATGGCAGTACTCGTCCACATGCCGCACAGGATGTTCCATTGTCCCGTCTTGGCCATCTTCTCGCTTCCCACGTTGATGATGTAGTAGAAGATGAAGATGATCACGCTGATGACTACGGGGATGCCCAATCCTCCCTTGCGGATGATGGCTCCCAGAGGGGCTCCGATGAAGAAGAACAGCAGGCAGGCCAGGCTCATCGTGAACTTCTTGTTGGCTTCCATATAGTGCTTCCTCAGCTGCAGGTTCGGGTCAGCAGTGATGATGGCGCGGAAGTCGTATTCCGCCTGAGCTGTCGAGACGCGCTGCAGGGCAGTTCTCCACGAGGCGCTCTGCTCCTCCTCCGTCATGTTGAGGTAGGTGGAGTCGAAAGGCGCTGCCTCCATAGCTTTCGCCACGACCTTGGAATAGTTTTTCGTATCCACTGGCAAGTCTCGTTTCAGCACCGTCTCCAGGCTGTTCTGGCAGATGGCGTGACCCATGCTGTCCGTCAGGTGGCTCAGCGAGTCGATGCCTCGGTAGACCTCTGCCAGGTCCTTCGTCTGCGCGTTGCCCGCAAAGAGGTTGGCATCCATCAGGTTGAAGTTCCCGTCGAAAGGAATCACGTCCACCTCGCTGACAAACGACTCGCGCATGTAGGGCACACTGGCGCGCATGATGTTGGTGCCTCCCTGGTTGTCCATGTTGCGGAAGCGCTCGCCGTTGTAGAGCGTCAGCATCAGGTGCATCTTGTCCTCTGTGCTCTGCAGTCGGGCGCTGTCGGCCAGCACGATCTGCGCATCCTCGTATCCGTCCGTCGTGCTGTAGATCATCACTCCATAGAGCATACCCGTCTCCTTGTCCTTGTGTTCCACGAAGAGGTTGTAGCCAGGGATGGAATTGTAGAAGATGCCCTCGGGAATCTCCAGCTCAGGCGATTTCTGCTTCATGCTCCAAATCAGCGTGGCCAGCTGCTTGGTGGCTTCCGGCCCTATGTTGTTCTGGAAATAGAAGCTCCCCGCGCAGACAAGCAGCACAAACAGGAAGATGGGCTGCAGGATGCGGACCAGCGGGATGCCGGCAGCCTTCATGCTCAGCAGCTCGAACCTCTCGCCCAGGTTGCCGAAGGTGATCAGGCTCGCCAGCAGGACGGCCAGGGGCAGGCTGGTGGGCACCAGCGTCAGTCCGCTGTAGTAGAAGAATTTCATCAGCACCTCTGTGCTCAGCCCCTTTCCGATAAGCTCGTCCACGTATCTCCACATGAATTGCATCATGAAGATGAACAGGCAAATGAAAAACGTACCCGCAAAAAGTTGCAGGTAGGATTTCAGGATGAAAATGTCCAGCTTCTTTATTATTCTCATGTCACACGGGCGCGTATCAACCGACAAAGATACTATATTTAAGCGAAAGAAGAAAGATTCTCAAGATGAAAGTTTCACCTTTTCTCGATTTTTTCTTCTCTTTTTCTTTGCAGATACAGAAAAAGTATCTATCTTTGCACCCGCAAAACAGCAGATGGCGGGATAGCTCAGCTGGTTAGAGCGTCGGATTCATAATCCGAAGGTCAAGGGTTCAAGTCCCTTTCCCGCTACCGGATCTCCCTTGCAGGCACGTGCCTCGCAAGGGTTTTTCTTTGTTCCTCAAGGTGCACGAAAGGTGTACTGTTCAGCAGAAATCGTACTTTTTTGCGGTTCCCATTTTGTCATGGAATGCCGTAGAGGGGGACCATTTTGCCATTTTTTTGCGCTCCAGTAGGTGCTCAGGCGAGCAAGCTCGGAGTCCCATTTACCATTTCTTCGTCTTCGTCATCGTCTTCGTCATTTACGATTTCTTGCGCTCCAGTAGGTGTGCTCAGGCGCAGACGGGGTGCAGGAAATGACTGAATGGCTGAGGCGCAACAGCTTCTTTTGTCCGAATTTACGTATTCTTTTGCCCCTTGCGACACGTCAAAAAATGCCGATTTCATCGAGGCGACTTTTCCAAAAACGCCGATTTCATCGAGGTTTTGCACATTTTGCCTAATGTAAAGATTTTTTCATAGCGCATAACCGCTAACCACTAGCCCCTAACCGATTCAAACGCTACAGCGCTACAGTGCTACAGTTCTCGTGAACACTACACACATTCCCAAAAGGAGGCCATATTATATATATTTAT
>JAFRTJ010000033.1 GCA_017427185.1 Bacteroidaceae bacterium | reverse complement strand
TGGACAAGCCGTCTTTGCCAGAAATCATATTGACGAACCCATGACGGAAGGTGAAATCGACATTGAAGTCGTAGAACCAGACTCCTGTTCCCACTTGAATCCCCGCATCCCCACGGTTGTAGTCCTGCCTGTCGCGAAGCTGGATGCTCCCATCCTTTTGGAACAGTCCCTGGAACCAGGTGTAACGCCCTGCATAATCGTAAGAGACAAATCCTCCAGCATGGAAATCGAGATAGACATCGTCGCCCACCTTAGGCTGAAAACTGACCTGCGCAGGGACGAGGCGTATCGTATGCGCACGAATGGAAGCATGTTCGCTCCACTCGTTCTGTTCCCCTTCTTTCTCACCACGAGTTCCGAATCCTATCTCTGGGGAGAAGAAAATCCTGCATTTGCGCTCGTTGATCATCCACTGATAACCTAGCGAGACATCGTAAAGGGGAAGGACTCGAGTATCTGTAGCATCAGTGCCCTGGACCGTATTGAAACTGACCCCTGCACGCAAGATGGGCAGGTTGCGGCTGAGAACCTTCTTCTTCTCAGGAATCTTCTGTCCCATCACAAAAAGGCAGGAGGACAGGGCGAATATGAAAGTGAAAATTCTGTAATGTCTCATCTGTACAATTCTTTAAACAAGGATATCAGTCAAACTTCTTTTCTTCTGCAATTTCGCTGCTTTTGCCCATAAGACGAAAAAGAATCAGAAATGTAACACACGCGGGGCACTTTTTTCAAAAAAAAATCTCCCAAGAGCTGAGACCGGCGTTTCTAAGACCCGACTTCCCCACGGGAATTCAAAGCGAGGTAATCATCCAAAGAGATGCCTTCGTGTCTGGCAAAGCAACTGCGGGCGGTCTTCGTCGTGCCGAATCCAGAATCCAGACAATCGTTGAGAGTGGACACTTTGCCCCGCTTAATCTGACGCTTCAGGTGAGTCACGCGGTAACTGTTGATGTAATCATGAACATTATTGAATCCCTGGCTGCGAAGGCTCTGCAGAACCAGATGCCGATTATACCCGACTCCCTCGCACAAGCCAGAGCGATTGAAGGAACTGTCAGTCCACGCATCCACATGATTCTGCATCCAATACTGGATACGCTGGAAGCGCTGGAGGTTCGCCTCGTTGAAATCCTCATGCTCAGCCTTCTCAACCTCCTCGGCGGTAGGTTCTTCCTCCACGGTCTCCAGTACAGGTTTGGGAAGGTTCATAGCCATCGTCTCCAAGGTACGGAACGTCAGATACATGTTGATTAGCGTGAAAAGGATCACATAGAGAACGAGCCCATCATGGGAAAAAGAAATCGTGATGTAGATATAGAGAAGGGACACAACGCTCAATGCGAAACTATAGCCAAACATATAGCCTGGCACATTCGCCTTCTTTGCGAGCAGGCGGGGAAGAAGCAATATGTTGAGGACATAGTAGGCAGCAAGGATCAGAAAAGCGAACCTGAGCAAGACGTCGAATGTGAACAGATTGGCGAGGATGTCCTGAAGACTGTGCAATTCAAGCCATCTGCCTCCCCAAAGAAGCGCGACGCCATAAAGCAGAATCAGGATAATGGCAGGAAGAGCGTACTTGATCATACGGCCCATCTGGAGGAAACCCGGCATAGGAATGCTCAGTGGATAGATACTCTGGAGGAAACACGTAACCACCAGAAAAACCATCATGACGGGATGCATCAAAGCAGGCTGTCCCTCGCTGATATAATCAGAAAAGAAAGCACATAACGTAAGGCCAGCCGCAAAAAGGCCATCAACCCAAGCTATGCAAAGATACTGGGTCTGATAGCGGGCATAAAGCGACATGACAGCGGCAGCAATCCAGTGAGCCGTAGCACAACACGCAAAAACAAGAAGCAACGATTCTACCATAAACCAGTCGTTTTTTAACCCTTTCGTTTTGCAAAGATATAAAATTCCAGCCGAAGAACATCATTTCTCCCAAATTTTTATATCGTAAAAAGTGAAAGAACGACCTGCTACGGCTTAGCTTTCTTGCTACGCTGCTCCACAATCATCTTCAGAACCACTACATCCTGAAGAGGCCGATCCTGCTTGTCAGTCTCGACGCGCTGGATAGCGTCCACCACATTCATTCCCTCGATGACTTCGCCAAAAACCGTATAGGTGCCATCGAGATGAGGTGTGCCGCCACGCATGATGTAATCATCCACCATCTGAGGAGTCAGAGTCACACCCTTGTCGGCCAACGTGGCTTTCACTTTCTTTATGGACGCAGGAGTTTGTTTCTTGCCCCACACAATGTAGAACTGGCTGCCACTACTGCGCATCTCAGGATTCACATCGTCGGACTCACGAGCGGCAGCAATCACGCCACGCCAATGATAGAGATAGGGCAGAAGGAACTCTGGCTCCAGCGTATAGCCAGGCCCTCCATCGCCCAACTGCACACCTGGGGCAACACCCTTGCTGTCAGGATCTCCTCCCTGAATCATGAAGTCGCGAATGACACGATGGAAAAGCGTCCCCTCGTAGAAACCCTTAGAAGCAAGCTTCAGAAAATTATCACGATGGATGGGAGTGTCGTCAGATAGAGCCACGCGAATGTTACCCATCGAAGTTTCGATACGTACCACTGAGCGTTTCTCTTTCTTCTTGGCCACACCAGAAGTGCAAACCAACAAACATGCCAAGAGGGCAAAAAAGAATTCTTTTCTCATGATTTTTCATTTTCTCCCCACAAAGATACGGAAAAATTCCCCACCGCCAAGACTTTCTTACACAAAAAACTGAACAGAACAGAGAAAACTATTGATTTTGAATAACATTATACTTCCATTTGAGGTTTTTCAAATGACATAATTTCATCAAAAAAGTGGACTTTGAAATAAATTTTCCATGCGCGCGAAAAAAATATGGAGAAAAATGTGGAGAATTGTGGGGAATTTTGTAACTTTGGCACAAAATTAAAAAAACAAGCAAAAAAACATGAGATTTACAGGCAACATAGATGCCAAAGTTGACGAAAAGGGACGCGTATTCGTGCCCAGCAGTTTTCGCAAAATCCTACAGAAAAGCGAAACTCAAGGACTGATTATGCGACGGGATGTCTTCCAGCGCTGCCTCGTCCTATACCCGCAAGAAGTGTGGGATGCTCAGGTGGATGCCATCACGCAGAGGACCAACATGTTTGACCGTCAAGGAAGAGATGCGTTGCGACGCTTTGTGGCTGGCGCAGAAGCAATCAGCCTGGACAGCGGTGGACGCATGCTGATTCCTCGCAGATATCTCGAAGAAACAGGTATCCAAAATGAGGTCCGTTTTATCGGTGTGGACAACACCATAGAGATTTGGAGCCGTCAAACAGCTGAAGCCCTGTTGGCTGAACCTGAGAGTCTGGCCGACAACCTGGAGAGCATGATGAACCCAAACGAAACGTACTAAAACGACTTCTGACCAAGTAACTGACAAGAAACAAAAAAAATGGATTGTACCACCTACCACATACCCGTACTCCTCAATGAGACCATCCAAGGACTGGACATTCAGCCCGATGGAACATACGTGGACCTGACGTATGGCGGTGGGGGACATAGCCGAGAGATTTTAAGCCATCTGGGAACCAACGGACGCCTCTATGGGTTCGATCAAGATTTGGACGCCATGACTGGCGCTCTGAAGGATGACAGGTTCCAGTTCGTACGGAGCAACTTCCGCTTCCTGAAGAACTGGATGATGTACTACAAAGTGGAGCAGGTCGATGGAATCCTGGCTGATCTGGGAGTGAGCAGCCATCATCTGGATGAAGGAGAACGCGGATTCAGTTTCCGCCATGACGCTCCTCTGGACATGCGCATGAACCAGAAAAGTAAGTTGACGGCCCGAATGGTGGTGGAAGAATACAGCGAAGAGGATTTGGCCAATGTGCTTTACCTCTACGGAGAATTGAAGAACAGCCGCAAATTGGCATCTATCATAGTAAAGGTACGTGCGGCACAAAGCATCCGTACAACAGGAGAATTGGCAAACATCCTGAAACCCTTGATGGGGTTCAATCGTGAAAAGAAGGATTTGGCGCGTGTATTCCAAGCATTGCGCATCGAAGTCAATGGAGAAATGAAGGCATTGCAACAAATGCTTGAAGCCGCTATCGAAGTGTTGAAACCAGGCGGACGACTGGTCATCCTGACCTATCATTCTCTGGAAGACCGCATGGTGAAGAACATGATGAGAAGTGGGAATGTGGCAGGAAAGGACGAAACGGATATTTACGGGAGGAGCCAATCCTTGCTGAGGCCCGTGAACAGAAACGTGATTACCCCTACTGAAGAAGAGCAGGCAAGCAACCCGCGAAGCCGATCGGCAAAACTACGAATTGCAGAGAAAATAGGAGAAGATGAGTAAGAAAGAGGAAAAGAAGAAACTGAACCCTGAAGAGGAAAACATCCTAGACCTGCAACAGAACGGGCAGCAAGTCAAGGAAGACGGCAATGGACAAAGATTGCTTAATTCCTTGCTGAATGAAGGCGAAGATGAAGATCAACCCATCAAAGGATGGAAGGACCTGACCAAAGTGCTGAGCATCGACGGACAATGGTTCCGTCGCCAAATCTGGGTGATTCTGATCATTGTGCTGGGCATTATCGTCTACATAACGAACCGATATCAAGCTCAGAGCGAAATCATCCTTGAGGAGAATTTGCGCGATTCTTTGAAAGACATGAAATTCCGAAGTCTGACCCGTAGTAGCGAATTAACCCTGAAATGCCGACAAAGCAAGTTGGAGGAACAATTGAAAGCAAATGGAGACAGCAACCTTGCGCCAAGCACAGAAGCGCCATTCTACATATACAAGAACAAGTAAGGAAAAGAAATGAAGGCTGACAAGAACAATTCCATCGGACGTTTCCGCATCATCTTCCTGGTGATGTGTCTGGCAGGTCTGTACATATTAGGGTCAGCCCTTCATACCATGCTACCTCCTACGAGCGAATATTGGGAGAAAGTGAGCAAACGTTTCATCAAGGAGAACCTGCCCATCCCTGCTACTCGAGGCAACATCTACTCATGGGATGGTCAATTGCTGGCTGGATCCATACCAGAATATCGCCTCTACCTGGACTATGTGGTAATCGACAGGGACTCCATCGCTCGCGTAAAAGCACAAGCCTGGAGAGACTCCGCATTCCAGCAAGACCTGGACAGCATTTCCTTAGGACTGGCAAGCATCTTCCCTGACAAGAACCCAGAATGGTTCCGCCAACGGCTTCTCGAAGGGAAAAAGAGAAAAAGTCATGCTTGGCGCATTTACCCAGGACATGCCTCCTACATCCAATACAAAGAATGCAAGAAATTGCCTCTGCTGAGAGAAACCAGTTTCAGAGGTGGCTTCTATGTGGAGGAGCAGATGAAACGCAAGCGTCCTTACGGCTCGCTGGCTTCAAGAACTTTGGGCGACTTGTATCGCGACTCCGATGCCGCAAAGAATGGCTTGGAACTGAGTTTCGACAGTATCCTAAGTGGAAAGCCTGGCATCAGCCACCGCACAAAGATTCGAAACAAGCGTCTGAGTTTCACTGATTTAGAGCCAGAAGACGGCCATGACATTGTAAGTACAATTGATGTGAACATCCAAGATGTGGCAGAGAAAGCCATCGTGAACAAGCTGAAGGAAGTCAAAGGCGAAACCGGCATCGTCATCGTGATGGAAGTCGCCACAGGTGACGTGAAGGCTATTGTGAACATGACACGAGGACAAGACAGCCTCTATTACGAAATGAAGAACAATGCGATCAGCGATCTGATGGAACCTGGCTCGACTTTCAAGACTGCCAGCATCATGGTTGGACTGGAGGACGGAACGATCAGCATGGATGACGTGGTAGATTGTACGGGAGGAATATACAACATGCACGGACGATTGATGAAGGACCACAACTGGCGCAAGGGAGGATACGGTGTGCTCTCTGTCAGTCAAGTTCTGGAATACAGCTCAAACATCGGAGTGAGCAAACTGATCGACAAAGCATATCACGATCAGCCAGAGAAATTCGTGCAGGGCCTGAATCGAGAAGGAGTCGGTCTTTTGTTGGATCTCCCGTTCAAAGGAAAAGGCGAACCTATTGTTCCTCACCCCAAAGACAGCAAACGCTACTGGAGCAAAACAGACCTTCCTTGGATGAGCATCGGCTATGTGACCATGCTGCCTCCTATCAGCACCCTCACCTTCTACAATGCCATTGCGAATGGAGGAAGGATGGTAAAACCACGTTTCATCAAAGCCGAGATGAAGGATGGAATAATAGTAAAAGAGTATCCAACGGAAGTGCTGAAGCAGAGAATCTGTAGTCCAAAGACGCTGGACAACATCCAATTAATCCTGGAACGTGTAGTAAGCCGAGGCCTTGGGAAGAAAGCTGGAAACGGGGGGAAATTGTTCAAGGTCAGCGGAAAGACTGGTACAGCTCAAATTGCGAAAGCGAATGGTGGAGGTTATCATAGTGGAATCCCCAGATACATGGTAAGTTTCTGCGGTTACTATCCATCTGACGCCCCCAAATACAGCTGCATCGTCTGTATCGTGAAGAATGGTTTGCCAGCCTCTGGTGGTGGTCAGTGCGGGCCTGTCTTTCGAGAGATATCAGAGTACGTGATGTCTTCTGGAGATCATCGAAACATCGAGACTGCTGCAGACAGCAATTCCGTCTATGTACCAGAAATCACCTTGGGCAACAAACAAGATGCTCAAGACATCATAAAGAAGATGAAGCTGGAGCAAGTTTCCGTAGAAGAAGAAATGATTGATACGATACCTGAGGATAAAGTTCCGAACGTGGCAGGCATGGGAGCAAAGGATGCCGTATACCTTTTGCAACAACGAGGGTTGAAAGTTCGTCTGAATGGCGCAGGAGAGGTACAACAGCAAAGCATTCCCCCAGGATCGGAAGCAATAAGAGGAAAAACGATCACTCTGGTCCTGAAAGAAAGGAAACAAAGCGAATAAAATTCTTGTATTATATATAATATTATAAGGTATAAAATGAAACTGGAACAATTGATACAAAAATGTAAGCCAATCCGAATCGTTGGCAATCCAGATATAGATATAAAAGGAGTGGAGATTGACTCTCGCCAGATCAAGCAAGGCATGATGTTCATTGCTATGCGAGGAACTCAGGTAGACGGTCACTCATACATAAGCAAAGCCATTGAGATGGGGGCGACAGCTATTGCCTGCGAAACTCTTCCTGGAAACTTGAACGAAGGAGTGACTTACCTGCAATACGAAAGTACAGAAAAGGTGGCAGGCCCAATTGCCACACAATATTACGGCAACCCCAGCAGCAGGATGAAGCTGATTGGTGTGACTGGAACCAATGGGAAGACAACCATCGCGACAACCCTTTACAACATCTTCCGCCGAATGGGCTACAAGACTGGACTATGCAGTACCGTATGCAACTACATAGATGGGAAACCCATCTCTACAGAATGTACGACCCCCGACCCTATCACGTTGAATCGATTGTTGGGACAAATGGCTGACGAAGGATGCCAATATGCTTTTATGGAAGTGAGCAGTCATAGCGTTTCCCAAAAAAGAATTGAGGGACTGAGATTTGCTGGTGGAATCTTCACCAACCTCACGCGTGACCACATGGACTATCACAAGACTTTCGAAAACTATCGTGATGCAAAAAAAGCTTTCTTTGATGGTCTCCCCAAAGGAGCTTTTGTAATCACAAACGCTGATGATAAGAATGGTCTGGTGATGACACAAAACACAAAAGCACAGGTAAAAACCTATTCCATGAGAGGTGCGGCAAACTATAGAGCGAAAATCCTGGAAGAAAGCTTCGAAGGGATGGAACTAGAAATGGATAGACATGATGTATTCGTACAGTTTGTTGGTCGTTTCAATGCAAGCAACCTGCTGGCCATATATGGAACAGCCGTTATGTTGGGTATGGATCCCCAAGACGTGCTGATCCAACTGAGCGCAATGAAACCAGTAAACGGACGCTTCGAGACAATTCGTTCCAAGAATGGAGTGACAGCCATCGTGGATTATGCACACACGCCTGATGCTTTGGCAAACGTACTGACAACCATCAACGAAGTTCTTCAGCACAAGGGAAAATGCTGGACAGTGTGCGGCGCAGGAGGCAACAGAGATAAAGGCAAGAGACCTTTAATGGCTCAAGAAGCAGTAAAATATAGCGATCATGTAATCATTACAAGTGACAATCCTCGTTTTGAAGATCCCCAAGCCATCATTGACGACATGCTGGCAGGTCTGAGCGACAAACAACGCAAGGGAGTACTGAGTATAGTGGACCGCAAAGAGGCAATCCGCACGGCATGTACGCTGGCTCAGTCCGGAGACGTGATTCTGGTAGCTGGCAAGGGACACGAGGACTATCAAATCGTACAAGGAGTGAAACACCATTTCGATGATCATGAAGTAATTCGCGAGGCATTTGGGTTGGATAAGAAATAATAACCATAAAAGAGGAATAAAAAAGTGTTGTACTATCTATTCAGATATTTAGGCGAATTTGGCGTATCGGGTGCCAACCTCTGGCATTATATCTCATTCCGCGCATTGCTCACCCTCGTATTGAGCCTACTCATCTCTATGTGGCTGGGGCAATACTTCATCAAATGGATGAAAAAGCATGGGGGAAGCGAAGCACAACGAGATGCCAGCATAGATCCTTATGGCGTAGGGAAAAAGGGAGTCCCCACAATGGGAGGCGTGATGATCATCGTGGCAACTGTTATTCCCTGTCTCCTTTTGGGACGATTGAGAAACATTTACATGCTTCTAATGCTAGTGACTACCATTTGGCTTGGGGCATTAGGGTTTGCTGACGATTATATCAAATTGAAAATCACGAAGGATGGTCTTCACCCCATATACAAACTCATAGGGCAAGCCCTACTTGGACTATGTATAGGACTCACTTTATGGTTAAGTCCTGATGCAGTAATCCGCGAGAATGTAACCATCGAACGGCAAGGCGCCAAAACCGTGGTGCACAAGAGTGAACCTGTCAAGAGCACCATTACGACCATTCCTTTCGTGAAAAACAACAATTTGAGTTACACGGAGATCATGAGTTTCTGCGGCAAGTATAAACGAGCTGCTGGATGGATTCTCTTTGTGCTGGTGACTACTTTCGTAGTAATGGCAGTGAGCAATGGAAGCAATCTGAATGACGGAATGGATGGAATGTGTGCAGGAAATTCCGCCATTATGGGACTCGCCTTAGGAATATTAGCCTATGTAAGCAGTCATGTCGAGATGGCCAGCTATCTGAACATCATGTATATACCAGGATCTGAAGAACTGGTAATCTTCTTATGTGCTTTTGTAGGTGCATTGATTGGTTTCTTATGGTACAATGCCTATCCAGCCCAAGTATTCATGGGTGATACGGGAAGTTTGGCAATCGGAGGCATTATTGCTGTGATTTCCATTATCATCCATAAAGAATTGCTCATCCCTGTTTTGTGCTTTGTATTCCTATTGGAAAGTATCAGCGTGTTGCTACAAACACGAGTGGCGAAGATGGGAAACAAGCGGGGAGAGAAATGGCGCGTGTTTAAGCGTGCACCACTTCATGATGCCTTCCGCGTAAAACCTGGTCAAATCCCAGACAACTTCAAAATTCTATTTAACTGGCCAAGTGGATGCTGGCTGGAGTCGAAGATTACAACCCGATTCTGGATTACATCCATTATTATGGCTACACTAACCATTGTCACTCTGAAGATAAGATAAAAAGAAAGAATGAAAAGAATTGTAGTATTAGGAGCTGCAGAAAGTGGAGTCGGAGCTGCTGCACTTGCCAAGACAAAGGGATTCGATGTCTTTGTCAGTGATATGGGCAAAATCAAAGACAACTACAAGGAGCTGCTGAATGAATACCAAGTGAGCTGGGAAGAAGGACATCATACAGAAGAACTTGTCCTCTGCGCAGACGAGATCGTGAAGAGTCCAGGAATCCCTGAGAATGCTCCTATCGTACAAAAGGCAAAAGAAATAGGAATCCCCATTATCAGCGAGATAGAATTTGCGGGAAGATACACCCATGCAAAAATGATCTGTGTAACCGGATCGAATGGTAAGACAACAACCACCAGCCTGATCTACCATATCTTCAAGGAAGCAGGTTACAATGTAGGATTAGCTGGCAACATCGGACGCAGTTTAGCTCTACAAATTGCAGAGGGGAAGACATATGACTACTACATCATCGAGTTGAGTAGTTTCCAGCTGGACAACATGTATAAGTTCCGAGCAAACATAGCTATTTTGCTGAACATTACACCCGACCATCTGGACCGATATGACTACAATATGCAGAATTACACAGATGCCAAAATGCGTATTGTACAAAATCAGACTGAAGAAGATGCATTTGTCTATTGGGCAGATGATCCTATCATCAGCCAAGAACTAAAGAAATATGGCATCAAAGCTCAAATGTGTCCCTTCAGCATCTTGAAAAAAGATGGTATGATAGGATACATTGCAGACGGTCAATACGTGATAGAGAAGCCAACCCCATTCAATATGGAACAAGAGGAACTTAGTCTAAGTGGCAAGCACAATATGTACAATAGTCTTGCTGCTGGTATTGCAGCTCATCTAAGTGGCATTAAGGACGAAACCCTTCGAAAAAGTCTAAGCAACTTTGAGGGCGTGGAACATCGGTTAGAAAAAGTTGCTCGCATAGGGGGGGTACAATATATCAACGATTCAAAGGCTACCAATGTGGATGCTTGCTGGTATGCTTTGGAGAGCATGAACACCCCAACCATCCTGATTATAGGAGGCAAAGACAAAGGGAATGATTATAACGCCATCAAAGATTTGGTAAAACAGAAATGTGCAGGTCTTGTATACTTAGGAGCAGACAACACAAAACTCCACGATTTTTTTGATGGAATGAATATCCCTGTAGAGGACACACATAGCATGAAAGAATGTGTTGCAGCCTGTGTGAGAATGGCAAAACCTGGCTATACTGTCTTGTTGAGCCCATGCTGTGCAAGCTTTGACTTATTCAAGAATATGGAAGATAGAGGTGAGCAATTCAAAACATTGGTAAAAGCACTTTAAGCAAGAAAACAACAAATGGCATTAAACAAAGCATCATTTGAAGAGAAGGGCCTCATGCAAGGCGATACGGTAGTATGGATGATCTTCCTGCTGCTGTGTATGGTTTCTGTCATTGAGGTATATAGTGCAAGCAGCAACATGAGTTACGACTCTGGGCATTATTGGGACCCTGTGATGAGACATGGTTCCTTCGTGCTGGTCGGAATCATACTAGCATGGTTAATTCATTTGATACCCTGCGTATGGTTTAAGCTATTAAGCGTGGTGATGCTTCTTGTTTCTCTCGTGATGCTGGTTTTTGTACTCTTCGCAGGCAAAATCAATGGTGGAGCCCGATGGTTGGATGTGGGAATTTTCAGTTTCCAGCCTTCTGAACTTGCCAAGATCAGTCTTGTAGGTGTTGCCGCATTCCTCCTTTCTTCTATGCGAACAGAAAAAGGAGCCTCAAACCTTTCCTTCAAGATTGTCATAGGATTGACTTTGTTAGTATTAGGACTGATAGCTACTGAGAACCTATCTACCGCAGGCATAATCTTCCTTGTGATATTGGGAATACTGTTTATATCACAAGCACCCTCAAAATGGTTGGCATGGATTGTTGGAGGAATGATAGCAGGTGCTGCACTGGGAATTTTCACGGCCCACTCCATTCCAGAATCCACTTTAGATAATTGGAGTGCACAAGAACATGGAATTCTCCACCGTGTTCCCACTTGGGTTCATCGTATCACAGATCACCACGTAACACCAGAGAACCCTGATGATTATGACATCTACGACAACGTACAGGTAACACATGCAAAAATAGCCATTGCAACCTGCAATCTTGTGGGCAAAGGACCTGGCAACTCAGTAGAGCGTGACTATTTGCCTCAAGCCTTCTCAGATTTCATCTATGCCATCATCATAGAAGAAGGCGGAATCCTGAGTGGAGCTTTCGTCATGTTCCTCTATCTATTACTGATGTGGAGAGCCATGAAAATAGCTAAGCGATGTAAAGCATTGTTCCCCGCCTATTTGGTGATGGGATTAGCATTGATGATGGTCGTACAAGCCATGATCAATATGGCTGTTGCCGTTGGGGCTTTCCCCGTGACTGGGCAACCTCTCCCTCTAATCAGCAAAGGAGGCACAGCAACCTTTGTCAACTGTGCTTACATTGGTATGATACTAAGCGTGAGTCGTTCTGCCAAGAAAGTGGATGAGGCGAGTAACGAACAGAAAAAGATCACAACAAAAGCTGTCTAGCTAAAAATGAACCTTATATGACAGAGAAAAGATTTATCATAAGCGGTGGCGGTACAGGGGGACACATTTTCCCTGCGATCAGTATAGCCAATGCCCTCAGGAGACTGAATCCAGACGCAAAAATTCTTTTCATCGGAGCAGAAGGGCGCATGGAGATGACACGCATTCCTGCTGCAGGATACGAGATAATCGGGCTGCCTGTCCAAGGTCTATTACGCCCCTTGTGGAAACCTGAGAATCTCCGTGTTCTCTGGAAATTCATGAAGAGCAAACATAAGGTAAAAAAAATTATCAGCGAGTTCAAGCCCGAAGTCGCGATTGGGGTTGGTGGATATGCAAGTTCTGCCACACTGAATGCTGCACATGAGTTGGGAATTCCTTGCCTTATACAGGAGCAGAACAGTTTTGCAGGATTAACCAACAAGTCGTTAGCAAAAAAAGCACAAAAAATTTGTGTGGCTTATGAAGGCATGGAGCGATTCTTCCCTAAGGACAAAATCCTCTTAACAGGGAATCCGGTCCGCCAAAGTCTCTTGAGCAATAAAACCTCCAAAGAAGAGGCAGCTGCTGCATTCGGACTCAATCCCAACATCCCAACAATCCTACTGATTGGTGGCAGTTTGGGAGCTAAAACATTGAATGAGAGCGTACTGCTTAATGTACAAAGAATAGCAACTGCCCCAATTCAATTCATCTGGCAAACTGGTAGCTACTACAAGATTACCATACAACAAGAACTGGACAAAATAAGCAAACCTGACAATCTGTATGTAACAGATTTCATTAGCAAGATGGATCATGCATACAAATTGGCAGATCTGGTAATCAGCCGTGCAGGAGCCAGCAGCATCAGCGAATTATGCCTGCTAGGGAAACCGTCCATTTTGGTTCCAAGTCCCAATGTTGCGGAAGACCACCAAACTCATAATGCAATGGCTCTCGTAAACAAACAAGCTGCCATTTTGGTCCGCGATGCTGAAGCAAAAGAAAAACTGATACCCTTAGCCATCGAAACAGTCACAAACAGGACATTATTAGATTCTTTAGGACAGAACGCACTAAAAATGGCTCTTCCTGATTCTGCAGAAATAATTGCCAAGGAAGTGATCAAACTGGCAGACAAGAATAATTAGAGAATGAATCTGAAGACATATTAAGAATATGGATCTGAACGACATAAAGGCTGTATATTTCATAGGAATCGGCGGGATTGGCATGAGTGCTATCGCTCGCTATTTCCTGCACAAAGGAATTGTGGTAGCAGGATATGACAAAACTCCTAGCGACTTGACGAAGAAACTATGTGTCGAAGGAGCAAAAGTACATTATGAAGATAATATTGAACTTATCCCTAAGGATTGCAAAGACAAAAATTCATGTCTTATAGTCTATACACCAGCTGTTCCAAAAGATCATAAGGAACTTATATTTTTCCAAGCAGGAGGCTTCGAGATTCAAAAAAGAGCTCAAGTACTAGGAACATTAACACGCTCTTTAAAGGGACTTTGCGTAGCAGGAACTCATGGAAAAACGACTACAAGCAGCATGGCAGCTCACATATTACATCAGAGCCACGTTGATTGCAATGCGTTTCTGGGTGGCATCACTAAAAACTATGGAACAAACTACATCTTGAGTCACAGCAGTCCCTATGTGGTAATTGAGGCAGATGAATTCGATCGTTCCTTCCATTGGTTATCACCATATGCGAGTGTAATTACCGCAACAGATGCTGATCATTTGGACATATATAATACGGAAGAAGCCTATCTGGAGAGTTTCCAAAAGTATACTACCCTGATTCAACCTAACGGCTTTCTCATCCTGCATGAAAACTTAAAGATGAAAGCTTCTCCGCAAAAGGGAGTGACTACCTATACCTATAGTCGAGAAAAGGGTGATTTCCATGCTGAAAAAGTGAAAATAGGAAATGGAGAAATCTCCTTCGATTTGGTTTCACCCCTGGGCGATATACAGGGAATACAATTAGGAGTACCTGTAGCAATAAACATCGAAAATGGAATCGCAGCCATGGCATTGGCCCAAATAAGTGGAGTTACCAGCGAAGAGATAAAGGCAGCTATGGCATCTTTCCAAGGAGTAGACCGCAGATTCGATTTCCGCATACGCAGCGACAAGATGGTCTACTTGAGCGACTATGCACATCATCCTGCAGAAATACGTCAAAGCATCATAAGCATCAAGCAACTTTACGAAGGGAAACATATCAAAGCTATTTTCCAGCCTCACCTATATACGCGTACGCGAGATTTCTACAAGGATTTTGCAGATTCACTATCATTACTGGACGATATTGTCATCGTGGATATTTACCCTGCTCGAGAGAAACCCATTCCAGGAATAACCAGTGCACTGATTTACGACAATCTGC
This sequence comes from Bacteroidaceae bacterium, assembly GCA_017427185.1. Classification (GTDB taxonomy): domain Bacteria; phylum Bacteroidota; class Bacteroidia; order Bacteroidales; family Bacteroidaceae; genus Physcousia. The sequence continues at coordinate 57,437 of JAFRTJ010000033.1, read as the reverse complement.
GTCCAGGAGTCCAAAAGCAACTATGCACAAAGGACGAGATTTGTGATATCGTCCGTCAAGGAGGATTTGATGTCCTCGTGACCTTAGGAGCTGGAGATATAGAAGACTATGCTGATAAAATAACAGAAATTCTACGTCCAAAAGCATGAAGATTGCAACAAAAATTATTCTATTAATAGGAGTTGTGGGATATCTGATATTCGCGATAGTCAAACTCTCACAACCTGCAGAAGATGTGACATGCTGCGCTGTGGAGATCCTTTTCCAAGACAGTCTTCAAGAAGGTTTTGTTCAAGAGGGAGATGTTCAAAATATCTTAGCTCACAACAAGATATCTCCAGAGGGGCAACATCTATGCAGAATCGACATGCCCAATATAGAAAAAAAGTTGACCCAAAACCCTTACATCAAGAGTGCCTTGTGTTACCACACCTCAGAAGGTAAACTTTGCATACTCGTTTCCTTGATGCAACCCATCCTTCACGTCATAGCAAACAACGGAGAAGAATACTATCTAGATAGAACTGGCGAGAACATGCCCATAGGAAACTTCAACCTGAATCTTTGCATTGCTACTGGTAACATCACCAAAGAGTATGCAAAAAAGGAGTTGGCTTCCCTGGCTGAATACATCCATGATAATGATTTCTGGAACAAGCAAATCGAGCAAATCACCGTTTCTTCAAAAGACGAAGTGACGCTCTATCCCAGAGTAGGAAACCATACTATCGTTTTGGGTAATACGCAGAACTATAAGGACAAATTAGACCGCATGCTTCTCTTCTACGAAAAAGGACTCCCCAAAGTGGGATGGAATAAATACAAGACCATCAATTTAGCCTTCAACGGACAAATTGTATGTACCAAAAGAGACAAATAAAATAAAAGAGTTAAAATATGGGAGCAGAAAAGGAAATTATTGTAGCCATAGAATTAGGCTCAACAACCATTCGGGCTATTGCCGGCAAACGAGAGCCGGACGGGACGATGCAAGTTCTTGCATTTGCACAAGAGAGTGCGGCCAACAGTATCCGCAAAGGTATCATCGATAACATCGATAAGACAACACAGGCCATCTCAAAAGTTGTGGGACAATTGAATGACCGTCTGAACATCTATGTGAAACGTGTGTACATTGGTTTGGCAGGCCAGTCACTACACACGGTTCAGAACAAGGTGTTCCGCCAATTCGATGGGAAGATTCAGATTACCAACGATATGGTAGATCAGTTGAAGGACATCAACCAAGGAGAAGTATATACAGACTCACGGATTCTAGACGTTGTGCCTCAAGAGTATGGAATCGGGAATCGGAATGTAGCGGAACCCGTAGGTATGCTCAGTGAACAAATTGAAGCACGCTTTATGAACGTTATAGCACGCAATTCCCTTTACGAGAATATAGAGAAATGCGTTAAAGGTGCAGGTCTGGATATTGCAGAAGTCCTTATTTCACCCATCTGTCTGGCTGATGCATTGCTAAACGCCAGTGAAAAACGCTCTGGATGCGCTTTGGTTGATATAGGTGCTGACACGACTACGGTTGGTGTATATACTCAAAACACCTTGCGACATCTTGCTGTCATTCCTTTGGGCAGTTCAAACATTACAGCAGACATTGCCACCAAATCCATCGACATGGAGGAGGCCGAAAAACTCAAATTGGACTATGGAACTGCTTATCATACAGATGGAGAAGATCATACGCCCCGTAAGATTCAACTGAGTTTTGACAGAACTATTGATGAGGATGTACTGCAAGAAATTGTGGAGGCTCGATACGAGGAAATCATCGTAAATGTATGGTCACATATTTCTAAAGAAAGTGACAACCTGCTTTCTGGTATCATTCTGACAGGCGGAGGCTCACGCGTAAGAAACATGACCAAAGCATTTACGGAACACACTCACTGCAACAAGCCTATCCGCATTGCAAAAGGACTGCCTCTTAACATCACAACAGCCCACAATGTCAACATTCCCGAAAACAACAACTTCAACACTTTGATGGCTCTCTTGCTCAAGGGTGACCAAAACTGTGTGAGCGAGATGCCTGTAGAGAAAGAAGCTGTACAGACAGAAATCTCTTTTGATGCAGGAACAGAGAAAAAGGTTGAAGAACCGATAGAGACAAAAAAAGAACAAGGTGAGAAGGTAGGCAAGAAAGTAAAGAATCTTTGGGGAAGAATTGCTTCTATGCTGATGGATGATGATGTATAATGGAAAAAAAGAAAAACTATGCAAGACAATAATACAAAAATAAACGAGGGTGGCATTGCATTCAATTTCAAAACTTCCACGCCTAGTATCATCAAGGTAATTGGTGTAGGTGGCGGTGGCGGCAATGCAGTCAATCACATGTATCGTGAAGGAATCCACGACGTGACATATCTTCTTTGCAATACTGACAAGAAAGCTCTTGGCGATTCTCCTGTACCCAATCACTTACAATTAGGCAAGGATGGATTAGGGGCAGGAAACCGTCCCGAAAAGGCACGTCTGGCAGCCCAAGAAAGCATCGAGGACATCAAGGAAATGTTGAACGATGGCACACGAATGGTCTTCATCACCGCAGGCATGGGTGGCGGTACAGGCACAGGAGCGGCTCCCATCATTGCACAATGTGCAAAAGATGCAGGAATCCTGACTGTGGGTATCGTTACAATCCCCTTCAAGTTTGAGGGCAACATGAAAATCAATCAAGCACTCGATGGCGTGGAAGAAATTTCGAAACATGTTGATGCTCTATTGGTAATCAACAATGAACGCCTGCGCGAGATCTATCCAGAACTGACTGTCGTCAATGCCTTTGCCAAAGCAGATGACACTTTGAGCATTGCAGCTAAGAGTATCGCTGAAATCATCACCATGCACGGTATTATGAATCTGGATTTTCAGGATGTGACCACCGTATTGAAAGATGGAGGTGTGGCTATCATGAGTACAGGATATGGCGAAGGAGAGAATCGTGTCACCAAAGCCATCGGGCAAGCTTTGAACAGCCCATTGCTGAACGGCAACGACATCTTCAATTCCAAGAAGGTTTTACTAAACATCAACTTCTGTGGTGACAAGGATCAGGATAGTTTGATGATGGAAGAGATGAACGAGGTAAACGATTTCATGAGCAAGTTCAAACGAGATGTCGAGACGAAGTGGGGTTTGGCTACTGACAGTTCACTCGGCAGCAAGGTGAAAATCACCGTGCTGGCTACAGGATTCGGTTTACAGAATGTGCCAGGCATGCCGGAAGCAGTAGAACAGCAAAATCGAGAAAAAGCTGCAGAGGACGAAGAAAAGAAAGCCAAGGAAGAAGAACGCCGTGAAATGTTCTACAGCAACGGAGGAACCACTACAGCACGCAGGCGTCATCACAACATCTACATTTTCTCTGATGCTGACCTCGACAATGATGATGTCATCTCGATGGTGGAGACTCTGCCTACTTACCGAAGAACAAAAGACGAACTGAACCGCATCAAGAACAAAGAGTCTCAAGCGCAAGTTCCACAGCAAAAACCCAGCATAGAAGAAGGAGGATTCCAACTGGAAATACAATAAGACGCGTTAGGACAACACATCGCGCAACACCGCAACAGACTTCAGAACTGGGAAATCTGGAATGTGCAAACGATAATAGCTGTTGAGAACATCCAAGAATCTGCCTCGTTGCACATGATTCATCCGAAACAGATGCATCGTCGGGTAACTCATTCGTAGAAACAAAGGCACGAGACAGGCCTCCTCAGGTATCAAATAAAAACCATGAGGAGGCCTGACTCTTGTATATTGACTGGAAAGCAAATCAAAGAAATCATCCTCGTGATAATTCTCCACATTCGGCCAAAACCCTAAGAAACGAGTAAGACGCAGGAGAAAGACCAGATGGAAGTTGGAATATTCTTTGCGACTCATATCCAACCATTCTAAACCATTTGTGAGATAAGAGAACAAGGAAATACTGGGTTGTTCATTCCTTAATGCATAATAGAGGAACTCTGACAGGAAAAGAGCCATTGTTTCTTTCAAAGGATCAAAAGGAAGTGTCTGATAAGAAACAGCTAAACGTATTTCTGTAATGCGTTGCAAACTTAAGTTGGGACGATAATCGAAAACGATTTCCAATATACTCAACGGGCGAAGAAAAACCGTCCGTAACGAACTCGTTCGAGACTTTGGAATCTTCACGATAAAGCCTAAATTGCCATGACTCTCCGTGAAAATGTTCACGATTAGACTTCCCTCGGAATATTTCTGAGAATGTAATACGATACCACGCGTTGTCTCAAGCATAGAACAAGCATTTAGCGATTGCTAAGGTATAAAAAAACTCCATAAAAACTCTATTATAAGCTAAAATACATTCGAAAATGAAAAATTTCCGAAAAAAAATTTTGTCAGTCAAGGAAAAACGCATACCTTTGCAACCACAATTCAGGTCTATGCCTTGAAAGTGACGGTGGAAGCCGTAGGTTTGGTCCCTTCGTCTATCGGTTAGGACGAGAGATTTTCATTCTCTAAAGAGGAGTTCGACTCTCCTAGGGACTACAATAAAAAAAGAAATAAAGTAACAAGAAGAAAAGATGGCTAATCACAAATCATCATTAAAGAGAATCCGTCAAACTGAAAAGAGAAGACTCCACAACAGATACTACGCTAAGACCATGCGTAATGCTGTTCGCAAGTTGCGTGCTACTACCGACCAGTCTACTGCTATTCAAATGTACCCAAGTGTACAGAAAGCTATTGACAAGCTGGCCAAGATGTCTGTTATCCACAAAAATAAGGCATCAAACTTGAAGTCTAAACTGGCTAAGTATATCCAGAAATTGGGTTAACTCCCAGTTCCTTTTTCATAGCGGATTTTAATCATAGCAGCCATCACGAAGTGATGGCTGCTTTTTTGTGCTTTTTTCTTTCTGTTTCAAAATATTTTTTGTAAATTTGTACCCTAATAATAACGATTCTGAAAGAATGGAAGAAATAGAGAAAAACAGTACCGAATACAGTGCCTCCAACATCCAAGTCTTGGAAGGTTTGGAGGCAGTACGCAAACGTCCCGCCATGTATATTGGCGACATCAGTGAGAAAGGATTACACCATTTGGTCTACGAGACGGTAGACAACTCCATCGACGAGGCTCTTGCAGGATTTTGTACACATATCGAGGTCACTATCAACGAAGACAACAGCATTACTGTTCAAGATAATGGCCGTGGTATTCCTGTTGACATGCACGAGAAGGAACACAAGAGTGCCCTCGAAGTAGTCATGACCGTCCTGCACGCTGGAGGTAAGTTCGACAAAGGTTCCTATAAAGTCAGTGGTGGACTCCACGGTGTGGGTGTGAGTTGCGTGAATGCCTTATCCAAGAGAATGATATCACAAGTCTATCGTGACGGCAAGATATACCAGCAGATTTACGAAAAAGGCAAACCCATCACAGACGTAGAGACGATTGGAGAGACCGAATTGAGAGGTACACGCCAACAATTCTGGCCCGACAACAGCATATTTACCGTCACAACATACAAGTATGACACTCTCGCCAATCGTATGCGCGAATTGGCCTACCTGAATGCAGGCATCAACATTACCCTGACCGACATGCGTCTCGACATGAATGCCGCAGCAGGGTTCGAAGGCATACGCAAGGAAGTCTTCCACAGCGAAGGAGGTCTGAAAGACTTTGTCCGCTACATCGATTCCACCCGTACCCATCTCTTCAACGATGTAATCTACATCAACACAGAGAAGCAGAACACGCCCATTGAGGTTGCCATCATGTACAATACTGGCTACAATGAGAATCTGCACTCCTACGTCAACAACATCAACACCATCGAAGGAGGTACACATCTGACAGGCTTCAGGGCCGCCCTCACACGCACGCTGAAGAACTACGCAGAACAGCAATGTGCCAAAGAGTTGGAGAAATTAACCAAGAATCACGTTGAAATCAGCGGAGAAGACTTCCGTGAAGGATTGACCGCTGTGATTAGCGTAAAAGTTGCAGAACCACAGTTCGAAGGCCAAACCAAGACAAAACTGGGAAACAGCGAGATTGCAGGTGCCGTACAGCAAGCTGTAGGAGAAGCCTTAAGCTATTATCTGGAAGAGCATCCTCAGGAGGCCAAACTGATTGTAGACAAAGTAATTCTTGCAGCTACTGCACGTGTGGCAGCACGTAAAGCACGCGAAAGCGTTCAGCGCAAAAGCCCCATGGGTGGCGGTGGTCTTCCAGGCAAACTTGCCGACTGCTCCGACAAGGATGCAGCAAAATGCGAGATGTTCATCGTCGAGGGAGATTCCGCAGGAGGCTCCGCAAAGCAAGGACGCAACCGCCACTTCCAGGCCATCCTCCCCATCCGCGGTAAGATTTTCAACGTAGAACGTGTAATGTGGCACAAAGCATTCGAGCACGAGGAAGTAAACAATATCATACAGGCACTTGGAGTACGCTTCGGTATTGGCGAAGACAGCAAAGAAGCCAACTACGAGAAACTCCGCTACTACAAAGTCATCATCATGACCGATGCCGACGTCGATGGTTCTCACATCGACACCCTCCTCATGACACTTTTCTATCGTTATATGCCCGAATTGATTCAGAAGGGACATCTCTACATCGCAACTCCTCCTCTTTATCGATGCAAAGTCGGCAAGAACGAAGAATATTGCTACACAGAGGTAGATCGCCTGCGCTTCATGGACAAATACAATAATGGAAAAGAGGAAGGCATGACTACCCAGCGCTACAAAGGTCTGGGTGAAATGAATCCTGACCAACTGTGGGAAACCACCATGAATCCAGAGACTCGTCTCCTCAAACAAGTAACCATCGAAGATGCAGCAGGAGCCGATTACGTATTCTCAATGCTTATGGGCGAGGATGTCGGCCCACGTCGTGAGTTCATTGAACAGAACGCCACTTTCGCCAATATTGACGCATAAAGAAACACAACACGTTGAGATGCTCAACCCAACGTGTTGAAACCGCCAACTCGACGTGTTGATTCTTCCGATTCAACACGTCGAGTTTTTTTTTGCAATCTCAAGGGAAGTCCACAAGACAGGTGACATCCGACTGCACTAATGAATCACTTTTTTATCCAAAAGCTCATCAACAATACTTTCCAACTCCTTATACCACTCCTCACCAAAACAACGAATCAATGGTTCCTTCAAGAACTCATAAACACGAAGCCGTTTTTGTTCACCCAAGACCGTAGCAGCTTTGCAGATATCCCAACGATTGTAGTTCAAGCCAACCATTGGACCTAATTGTTTCTCTCGAATAGGATAAAGATGGCAACTAATGGGCTTTTGAGGTAACAAGCAACCATGAGGACCACGAAAGACGCAATTACGTCCATTGACTATACTCGTCACCAGTTCTCCTTCCACATCCGTATAGGCAACACCCTGACAATCGATCACAGATTGTGCCTGAGCCCCCAACTGCGACCATATTGTATCCAAGGAATTTTCTATCTCAGCAACCTCGTCTAAAGTCACAGGTGCACCAGCATCTCCCTCCTCACAACATTGCCCATTGCATTTCTCGATATCACAGCAGAAATATTCGGTAAGGATATCCAAGTGAACAAGGACATTGCCAACCTCTACAACACCAGCAATATTACCACTGGATTGGTTCTTTGCCATGCTGAATCAGATATTGGTTACACAACTCGAAATGATGATTTCCGAAAAAGCCTCTATATGCACTCAAGGGACTTGGATGTGCTGAGCGTAGTATCATATGGCGATCAGCATCAATCAAAGATGCCTTCTTGCCAGCAGGAGCTCCCCAAAGCATAAAGACAAGGCCTTCTCTGGAGTCACTCAGATGATGAATGACAGCATCGGTGAATGTTTCCCACCCATGACCGCTATGACTGAATGCTTGATGAGCACGTACGCTCAAACAGGTGTTGAGCAGAAACACTCCTTGCCTGGCCCATCTTGTCAGATTACCACTTTCTGGTATGGGAGCCCCTGTTTCTGCCTGAATCTCTTGGAATATGTTTTTCAGAGAGGGAGGAAATTCAACCCCATCATTTACTGAGAAACACAATCCATGAGCCTGCCCTGGCCCATGATAAGGGTCTTGTCCCAGGATGACCACCTTTACCTGGTCAAAAGGAGTGCTATTGAAAGCATTAAAAATCAAACGCCCTGGCGGATAGCAAGGACCAGCAGCATATTCTTGCCGCACAAACTGAACAAGATCGCTGAAATAAGGTTTCTCAAATTCAGAAGAGAGCTGACGATGCCAGCTCTCTTCTATATTGACAGTCATATTGGATCAGTCTTTAATCAAATTCTTTCCTGTCATAGCTTCTGGCTGCTCCAACCCCATGATATGAAGAATACTGGGAGCAACATCAGCCAAGACGCCATTCTCAACGGTTGCATTCTTGTTGTCAGTCACATAAATGAAAGGTACAGGATTCAATGAATGAGCCGTATTTGGTGTGCCATCAGGATTGATGGCATTATCAGCATTACCATGATCCGCGATGATGATGATTTCATAGTCCTGAGCCTTAGCGGCTTCCACAACATCATTCACACATTGATCAACAGCCTTCACTGCAGCCTCAATAGCCTCATAAACTCCTGTATGGCCTACCATATCGCCATTCGCGAAGTTCACGACGATAAACTCGTACTTGTTCTCTTGGATAGCAGCCACCAACTTGTCCTTTACTTCAAACGCACTCATCTCTGGTTTCAAATCATAGGTTGCAACCTTAGGACTGGCAACCAGAATACGATCCTCATTCTCATAAGGTGCCTCGCGACCTCCATTGAAGAAGAATGTCACATGAGCATATTTCTCTGTTTCTGCAGTATGCAACTGCTTGATACCTTTGGAGGAAAGATACTCACCCAGCGTATCAGTAACGTTCTCTTTGGGGAACAGAATATGCACGCCAGTAAAACTTGCATCATAGGGAGTCATGCAATAATACTGTAAGCCAGGAATTGTATGCATACCCTGATCCGTCATTTCTTGTTGGGTGAGCACGATAGTCAACTCCTTGGCACGGTCGTTGCGATAGTTAAAGAAGATAACTACATCACCGTCTTTGATAGTTCCATCTACAGTGCTATTGTTGATGGGCTTGATGAATTCATCGGTGACACCTTCATCATAACTCTCCTGCATTGCCTGAACCATATCTGTTGCTTGTTTGCCTTCTGCGCTGATCAGCAAGTCGTAAGCAATCTTGATGCGCTCCCAACGTTTATCACGATCCATCGCATAGAATCTGCCTATGATACTGGCAATCGAAGCACCTGGCACCTGAGCACACCTGTCTGTCACCTCTTGAATAAAACCTTTGCCACTCTTTGGGTCAGTATCACGACCATCCATGAAACAATGCACAAAGGTATTCTTGATACCATAAGTCTTTGAGATATCAATTAAGGTAAACAGATGATAAAGGCTACTGTGAACACCACCATCACTGGTCAATCCCATCAGGTGAACACTCTTGCCATTCAATTTCGCATACTCATAAGCAGAGATGATCTCTGGATTCTTCAAGATGCTTCCATCCTTGCAGGCGCGATTGATCTTAACCAAATCCTGGTATACGATTCTTCCTGCACCAATATTCAAGTGACCAACCTCAGAGTTACCCATCTGACCATCAGGCAGACCTACATTCTCTCCGCAAGCCAACAGTTGACTGTGAGGATAATTCTCGTTCAAATAATCCATATAAGGAGTAGGCGTGTTGAAAATAACATCGCCTTTACCATGATTACCAATTCCCCATCCGTCGAGGATCATTAATAGAGCTTTCTTTGCCATCTTCTATTTAATAATTATGTTTCTTATCTGTCGTTCTTTTTAAATCAAATCTTAATTCGGGCACAAAATTACAAAGAATATTTGAGAAAGAATAATTAAAGTAAAAAAAAGAGGATGACCCTAAGGCCATCCTCCTTTATTATGTTACTAAAATGAATCTGATTATTCTTCAGATGTCAAATGGCTCTTAACGCCTTGCATAACAGTAACGATGGGGTTAGGAGTCTTAACACCTGTTACAACACCCTTACCGTCAACTACGATGTACAAGCCTTGCTCATTAGAAGCATCAAGTTTTGTCAACTCAGCTGTGCCATTGATTGTAATAGAAGCACGAGCAATGCCCTTACCCTCAGAGTGGAGCTGCTCAGTTGTGATATTGTTTGACTTGGTTGTCAAAACACCATCAGCAACTTCAACATCCTTGAGAGTGATGTCATTATCTTCAGCGGTGATGCCAGAATTCAGACTTGAATAAACATTGCGGAATGCAACATCCTTAGTACCATCAGCAACAATGAAACCATTAATCAAGGTAAGATTGATTCCCTCTGTGCTGGTAGCATTATTCATAGTCAGAGTGATGTCAAATGCATCAGCGGGAGACTTAAGACCCTTACCAACGAAGAAGTCGCTTACAGGAGCGTTAGCCAGCAAGTTGTCGATTGCACCTGCGTCAACCAGGCTAGCCTCGTCAACCAAGTAAGTTACACTGGTACCCTCAGCATTTTCAACTACAGCAGACTTACCGTCAGCAACGTTCTCAGTAGCATACTCGTAGATGAAGATACCACCCTTGTTACCAGCGCTCATATCCACTGCAGAAGCGGTAGTTGTCATGTAGATAAGACCACAACCAGCTTGCTTTTCTCCAGCAAGAATCAGGCTCCACTCATATGGATCGTCGCCAACAGCCTTATAAGCCTCAGTACCGAACATAACATCCTTAACAGCTGTCTTAACATCCAAAGCAGCACCAGAAGCTACAATGAATACAGGATTTGCAGAGGTGTCACCCTCGTGCAGATCAACAGCAGTAGCAGCACCTTCCATAACAGCAGGATACTCAACGCCTTCACCCTTAACGAGCTTCATAGAACCCTTTGTGCCTTCAACAGCAGTAACCTTCAGAGTTGTTGCGCAAGCGGGAACAGGAATTACATCAGTGAAATCAACCTCACCATCGAGGATAAACTCTACAACACCCTTCTCGTCGCCATAGAGAGCATCAACCAAAGCAACACGCTCGTTCCACTCGTCAATGTCAGAAATATAATCGTAGAAGTGGAAGTTGTCGGCAGTCAACTTGATAGGCAAGTTTACGAAAGTAGCCTTACCTGCATCTGTACGCAGAATCTCTGTCAAAGTCTTACCAGGCTTCTCGGGAATGCCAGGAACGCCAGGAGTGCCAGGAGTACCAGGAGTGCCCTCATGCCAAATACCACCAACACTGTCAATCCAGTGCCATGTACGAGTAACCTCACCAGTTGTAGGATCAACAGTTACCTCCAAACCAGGAGTTGCCTCGCCAGTTGTAGGATCTACATCATTGTAAGCGGGATCGGGAGTAGGAGTGGGAGTTACACCTTCAGGATATTCCCAATAACCCTCAGTACCAGCTTCGCCAGGAATAGGATCAATTGGATCAACGCCAACAACACCACCGAAACCACCGGCGATGTACTTACCTTCAGCATCAGTCAGAACAGGAGTCAAGAACTTACCGAACTTCAGAACAGAAGCAACGTTGTCAGCATCTTTATCGTTCTTGGTAATCTCGAAGTAACCAAGCTGCTTGCCATCCTTCTCAACAGGGAGATAGAAAGTAGTAGCAGGAACGACAACACCATCACCAGCTTCATTCACGTAGTTCTCACCATTGGTGGGGAACATGAATACGCGAATTGTGTTCTCGTTAGCCAGTGAGCAGTTAACCTCCAACTCAGTGGTTGCAGCATCAGCAGCAGTACCATACTCAGGAGTAACCATCACCTTAACAGCCTTATCAGCATCCTTGTAAGTAGACTTTTCCTCGTCGGGGAGAGCGTTGGGGTCTACTGTCATGCTTGCAGCGAAGATGTTTGTGCCAAGACCAGCAACTTTGCCATCGAAAGACTCCTCAGTAGCTGTCAAGGTAGTGCTGCCAAGTATGTAAGCAGCAAACGCATTCTTAACACCTTCAGAAGGAGTAGCAATCACCTTACAAGCATTCTGAACAGGATTCATTTTGAAGTTTGTCGTGAAATCACCATCCTTTGGAGCATCAGCAGCAGCGATGTAGCGAGTTCCAGACAACCAAGGAATGTTGTTGTACAGTTCTGTGGTGAAATCCTTCTTCTGAACGCCATCAACAACAAACTTCAACTCATCAACCTGAGCCATATAAGCCCAAGGAGAATAAACGAAGTAAGCACCCTGATAGATGTTTGCACGAGTCTCAAAACCAGAGAAGTCCTCTGTAATGTTCAAAATGTTGTTAGCATACAACTTCTTGTCAGCCTCAGTACCCTTCTTTGCAGTATAATCTGCATTCTCCTGAACGCCATAAATGCTACCTGCAACATCATACCAAGCCAAGCCAAGACGGTCAGAAGCTTCCCAACCATCAGCATTTACACGAGTCTCATTACCAGTAGTCTTGGTGGTAATGGTCAAACCTTCACTTACCAAATCGTGACCCTTAATTCCGGTAAAATCTGTCTTTGTGGGTTCCAAAACCTCACTAGTACATGCACTCAGGACAGTTGCCAGAGCCATTGCACCATACAAAAATTTACTTTTCATTTCGATAAAACTTTTATTTGAAATTATGTTTAATTCTTTCTGCTTAGAAACCACCTGAATCGGGATCGTCTTGATCAACTGGCACGATTTTGTCATTTACAGTTGCAGCAAAACCTTGCTCTACAGCAACTTCTACTATCTCCACTTCGGGAGATTCGTAGTTCAATTCGTTCATCTTCATTTACCTTTTTAAATTAAAAGTTAATTAAATATGTTCTTTTTTATCTCTTTCTCTTTCTATATAGGCACAATCCACCTATTCATAGTTATACAAATAACGCTGCAAATTTACTGATATTTTCTATTCTTCACAATTTTTCTTACTTTTTTTTAACAGAAAAGGCAAAAAAACACGTAAATACGAGGAAAACACGACTTTTTAGGGCAAAAAAAGCAATCAAAAGCACATTTTGGAGGCTCTACGATGCAAATTCGACTCAACGCATTGAATAGCAAAGCATTCACGAAGAAAACTTTTATCCTGAAGATCGAGCGTTTCCAAGCAGAAACCCCTACCCCATGTTCCCTTTGTCAGCCATGTTGTGATGAATGAAGATTCTTTTTCCTTATTAAATTAGGCATGCTTTAGAAAGATTTTCATTATCTTTGCATCCGGAATATGATCGAGCCACTAGAGCTATGAGAATTAAGGAAGGATATAAAGTACGCAATATCGCAGGCGAAAACATCGTGGTTTGCCAAGGTACACTGAACATGGACTTTACCAAAGTGATTTATCTGAACAAAACATCCGTGGAACTTTGGAATCAGCTTGAGGGGAAAGAGTTCACGCTAGAAGACGTGGTTAATTTTCTTTGTTCGCAATATGGCATCAACTCAGAAAGGGCGACATCCGATGGGCAGAAGTGGATTGATGCCTTGACGGGATGCGGCATTTTATCAGCATGAGCAGAGATTACATCATTGCAGAGCACAGAATCCGCATCGAAGGGGAAAAACTTCTACGGGCGGTTGACACGATTGAAGGATTCCGCCCTTTCCTGGCAAACTCGTCAGAGCCTCCGCTCGTTACTGTCACAAGCGAAGGCACGGAAGATATGCTGGCACCTCCCTTCCTGAAAGAAGAATACAGTTTTGTGTTCGAGAACATCCACAGCATTTTTGGAAGGACATCCAACGGCTACCTCTTTAAGGCGACTCCAAACGATGGTGATCCCCAATGCCTGTGGGGAGAAAAGGATGGAAAAGTCATCTATATCAAAGGACGGTTGGAAGGGGATTCCCAGACAACACGTCTGGTTCGCTTCGCCCTGTGGATAGCTTTTGGTATGTGTACAGCCCGACTGGACACCATCGCAATTCATACCAGCACCATCACCTATCAGGGCAGGAACGTTCTTTTCCTTGGAGAGAGTGGAACGGGGAAAAGCACCCATACGCGCCTCTGGAGGCAGAACATCCCTGGAGCAACCTTGCTGAACGACGACAGTCCTATTCTGCGGATAGTCGACGGGAAGCCATGGATCTATGGAAGTCCCTGGAGCGGAAAGACACATTGCTACAAGAACGAGAGACACCCCCTTGCTGCCTGCGTCCGTCTGGCTCAAGCTTCTTACAACAAGATTCACAAGCTCCGCACGGTTCAGGCATACGCTGCCATCCATCCTTCCTGTCCGCCTGAGTTTGCCTATGACGAGTATCTCTACGATGGAATCAGCCGGACACTCGATGCAGTTCTGAGCCAAGTTCCTTTCTATTACCTGGAATGCCTGCCCAATGCGGAAGCCGCAAAGCTGTCGTGTAAAACAATCTTTGGGGAATAGACCTTAGAAATCAAATTCCAGCTGCTGGGAATCGCCCAACAGGTTGTAGGACATGCGATGATAGGGAGTCGTCCCATATTGACGGATTGCCTCGCGATGCACTTTGGCAGGATACCCCTTGTTCTTGTCCCAATGATACAGGGGATATTCCTTGTGAATCTTGAGCATGAAATCGTCTCGATAAGTCTTTGCCAAGATGCTGGCCGCAGCGATACTCATGTATTTCCCATCTCCCTTCACAATGGTTGTGTGAGGCAAGTTCCGATACTTATAGAACCGATTGCCGTCCACTATCACTTCCTCAGGACGGACCTTCAACTGATCCAGAGCACGATGCATCGCCAGAATGCTGGCACGAAGAATGTTGATCTCATCAATCTCATGATTATCCACGATACCGACGGCCCAAGCCAACGCCTCGCGCTCTATGATCTCACGCAGTTGGTAGCGCTTCTTCTCTGTCAGTTGTTTGGAGTCATTCAGAATGTCATTCCTGAAATCGGGTGGCATGATGACAGCTGCCGCATAGACAGGACCTGCCAAACACCCACGGCCAGCCTCGTCACAGCCTGCCTCGATGACTCCTGAATGATAGTACGGCTCGAGCATATCAGAACATTTGCCTTACCCGCTCTATGGCAGACACCAGCGCATCCACTTCTTCACGCGTATTGTAAAGTGCAAGGCTGACACGTACCGTACCTTCCACCTTCAGACGTCGCATCAGAGGCTCTGCGCAATGATGGCCCGTGCGGACAGCTATGCCCAGACGATCCAACAAGGTTCCCATGTCCAGATGGTGGATAAAGTGTTGGAAATCCCCTTCCGACGAGTCAACGCCTGGCTGACGAACGAGGAACGAGATGACTGCGTCGTGATTCTCTTTGGGACCGAAAATGTGCATGCCTTCTATCCCGTTCAGCCGACGGATGGCGTACTGAGTCAACTCCTGCTCGTAAGCCTCAATGGTGTTCATGCCGATCGACGTAACATAATCCAAAGCTTTTGCCAATCCTGTTGTAGCCACATAATCCGGAGTGCCTGCCTCAAACTTATAGGGTAGCTCGTTGAAGGTGGTTTTCTCGAAAGACACGTTTTGAATCATCTCGCCGCCTCCCATGTAAGGAGGAATCCTGTCGAGCCACGTTTCCTTTCCGTACAAGACACCTATTCCGGTCGGCCCATAAATCTTATGTCCGCTGAAAGCAAAGAAATCGCAATCCAATTCCTGCACGTCTACGGCGAAATGAGGTGTGCTTTGAGCGCCATCCACCAGGACAGGGACTTGATGCTCGTGAGCGATGCGGATGATTTCTTTCATGGGGTTCACCGTTCCCAGCACATTGCTGACATGAGTGACAGAGACGATGCGCGTTCTCTCAGAGAAAAGTTTCTCGTATTCATCCAGTCGAAGCTCGCCTTCATCCGTGATGGGAATCACGCGCAGACGGATTCCCTTGCGGGCCTGAAGCAGTTGCCAGGAGACGATGTTGCTGTGATGCTCCATCTCGCTGAGGATAACCTCGTCGCCTTCCTTCATGAACTCCTCGCCATAGCAACTGGCCACCAGATTGATGCTTTCTGTGGTGCCACGCGTGAAAACAATCTCGCGCGATGAGCGGGCATTCAGGAACCTGCGGACCGTCTCGCGGGAAGCCTCGTGCAGTTCTGTCGCCTGTTGGGAAAGGAAATGTACGCCACGATGCACATTCGCATTCTCGTTGTAGTACTCATACGTCATTGCATCCACCACAGAACGGGGCTTCTGGGTAGTGGCTCCGTTGTCCAGATAGACAAGAGGGTATTTCTTGTAGATCTTCTTCTCCAGGATAGGGAAATCTTCCCTGATGGTGCCTCCACCCTGTCCCTGTCGGAAGGGCAACGGAATGAGTTCTGTCTTTCTTTCCATCTCGATCTGCACTTTATCGGGTTGAACATGCATTAGGACCACATCCTGAGCACTTCCCCAACTCGCCGCGGAAACGTTGCTCTACCAAGAAGTGAAGGCGGTCGCGAAGAGCGTCCAACTTGATGCTGTCCAACACTTCTCCCACGAAGGCGAACTTCAGCAGCAGCCGCGCTTCCTCTTCTGGGATTCCGCGCTGACGCATGTAGAAAAGGGCGGCATCGTTGATCTGTCCCACCGTACTGCCGTGACTGCACTTCACATCGTCAGCATAGATCTCCAGCATGGGTTGGCTGAACATGCGAGCCGTCTTGGTGGCGCAAAGATTGGCATTCGTCTCCTGCGAGACCGTCTTTTGTGCTCCCTCGCGCACAAGAACGCGACCGGCAAAGGCTCCCACCGCCTTGTCGTCCAGCACGTACTTGTAGAGTTCTGTGCTCTGACAGTTCGCTGCCTGATGGTCGATCAGCGTATTGTTGTCCACGTGCTGCTCACCATCTGCCACCACGCACCCGTACATGTTTACCTCCGCATATTCTCCGCTGAGCGAGACGTCAGTTCGATTGCGTGTCAACCCGTTGTTGAGGGTGATGGAATCAATCGTAGCCGATGCGTTGCGCTTCTCGTCGACATACATGTTGGCAAAGCGTTTGTTCCTCGTGTGCGTTTCCTCCAGCTCATAGAGTTCCAGATGGGCATTCTCGCCCACATAGACTTCGCTGACCTGCGTTGTCAGGAACTCATGGCCGTCCATCGAGTGGTCGCAGAAGAGAATTTTGGCTTGAGCGCCTTCCTCCAGGACAATCAGGACACGACGGTTCACCATCAGGTCCATCTCTGCACGCAGGATATTCACCACCTGAATCGTGCGCTCCACGACGACACCTTTCGGCACATAGATGAGGAGTCCATCCTGAGCCAGCATCGTGTTGAGAGCGTTGATGGAGTCCTTTCTCGCGCGTGCGAGCGTACCATAATATTTATTTACAAGCTCCGGCTGCTCCTTTGCCACCTTGCACAACGAGTCTATCACCACCCTATCAGGCAGATGGGGGCGAGTCGATGCCTTGTCGGCAAACTGGTCATTCACCATGAAATACAGGGAGGTGCTCAGGTTGGGAACGCCGCAACGGAAAGCATCGTAGGGATTGACAGGAAAGCCGAACCTTTTCAGGTTGACGCCGTAGTCAGGAGCAAAGGCAGTTGCCACATCGGTGTACTTGTATCGCTCCATCTTGCGGCTGGGGAAACCCAACGTCTGAAACGCAGCAAGGGCATCCTCGCGCAGCGCATTCATCGCAGGAGCAGAGTGGGCATCGATAAGCTCTCTGTTCTCGCAATAGAGATCAATGTATTGCTTTTCGGAACTCACAATCCCGCCTCCTCCTTTATCCAGTCAAAGCCCCTCTTCTCGATTTCCGATGCCAACCCAGGGCCACCCGTCTTGACAATCTGCCCATTGATAAGCACATGCACCACATCAGGTTTCAAGTAATCCAGCAGACGCTGGTAGTGGGTGATGACGATAGCACTCGTCTGGGGTGTCCTCAGCTTGTTGAAACCTTCTGCCACGATGCGCAAGGCATCCACGTCCAACCCTGAATCTGTCTCGTCGAGAATGCTCAGCGTAGGCTCCAGCATAGCCATCTGGAAAATCTCGTTGCGCTTCTTCTCGCCTCCTGAGAAGCCCTCATTCACCGACCGGTTGGCCAGTTTGTTGTCCAGCTCCACAATCTTGCGCTTCTCGCGCGCCAGTTTCAGGAACTCGCCGGCAGGCATAGGCTCCAAGCCCTGGTATTTGCGTTTCGCATTGAGAGCAGAACGCATGAAGTTCACCATGCTGACACCAGGTATCTCCACAGGTTGCTGGAAACTCAGGAAGATGCCTTCGTGAGCGCGTTCCTCAGGTTTCATCGCGAGCAGGTCTTTCCCATTGAAGGTAATACTGCCCTGAGTCACCTCATAAGCAGGATGCCCCACGATGACATTGCTCAGCGTACTCTTGCCTGCTCCATTCTGTCCCATCAGGACATGCACCTCGCCATCGCGAACCGTCAAATTGACACCCTTCAATATCTCCTTGCCATTTATGCTGGCATGCAAATCACGTATCTCAAGCATAGTTCTCCCTACGTATCACACTATTTGGGTGCAAAGATACAACTTTTTTCTTGACGAGGACAAGGAGGGGGAAAACTTTTTAACGGTTAACGGTTAGCGGAGAATCCGAGTACATACTCAGAGTAATCCGAGTAATCAGAGCCCCACGCTAACCGCTAACCCATAACCGCTAACCGAGGACCGCTTCTTCCCACCAACGCTACCGATTAGTTGTTTTTTTTAGCGAACAGCGAACGAACGAACAGTAAACAGTTGGTTCATAAGAATGCGCGTAAAGTTTTATTATTATATACATATAATAATAAAGATTTTCAGCACACTCAAAAAACTTTTGAAATCACTCTATAAATTCTTGCCATGGCCGACTTTGATGCGAGCATCAATCTACTCATTTTTGCTAAAAAAAAACTGTTCAACTGTTCGTTCGTTCGCTTTTTCGCTGTTAGCGGAGAATTTCGAATAGTCCGAGTAATCCGAGTTATCGGAAACTACAATCGATTATCGTCATCGTCATCGTTATCGTCTTCGTCGTAAACTATCGGCTTAACTACTGTCCGAAGGACGAGCGAATGCGAGACTCCGCCTGCGCCTGAGCACCTACTGGAGCGCAAGAACTACTTAACTACTTAACTATATAAATGAAAAAATCTTTACATAGGGCAAAATGCGCAAAATCCCGATGAAATGGGCGTTTTTTTGAAAAGTAGGCTCGATGAAATCAACACTTTCTGACGAGCGGGAAGGGCGGAAAGAACACGTTAATCTTGACAAAAGAACACGATGAAGCAGGGGGAAGAACGTGTTCCCTATCCTACGCTGCCCTCGAGGCTCACACCCAGAAGCTTCTGGGCCTCGACAGCAAATTCCATAGGCAGCTTGTTGAGGACATCTTTCGCATAGCCGTTCACAATCAGCCCAACAGCATCTTCCGTGCTGATGCCACGCTGGTTGCAGTAGAAAAGCTGGTCCTCGGAAATCTTGCTCGTAGTGGCCTCGTGCTCCACAACCGCTGTCTCGTTGTGAACATCCATATAGGGGAACGTATGGGCTCCACAGGAACTGCCCAAGAGGAGCGAGTCGCAACTGCTGTAGTTGCGTGCCCCGTCGGCTGTGCTTGCCACTCTGACCAACCCGCGATAACTGTTCTGGCTCCTGCCTGCGCTGATACCCTTGCTGATGATCGTGCTACGCGTGTTCTTGCCCAGGTGGATCATCTTGGTGCCCGTGTCAGCCTGCTGGAAATGGTTGGTGACCGCCACGCTGTAGAACTCTGCCTGGCTTCCGTCGCCGGAAAGGATGCAGCTGGGATACTTCCAGGTGATGGCGCTTCCCGTCTCCACCTGCGTCCAACTCAACCGGCTGTTGGCTCCGCGCAGATGGCCCCTCTTGGTGACCAGGTTCAGCACTCCTCCCTTTCCCTCCGCATCGCCCGGATACCAGTTCTGGACGGTGCTGTACTTGACTTCGGCATTCTCCTTCACGACAATCTCCACGATGGCGGCATGCAGCTGGTTCTCGTCGCGCATGGGAGCTGTGCAGCCTTCGAGATAGCTGACGTAAGCATCGTCGTCGCAGACAATCAAGGTACGCTCGAACTGGCCTGTGCCTCGTGCGTTGATGCGGAAATACGTGCTGAGTTCCATCGGGCAGCGCACCCCTTTGGGAATGTAGACAAAGGAGCCATCGGAGAAAACGGCGCTGTTGAGGGCTGCAAAGAAATTGTCCTTGTAGGGAACCACACTGCCCAGATACTCCCGCACGAGATCAGGGTGCTCCCTGACCGCCTCGGAGATGGAGCAGAAGATGATGCCTTTCTCCTGGAGTTTCTCGCGGAAGGTGGTTTTCACGCTGACGGAGTCCATCACCGCATCGACGGCTGTTCCGCTTAGTGCCATCCGTTCCTCGAGGGGGATGCCCAGCTTGTCGAAGGTCTTCATCAGCTCTGGGTCAATCTCCTGCTTTCCGTTGCCCTTCCTGGCGGTTGGATCGGCGTAGTAGGAGATGGCCTGATAGTCTATCTCAGGCAGCTGGAGATGGCCCCAGGTGGGTTGCTCCAGCGTCTGCCAATAGCGGAATGCCTCGAGGCGGAAGTTGAGCAGCCAGTCGGGTTCCTCCTTCTTGAGGGAAATCAGTCGAATGACATCCTCCGAGAGTCCTTTCTCGATGATGTCCGTCTGAATGTCGGTGGTGAACCCGTACTCGTATTTCTTGTCGGCCACCTCACGAACAAAACTGTTCTTTCCCTCCATCTGCAGCTATTCTTCCGTTCCAATCATGAGGGAATACACCGTTTCAGCTACGGCTTTCAGGGATTTGCAGAGAACGGATTCCTCCATCGTGGCAGGGCTGAGAATCTGCGTCAGGCTGAACACCCAGATGAAGGCTCCCAGAATGAGCTCGTACTTGAAGAGTCCTATCAGCGCACCCAGGAAACTGTTGAGCGTGCCCAGGACGAAGAGTTTGTCGAGCACGGTGCTGATCATCTCTCCCACAAGCGCCAGACAGCCGGGAACGGCTATCCAGATGAGGATGAACGCAACGATGTTTGCCACCGTAGTATGATCGTTCAGATAGGGCGAAAGGACTCCGCCCAACATCGTGTAGCAGGCCTTGGCCACCAGCAAACCCACAAAGAATGCCACCAGCGAGAGAATTTGCCTGACAAATCCCCTGCGCCAACCCTTGACGGC
The DNA here is from genome assembly GCA_017427185.1 of Bacteroidaceae bacterium. GTDB lineage: Bacteria > Bacteroidota > Bacteroidia > Bacteroidales > Bacteroidaceae > Physcousia. The sequence continues at coordinate 36,320 of JAFRTJ010000033.1, read as the reverse complement.
TCCAAATGCCATCAGAGCCAGCAGTATCCAATCCAGTACCAACATAGATTCCGCTTACAGCTTGGCCTTCACCTCAATCTCCTGGTAGGTCTCGAGGATATCGCCCTCACGCAGGTCGTTGTAACCCACAAGAGAAATACCACACTCGAAGTTGGTGGTCACCTCCTTCACGTCGTCCTTGAACCTCTTCAGGGCGTTGATGGCACCCGTGAAGACCACAATACCGTCACGGATGACACGAGCCTTGTTGGAACGCTGCACCTTGCCTTCCATGACATAGGCGCCAGCAACGGTACCAACCTTGCTGATGTGGTAGACCTGACGAACCTCCACCTGAGCGGTAACCTCCTCCTTGATTTCGGGAGAAAGCATGCCTTCCATCGCATCCGTCACCTCCTCGATAGCATCGTAGATGACGCTGTAGAGACGGATATCCACACCCATTTGCTCTGCCAGCTTGCGGGCAGCAGCCGAGGGACGAACCTGGAAACCAACGATGAAGCAGTTCTCGGCAGCGGCAGCCATGTTGACATCGCTCTCGCTGATCTGACCTACAGCCTTGTAGATCACGTTCACCTGGATCTTCTCCGTAGAAAGCTTGATGAGGGAGTCGCTCAAAGCCTCGATGGAACCGTCGACATCTCCCTTGACGAGAAGGTTCAGTTCCTTGAAGTCGCCCAAAGCGATACGACGGCCCAACTCGTTGAGGTCGAAACGCTTCATGGTGCGGAGACCCTGCTCACGAGCCAACTGCTCGCGCTTGCTGGCAATCTCGCGTGCCTCCTGGTCGCTCTCCATCACATGGAACGTATCGCCTGCCTGAGGAGCACCATTCAAGCCAAGCACGGTAGCAGCCTCGGCAGGACCAATCTTCTGGACGCGCTGACCACGCTCATTGAGCATCGCTTTCACACGCCCGTAGTTGGTGCCAGCCAGCATGATGTCGCCCACGTGGAGAGTTCCGTTGCTCACCAACACGGTGGCCACATAACCGCGACCTTTGTCCAAGCTGGATTCGATGATGGAACCTGTACCCTTGCGGTTGGGATTGGCTTTGAGGTCGAGCATCTCTGCCTCCAAAAGAACCTTTTCCAAGAGTTCCTTCACGCCGATGCCCTTCTTGGCGCTGATGTCCTGGCTCTGGTACTTACCGCCCCACTCTTCCACCAGCAGGTTCATGTTCGCCAAACCTTCCTTGATCTTGTCAGGATTGGCTCCTGGCTTGTCTATCTTGTTGATAGCGAAGACGATGGGAACGTTGGCTGCCTGAGCATGAGCGATTGCCTCCTTCGTCTGGGGCATGATGTCGTCGTCGGCAGCAATAATGATGATGGCAATGTCGGTCACCTGCGCACCACGGGCACGCATAGCGGTAAATGCCTCGTGACCAGGCGTATCGAGGAAGGTAACGTGACGTCCGTCCTCCAGCTTCACGTTGTAGGCACCGATGTGCTGCGTGATACCACCAGCCTCGCCAGCAATCACGTTGGTCTGACGGATGTAGTCGAGCAAAGAGGTCTTACCATGATCGACGTGACCCATCACCGTAACAATGGGAGCACGGGCCACCAGGTCTTCCTCGTCATCCTCAACCTCATGGACAGCCTCGCTGACTTCTGCGCTGACGTACTCTGTCTTGAATCCGAACTCATCGGCCACCAGATTGATGGTCTCAGCATCCATACGCTGATTGATGCTGACCATGATGCCGATGCTCATGCAGGTCGCAATAACCTGAGTAACAGGAACATTCATCATGGTTGCCAATTCGTTGGCAGTCACGAACTCCGTCAGTTTCAGCACCTTGCTCTCAGCTGCCTCATGCTGCATCTCCTCCTGCAATCCCTGGCGCACCGCATCGCGCTTCTCGCGACGATACTTGGCACCTTTGCCCATCTTGGAGTTCTTGTTGGTCAAACGGGCCAAGGTCTCACGTACCTGTTTTGCAACCTCTTCGTCGCTAACCTCTGGCTGCAGGGGCATCTGCTTGGGCTGATTCTTGCGATTCTTCTTTCCGCCGCCCTGCTGCTGTTGCTGGTTCTGGTTGTTCTGGTGACGCTGGCCTCCTTGCTGCTGCTGATTGGCAACCGCATTCACGTCGACGCGCTCCTTACCCAGGCGAACCCTCTTCTTGCGGTCTGCCTGATTCTGGCCCTGCTGACCATTGCCTCCAGCATTTGCCTGATGATGGGCATGATTCTTCTCCTCACGCTCACGACGCTTTTCCTCGCGGCTCTTCTTCTTGGGACGAGTGCTCTGGTTCAAGCTGTCCAAATCAATCTTGCCCTTCACGGTCAAACCAGGGGCAGGCTGAGGAGTATTCAGGCGGAAGACTTCTTCTTTCTGCTCAGGTTTCTCATCGGAATCCGTCTCAGCAGGAACCTTTACCTCCACTTCTGGCTGAGGAACGGGCTCGACCACAGGCTCAGGAGCGGGCGCTGGCTCAGGTTGGGGCTTCGTCTCCACCACTGGTTCAGGCTTAACCTTCTTTGCCTTGGGTTCAGACTTGGGAGCCGGTGCCTCCTCCTTCTCAGCTTTCGAAGCGGGAACAGGCTCAGGTTTAGCCTCCACCTTGGGCTCAGGCTTCTCAACAGGCACCTCTTCCTTCTTCTCTGGTTGAGGAGTACGCTTCTTCCCACCCAAATCTATCTTGCCCACAATCTTGGGGCCTTCCATTTGGGGAGCCTTCGTCTCGACCTCTTCCACAGGACGAGGCTGGCGCTGGGATTCTTTCTTCTCCTTGTGCTCCTGACGTTTCTGTATCAGCTGGGTAGCCTCTGAACGAAGACCCTTGTCTGATTTGAACTCCTTCAGCAACAGTTCGTATTGTTCATCGCTTATCTTGGTGTTGGGGTTCATGTCGATATCGTCGAATCCCTTCTTGTTCAGAAACTCGACGGCTGTCTGCAACCCCACATTGCATTCCTTGGTAACCTTACTTAATCTTATACTCATTGAAACCCTCCTCTATCTTTAATCCTCAAATTCTGCCTTCAGTATATTCAGCACCTCGTCGACAGTTTCCTCCTCCAGGTCGGCACGCTGAACCAACTCGTCACGAGGAATGTCGAGCACCTCGCGAGCAGTATTCAGGCCGATGCCCTTCAGCTGATCGATAATCCAAGGCTCGATGTCATCGGTGAACTCATCCAGGCTCACGTCGTCCTCATTGACTTCCTCCACCTCGCGGAACACATCGATGGTGTATTCTGTCAGCATGCTGGCCAACTTGATATTCAAACCGCCCTTACCAATCGCCAATGAAACCTGATCGGGATCCAGATAAACCTCAGCCTTGTTATTCTCCGTATCCAACACAACGCTGTTCACGCGGGCAGGACTCAAAGCGCGGGTAATCATCAGCTGGATGTTGCTGGTCCAATTGATCACATCGATGTTCTCGCCATGCAGCTCACGAACAATCCCATGCACACGGCTACCTTTCACACCAACGCAAGCACCCACCGGATCGATACGCTCGTCGTAGCTCTCGACAGAAATCTTTGCGCGCTCGCCAGGAATACGTGCCACCTTGTGGATGGTAATCAAACCATCCTGAATCTCAGGCACCTCAGCTTCCAAGAGACGCTGCAGGAACTTGGGAGACGTGCGGCTCAGAATAATCTTGGGATTGCCATTTGTGTTGTCTACGCGCTCAATCACGGCACGGGTGTTCTCGCCCTTGTGGAAGAAGTCTCCAGGAATCTGCTCGCTGCGAGGCAATATCAACTCGTTGCCATCATCGTCGAGCAGAAGAGTCTCACGTTTCCAAGACTGATAAACCTCAGCGCTAACCACTTCGCCGATACGGTCCTTGTACTTATTGTAAAGCGTGTCGTGCTCCAACTCCAGAATACGGCTTGCCAAAGTCTGACGGAGCGTCAGAATGGTACGACGTCCGAAATCAGAGAACTTCAGCAACTGGCTCACCTCATCTCCCACCTCGAAATCGTCCTCTACTTTTCGTGCCTCCGAGAGAGAGATTTCCTTGTTGTCATCCTTCACCTCGCCATCGGGAACGACAGTGCGGTTACGATAGATTTCAAAGTCACCCTTGTCGGGGTTCACGATCACGTCATAGTTCTCATCGCTTCCATAAGTCTTAGCGATCACGCTGCGGAAGCACTCCTCCAACACGCTGACCAACGTCGCGCGTCCAATGTGTTTGTTGTCTTGAAAATCTGCAAAAGATTCAATCAAGTTTACACTTTCTGCTGCTTTTTTTGCCATTATATGTTTTATTTTATTTTAATCAGATATTTTGTATAAGCCACCTCTTCGAATGCGAATCGAAGGGCAACTTCCTTGGTGACAGGGCGTTTCTTGCCTTCTTCCTTCACCTTCTGGAGCACGCTCATCTCGAATCCGGTCTCATCCACCGAAACCAGCGTGCCTCTGTATTTCGTCCCATCCTTTGTCTGAGTCTCCACGGGTTTCCCCACATGAATCTCATACTGGCGACGCACCTGGAAAGGTTGTCCCAATCCTGCGCTACCTACCTCAAGCTCATAGTCTTCGTCCTCACGGTTAATCTGGGATTCGATGTAGCGGCTCAAGTCCGCACAATCCTCAATCCACACTCCGTCGGCATGATCAATCACTACCACGACGCGATCGTCGGAACTAACACTCAAGTCTACCAGGAAATAATCTTTCCCCTCCAGCCATTCATCTACAGCTTTGAGTACTGCTTTCTTGTCTACCATTTAACTCGTTTATAATTTATCTAAAGAAAAGTGAGGAACTTGACAGCCCCTCACTCTAATCTTTTCGCATGCAAAGGTAATAAATATTTCTGATTCCACATCATATTTCCGCATTTTTTGCTGTTTTTCTCTGTTTTTTATGGTTTTGCGGGCATACACATGTACCAAAATAGCCCTACAACCATCAAAACAACGATAGCCATACCAACAACGGCGTACATAAAAGTCATGTTTGATTTGCGGATGTCTCTCCTTCTTCTCATAACGGAATCCTCCTCTCTCTTCTTATGGTTTCAGTATCTTGCTGTATTCTTCTGGTTGGGACAGCAACTCCAGAGCACGATCCATACAAGGATCCTTCACCAATTGCTGCTGCACCCCACCTTTCTGGTAATAGTAACGGTGCACCAGTTCATCGGCAATGTAGGGTTCGATGTCTTTGCGGAAGCGCTCTAAATCCGATTTGAGATCGTTGGTTTTCAGCTTAGCCTCCAGAGCCTCAAATTCAGCCTTCGCGGAATCCATGTAACCCTCACGTCGAGCCACGTCAGTCAACAGTTTGAAGACATCCTCGCTCCGCTTGTTGTAGGTGAAATCGCTCTCTGTAATGCTCTTCACAAAGTCGGCATATTCCTCGTCGGTCAATGCTACCTGACCAGCTGGAGCAATAGACTTGTGCTCGCTAGCGTACTTGGTCGCGAAGTCAAAGAATGCATCGCTGGCAACCAAATCATAAATCATCGCAGGCAAACTGTCGGGTTTCACTTCGATATCAGGCGTAATGCCTCCACCATCATAGACATCACGTCCGCCCTCTGTGTGGAAGAGTTTCCTCAAACTGTCTGGCACGACACTCTCTGTGCCGTCGTGTTTGTAGTCGTGAGCCTGAATGCAACGGCCGCTGGGGATGTAATAGCGACTGGTGGTAATCTTCAAGTTACCCCTATAAGGCACTTCGCGTATCATCTGCACAAGACCTTTCCCATAGGTGCGGCTTCCCAGGATGACAGCACGATCCATATCTTGCAAACTGCCGCTCACGATCTCAGCGGAAGAAGCAGTTCCTCCATCTACCATTACCACGACAGGCATCACAGTATCCACAGGTTCGCTGGCAGTATAGTACTCCCTATTCACACTGGCCAACTTCCCTTTGGTAAAGACCACTTTCTTCCCTTTGGGGACAAAGAGATTCGTAATGTCGACCGCCTCGCTCAAAGCTCCTCCTGGATTCTCCCTCAAGTCCAGCACCAAACTCGTAGCGCCCTGTCCCTTCAGATCCATCAAGGCTTGACGCACCTCACGACAAGCACCGTCGGTGAACCCCGTCAGATAAATGTAGCCCACTCCAGGACGCACGATACCATAATACGGAACCTGGGGCATCTGGATGGTTTGACGGGTAATCTTGAAAGGCAAAATCTTCCCTTCAGGCCCACGCTTCACACGAAGTTCGAACGTAGTGCCTGCCTCACCTCGCAACATATTGGAAACGGATGAAGTGGACATTCCTTTCACGTCCTTTCCATCGATAGTCATGATGACGTCACCTGCCCGAAGTCCCACTTTGTCACTGGGAGTTCCTTCGTAAGGCTCGACTATCATGGCCCTGTCTTCTTTCTTGTGTAAACGTATGACGCTACCTATTCCTGCATACTTTCCTGTGGCCATCTGACGAAGTTCCTCGTCATTCGCAGGATAATAGTCAGTAAAAGGATCCACACGATGCAGCATAGAACTGATGCCCCATCCTATCACCGTATCGGCACTAAGTGAGTCCACGTAATAGAGGTCCAGTTGCTTGTAAATGTCATTGAATATCTCGAGGTTTCTGCTGACAGCCGAATGGTTGTTCTCTTCCTGCTGTGCCTCGATGCACAAAGGAAAGAGCAGAATGACTGCCAGTATCACACTTTTTTTCATCACTTCAGTATTTCTTTCACATTATTATTTATATACTCCCATCGTTCGTCGGGCAATCGGGTGCCAACGATTTGGATGACGTTCTCAGAAAGATGTCCTCCCACCAAGAGGCATTTCTCCAGCGAAGCTCCATGAGTCAAAGCATAGAGGAATCCGCCTGCAAAGAAATCGCCTGCCGCAGTAGTATCCACCACATCCACATGATTGGCTTGCACGACAGCAACCTCGTCACCTCGCTTCGCACAGGAACCCTTGCTTCCCAGTTTCACTACGGCTATCTCACACAGGCGAGCTATCTCGTCCAACGCGTCACGCGGATCACTTTCTCCAGTAAAGGCGGCACTCTCCTCTTCGTTGGCAAAAACAATATCCACATAATCCTGAACCAGATGACGGAAGAAAGCCAAATCCTCTCGCACCACATTATAACTGGCCAAATCGATGCTGATTCTCATTCCCTGGGCCTTAGCTTTCTGGGCGACAGCCTCTATCAACTCGTGGTCTTGCACCAGATAACCTTCGATGTGCAGAATCTGGTAACCACGAAAAAGATCATCCGTAATATCTGCAGCATTCATCATCGAGGCAGCACCCAAACAGGTAGCAAAGGTACGCTCTCCATCAGGAGTAATCAACGTATTAGCCACCCCCGTATGATTATGACAATGGAAGAAATGAGTATCGATACCTCTCTGTCGGCAATTCTCTGTCAGAAAGCGTCCCATCTCATCCTCTCCTATTTTGCCAATGAAGCCAGGTTGGGCATGCAGATTGGCCAAAGCCAGCATGGCATTTCCAGAACTCCCTCCCGTTGCCTGCTGAGGATGCAAAGGAGCCATTGCCTGCTGCACTGTCTGTTGACGCTGCTCATCTATCAGGATCATTCCACCCTTCTGCAGACCCAATTGATGGAGCAATTCATCGTCTGGCAAACGAGCCAACACGTCAACCAAAGCATTGCCAATTCCTGTAATTTTCTCCATTTCTTGTAATTTTTTTGCAAAGATATTGCATATTTCCAAAAAAACCTCTAATTTTGCACCGCATTTGAGCGAAAAACTCAAAAAAGTCGATTAAAGACTGCTTCAGTAGCTCAGTTGGTTAGAGCACATGACTGTTAATCATGGGGTCGTTGGTTCAAGCCCATCCTGAAGCGCAAGGTTTCGGAAACTCAAATGCTATCTTGCTTCAGTAGCTCAGTTGGTTAGAGCACATGACTGTTAATCATGGGGTCGTTGGTTCAAGCCCATCCTGAAGCGCCTAAGAAAGAGTCCTTGAGGACTCTTTCTTTTTTTTACAAGATTTACATAATGATTTTCTTTCCATCCTTGATATAGATTCCCTTACGAAGAGATTGAGGAGCTGACACACGTCGACCGCTCAAATCGAAAAGGAGAGAAGGCTGATCGGTAGTGCGAATCTCATCGATGGCCGTCTCATCATCGAAAGGAGTACTGGTGCCAGAAGTGACATAAATGCTCTTATAAACGGTTGCATCAGCTTTCACCACCACAGGATTCACTTTTCCTTGACGAGTCATATACCCGTCGCCTTTCAGCTCTAAGTAATATCGACCTGGTGCAAGATCATTGAAAACAAAAATGCCATTGTAGTTCTGATCCGTAACATACGTATCCACCACCTCTCCATCTGCGTTTTTCAAGCGAACAGTAACTCCATTGGCAGGCATGTACTCATCGAGTGAACCAGGATACGCAGAAAAGTATTCCAGATCTGTGCTTTTCCGCATTCGCACATGCAGCTGCCCCATTATGCAACCTGTATCATCGTTGTTCACTCCAAAATAATCTGCTATACCACGATAGTATCTGATACCTTCCTGGCGACACCAGTCCTCGTTGAGCGCACGATGCCTCGCCGGCTGATAGGTGTGGAAATATCCTTCGCTAAGGAATCCTGGAGCCATATGATGCAACACACCCAAATAGCCCGTGATACCCTTTTCGTTGGTCCAACTATAATGATAGAAATCAATGTCACCTCGAATGTTGGTGCTGGTGTTGTAGTGTGTCATCACTTCGAATCCTGCATGCATCGCTTCTGTCAAACGAGGCCAGATTTTCCGACACATTGCCTTGCTGTTCTCAACATAATCCTCAGCATCTGTCCCTCGATAAAGGAAAAGCGGATAGTTGACCAGCGCACCTTCGCTGGTCGCATTGGAATGGATGGAAAGAAACATGTCGGCTCCCCACGTATCCACTTCTGCTGAAATCTCGCTCAACGAACGATTGTATCTGAACTCATTGGAAGCACCTTTCACATAAGGGTATGGACCATTCTTGCGGCGCGAGAACTTAACAGTGAAATTACCGTTTTTCTTCAGCCGAGCGCCACACTCGAGTGCCTTCCACAAATTGGTGTTGCTCTCGTAAAATCCACACGTGTCAGGCCGACCTGTCTTGGCCAGCATGGGATATGGAATCGTAGGCAGCGGACGATCATCGGGTCCCCAACTGCCATGACCTGGATTAAGATAGATTTTCTTTTTCTGAGCGGAAATAGGGATTACCGCTAGGATAACCAGTATTAACAGAAATGTCTTTTTCATCTTGGTAAACCCTTTTTATTTCTCAACTTTCATGATAGAAATCTCACCATTGGCGGATGAACAGGCAATGATGCCTCGAAGGGCACAACATTGCGGATACATGAACATATCTTTGGGATCCGTCAACTCCTGCACTTCACCACTGAGAGAATAAGCCATGATGCTGCTCGAGAGGAGCATCTCGCCGTCATCTTGATCATTCATGCCAATGATGATCTCGTCGTCATACCATTGAGGAGCACGACAGTCATGCGCTATGAATTGAACCTCCTTACCTTCCAGATTGCAAACAAAAGCTCCCACCCCACTCACGTAATAAAGGATGCGCTGTCCATCAGGAGAAAGACTGGGCCAGATGTAGCGAGTGTCTTCATCAGTCCCATTGGGAGAAATGTTAGTAGTAACTCCGTTGACAGTCACCATAAGTTGCAAGTCCTCGATGAACACCTCAGCACGAGGTCTCGCATGTGGGTTATGTTCATCCAGTTTATATCCATGTACCTCACGCGCTGGTGCTCGGAACTGCTTTTGTAGCCCCTTGTCCAAATCAATCAATTGCAAAGCTGTCTGTCGCATGTGATTCTTGTCGAACGTAACCTTCCGACACAATATCTGACGTCCATCGGAAGAAATAGATGGCTGGAAGCCAGCACCTTGAACATCCGTTAATTGTATCTGCTCTCCCGTTTGCAGATTAATCCGCCTCAATCCCTTGCTTGTCTGCGTTGTGGTCAAAATATAACTGCCATCGGGGCTAATTCCAGCCATACGGCAATCGTTTGGCTGCGATTCGTTCAGTTTCTCCATACTAACCTTCCGAAACACTTGAGCCTGTGTCATCAGGCTACAACTCATAATGAAAATCAATATTCTTCTCATATCATCTTATTAAGGATTGAATACGCTCCCATCTGAAGAAGTCGTAGCATACACATAATTGAATCTGGCTCCAGGGGCCACATCCCCGTTGACATAGAAATCCATCAGATTGCCTTCATCCTGCATGTTATCGCTCCATTTGAACTCTATGCCAAGAGGATCTGAATCCAAGGCAAGCACTTTGCGGGGAACACGAAGCATCAGGCGGTTACCATCCACCTTCAATTGAGCTTCGCCTGCGTCCTCCCAAATCCACTTGTTGAGACGACTCTTCTGCACATAAGCCTTACTGCCCTTAGGGGGACGATAATTGATTACATAATCATAACCTTGCCATCCGGTTTCCTTAGAACAGTCTGTATCCAAGAAAAGCATCATCCAATTTGGATCTGTCTGAGGAGAAATCTTCTCTGCAGTCTCCACGTAGAAATAGAGATTATCTGCATCGCGAGCCACGCGAGCACCAACCAAGTCATTCCGCCCCGTATTGTTGACGTATACATTGCCACCACGTCCTCGAGCATTACGATGTCGGGTATTACCCTTATAACTGGCATAATAAGGAAGTATCATCTTCCATTCCTCCCAGTCTCCCATCTTGATGGTATGGGGAGAAGACACAAGAGGCATGGATTCTGTTCCTTTGAAACGACGTACCTTATTTACCAGTTGCATATAATAGGAATCCGCCCGATCGCCCCAGGCCTTGACGGGTTCAATGTCACGGCTACGATCCCAATCAAACTCATCCACAAAAGAGAAAGGTTTGCCCGTCCATCCATCGGATTCAAACCACATACCTGCAATCCACTCATTCCATCCTGTGACAAATACAGCCTTAGGATTTATTTCGTAGGCGCGATCCCACTGTTCATCGAAATTAGCGCCATAAAGATACGATTCAGGACGAGGATCGAAACCATGACGAGCAGTAAAGCTGCGAGAATGAGAACCTGGAAGATTAAAGGCAGAACAGTGTCCTTTTTTTTCAGGTGCCGTGTTCTGAGCCACACCGACGGTGACCAGTTCGAACTGTCCGTCTGCACAGGGAACGTAAGCATGCTGGGGATAATTCTCTAACCACCCCCACTGATTGGGAAAGTGAGGATTTGGCCCATCCACATAATCAGGCTGACCTGGCCGGAAAGTGAAGAAACGACGAATAGCTTGATCTTCTTTGGAATCTGTCAGATTGTGAGGATAAGCCATGATGCATGGTTTCCCCTCCCAATAGAACCACATGTCTGAGAACTCCTTGTTGCTATAGTATTTTTTATAAAGATGACGCAACGAGGTCAGAGAATGATTGCTGTAACCAAAGGGGAGCAGAAAAGCGATCTTGGGAACTTTGACTCCATCACGCTTGGCTTGCTTCCAAGTATATAGCAAAGAGTCTGTGGATTCATCCCATGTCAAGCTTCCATTGGTACAATCTGTAAAGATGGCATCTACCCCTGCATCTGCCAACAATTCTGCATGTCTGCGCAAAACCCACGTATCGGTAGTCATGTAATAGCCGAAAAGAGGTTCTTCCCAATAGTAATCGTTGCGAGAACGATTTTTCAACCAAGCTGGGTGCTTGGCATCACGCATGGCCTCAGGATATTGACGAAGAATCTGGCTGATATTCTTCACTTCCGTCCCAGCAGCATCGGGAGTATTGTGCCACGTCCAATAGAACATGATAACAGTCTTGTCCTGCCTGACCCCATCATAGCGCTGAAGTGGGCGACCCAAGCCGTCCGTAGCTGACCAATAATCACTGCAAACCTGAGCTCTCATCTGAGAAATCCCCATCGACAGAAGAAGGAAAAGGAAAATCTTGATTTTCATATACATGTAATATCTTGTTAATTATCAAGAGACATCTAGTAAGTATAAATTTCCGTATCACCTGGAGCCAGAATGTGAAGTGACTCATAAAGGCTTGCCTTCTGCATGGTCGCATCACGACGAACAAGTTTGACCTCGTCATCGGTAAGCAGCTGGAACTGAGCTGGATGGGCAGGACTTGTATTAACAATCTGCACATAATGCTTGTCTCCATTTACCAGTGTGGAAACCAAGATGGAACCCTTATTCAAACTCAACTGACGAAAATGCTGAGGCAAAGTGGTCAAAAGAGCCGTTCCTTTGGGAATGCTCTCACCCAAGTGATAGACAGATTCCATACGACAATCTTTCCAAACAAAAGCACGACGCTGGATTTCCTGATTAAACTCGCGAACCAAATCGTAAACAGTACTTCGTAAGCCCTGTTGTGTAATAGGAGCCTGATGAAAATCCCAGGTCTCTGTACCTGGATTCCAATAAGTGAAATACTGAAGGAGTTGAGCACCATAGGCTAAATTGCTATACATCTGTAAGCGGAGATGATCAATTGTAGGAATAGGGTAAGAGCCATGGGCCGTGGATAAAGCAAAAGCCCAGAAAGGTTTACCTACGCGTTTCCCCTCTGCAGAAACCATCTCCAAATTCTGATAGAAAAATGGATTGAGATAGGTCTCTCCCTTTTCATTGACATTTACGGGATAGTGGTCATAGGAAAGTTGAGGCAAAGGCACCTTTTCATCAAAAAGGCGTAAATGCTCCCCGTAAGTTCCTTCTGGCAATCCGTGCACTGGCAACAGATTGAGGTAACAAGGATGCTTGGGATCCACCTTCTGAATACGTCGTGCCCACTCGCCTAAATCATCCATTGCATTATTTCCCGGTTCATCACGCAGGAAATATCCTCCCAATCCAGGATGATTCATCACCTTGCGCACAATCTCCTCAGGTTCTTTTTCCAATTCAGAGCACATAAAGATAGACTTCAGTCCTACCTTAGCACAAAGATCCAAGGCCTGAATGGCATCTTCATATTTATAAATATGTGCGAAAGAATAAGTAAATCCACAATCTTTCAGCTCCTGATAATGCTCTACGGTGGCATATTTCCCACCAGGAATGCTATACCAAGCCAAAATAGGGATTTCCGAATTACGGGCTTTCTTCTTGGCTCCTATTGGAAAAAGAGGAAGAAGAACACACAACAAGAGGATACTTACCTTTTTCATGGACGGATTATTTTCATTATTCAACCACAAAAGTACAAAAAATAAGACGAACTCATGCATTCATGACACAAAAAGCACTATCTTTGTGCTGAAAAATGTATTTATCGCACCTATGAAGAAACTTTCACTCGTTTTGCTGATGGGTCTCAATGCCCTCTCCATGCAAGCTATCGACTACACTGATTATGTGAATCCTTTCATCGGCACACAAACTGACGAGACAGGGGCCTTGAGTGGCAGTACTTTCCCTGGCGCTACCGTACCCCAAGGTTTCGTCCAACTGAGTCCAGATACTGAGATTATGGTCACCTGGGACCCCTGTTCAGGGTACGATTACAACAAGGACAAAATATATGCCTTCACCCACACACACTTGAGTGGAACAGGATGTACCGACTTGATAGACATCAGCCTGATGCCCACCACACAGGAAGTGACTCCAGAATATCTGAAGGCTGGAGACTTCGGCCAAACATACAGCCACGATACCGAAGAGGCTCGACCTGGCTACTACATGGTGGAACTGAAAGAAAGTGGAGTTAAAGTTGAATTATCAGCTACCACCCACGTGGGTATCCATCGATATACTTTTCCTGAAGGCAGGCCCCAAACCATCATTTTGGACTTAGACCACTCTACGTTCCGAGGGGAAGCATATTATACAGGACGCCGTGCCTATGATATTATCCAAAGCCAAGTTCGTTTGTTGGACGAACATACCATCGAAGGTTTTCGCATCATTACAGGTTGGGCTAAATTGCGAAAAGTATATTTCCGTGCAGAGTTTTCGAAACCAATCCGCAACCATACCTTCATGGATGGCAACCGCAATTTGGGCTCCGTGGATGTGATCAATGGGCGTTCACTGAAATGTGCTCTTAACTTTGACCAAGGCGGTGAACCCACTTTGGTGAAAGTTGCCATCTCGCCGGTTGATTACGAGGGAGCTGACCGAAATCTGCAGCTCGAGGCTCAAAGCTGGCGTTTTGATCACTATACAGACGCAGCCAACCTAGCTTGGAACAAGGTGCTTTCACACATTGAAATCGAAGGAACTGATGATCAGAAAACAATCTTCTACACAGGCATTTATCATGCCATGCTGCAACCCAACACAATGAGCGATGCCGATGGTCGCTACATGAACACGAATTTTGAGATCAAACAGATGCCTCGCCATCGTAAGTACTATTCCACCTTTTCTCTTTGGGACACCTTCCGCGCAGCTCATCCGCTGTATCTGCTGCTTGAGCCTGCCATTACAGCGGAGCTGGTGAATTCAATGGTGTTGCATGAACAGACCTATGGATACCTGCCCATTTGGGACCTGTGGGGCGAGGAGAATTACTGCATGATAGGCAATCACGCTATCCCTGTGCTGAGCGATGCCATCCTAGCCGAATTGCCAAATATCGATGTGGAAGCATGTTATAAAGCTATGGTGGAGAGTTCCACCCGCAACCATCTGAATTCGCCTTTCGACTTGTGGGAGAAATATGGCTATCTACCTGACAATTTGCAGAGTATGAGTGTGAGCATTACCTTGGAACAAGCTTTCGATGACTGGTGTGTGGCTGCCGTGGCAAAGAAACTAGGCAAAGAAGATGACTACGAGCGATTCCACAAACGCAGTGAATTCTACCGCAACCTGTTTGATTCGAAGACAGGATTCTTCCGTCCCAAGAATGACAAGGGAGAATGGGTAACTCCATTCGACCCATTGAGCTACGAAGAGAAATGTTTCATCGAAGGAAATGCATGGCAGTACATGTGGTTCGTACCACAAAATCCTCAAGGTCTTATCGAGTTGTTGGGCGGCACGAAAGGTTTCCTGAAGAAACTGGACGAGAACTTCACTCTAACGGAGAAGAGCGGTGAAACGAATGGAAACGCATCAGGTTTCATCGGTCAATATGCTCATGGTAATGAACCCAGCCATCACACTGTTTATCTCTACAACTTTGCAGGTCAACACTGGCGTACCCAAGAACTGGTAGACCAAGTCCGTTCCACTTTCTACAATGCGACTCCCAGCGGATATGCAGGAAACGACGACTGCGGCCAAATGTCTGCATGGTATATCTTCAGCGCAATGGGATTCTATCCCTTCAATGCCGGTTCAGCTGAATATGTATTAGGAACTCCTCTTTTCCCAAAGACCACCATTCATCTGAGCAATGGTAAGGACTTTATCATCAATGCCCATAACAAGACGGACAAGGCTATCTACGTGAAGAGCGTGAGCCTGAATGGAGTGAAACTGAAGGATATGAAGATTACCCACCAAGACATCATGAACGGAGGTACACTTGATTTTGTGATGAGCGAGAAGAAATAATGATTATCCTGCTACGGGTTCTGGATGTTAGGCCTCAAGCAACCCGTTTTCGCTGTCAATCCTTCCTACTTCCAGTGACCAGGGCCATCGAAGTGATACTGAAAGTTTGTAAAATAGGCTGTACCACCAGTTTCTTGAGTAGTGTATGTGAAGAGACCTAAACGATAACCTTTCCAATCAGCATTGCCTTCGGAGAAAGATTCTCCCAATGGATGGTAATTGAGACCGTCCTGACTATAGCTAAACTGATGGGTGTTGGCTTTGTCATCGACGGTCAGACGCAGGTATAAGACAGATTTTTCACTGGCAGGAATGTGACCGAGCAAGGTATGGTTGCCGTCTCTCTCTATGTAGAGGCGCCACTCGGCCTCGGATGGTACTCTCTCTATCCCCGCACCATATGTGGTACGGCCGATACAGCAAAGACCAGCCCGCTGGTGATATTTCATCTGACTATAGTCTAAGCATACCGTAGCCTCTCCCTTGTTGCCCATGCTCTTCTGGGTGAGAGTGTTGCGTGCTGTGCGTAGACGATCAGCCTGCATGGCACGGAGGGCAAGCCATCCTTTGCGCTCAGTGAGTGACCAGTTCTCGTTGACAGGGTTGTGATTCCATGCCCACTGGAGCCCTAGGTGCTTATTTCGGAAGTTGTCAGAGGCCTGTGGAGCAGAAGGCTTGCGTCGACGGCCGGTTTGGGGTTTAGTCCATACCTTCACGGGCTCGCCAATACCATTTCCATCATAGTCTTCGCCGATGAAGGGGAATCCGTCGGCCTGCCATTTGACAGGCTGGAGGTGCAGGACACGACCCAATGGTGAGCGATCCTGAAAATGATAGAACCACCACTCGCCTTGAGGTGTGTCAACAAGCGAGCCTTGATGGGGGCCGTTGACAGAGGTGGAACCCATTTCCAAACAACGACGAGACTCATAAGGTCCATAGATATTGCGACTCTTAAGTACAGTCTGCCAACCAGTGGCGACTCCACCTTCCGGGATACTCAGATAGTAGTATCCGTCCTTCTTAAGGAACTTTGTACCTTCTGCCACAGGACCTTCATAAACAGTCTTGCCTTCATCGAGGAGTTGTTTTCCATCAGGGCTCATACGGTGAATGATGATAGGTCCAGCTCCCACCCGACTGCGGCCTAGATAAGCTTGGCCATCTTCGTCCCAGAAAGGACAGGGATCTTCCCATCCTTTGACTGCTTTCACCTGGTAGAGCGGTGTCCAAGGACCTTCTGCCCGTTGAGCCGTAGACATATAGAGTCCAGTGTTCGGCATGCAGACAAACATCCAGAACTTACCATCATGATAGCGCAAGGCTGGGGCCCAGGTTCCATCGGCATAACCTGTCATATTGTTGAACTGTTCATGTTCGATTTGCCGATAAATCTGACTAACGATGCGCCAATTGACCATGTCGTCACTCTCAAGCACAGGCATGCCCATGAAGTGAAACTCAGAGCATATCATATAGTATTTTTTGCCTACTCGAATAACATCAGGGTCGCTGTAATCGGACAGCAGGACCGGATTGGCGTAAGTTCCGTCACCAAGGTCTCCCCAAGCGGTTGGAGAGAGCTCGGTCTGTGCCCAAAGGATTTGTTGACAGAAGATGCTTATCAGGACAGCTATAATTTTCCTCATAGTTAATTATAATCGTATTTATTTCAATATTGTTACTCTTTTTGACTTACCAAATATCCTCCGGCTTCTCAGGATTGTCGTAAACCTCCTTTGGGCAGAGCTCCAGCATGTCCATATAGAATTCGCGTTGGTCACTGTCCAGCACAGACTTCAGTTTCATGTAATAAGTCTGATCGGCCTCCATGTATCCTCTCCATACGATGTGGCGCAAGTTTTCGAATGAGCTGTTGCGCCGCTGCGTGTCAGTAGTAGAACTTTTCATGCCTATGCCCAAGGCACCCTTCATGACACCATTGTTGCGCATACGCTTCTCTATCTCAGCATTGTAATCTTCATCTTCCGTGTCCTCTTCCCAACTGTATCGACCGAAAGCAAAGGATTTCGTAAGATCGATGGGAATACCCGTTACGGGCAGATTTTCAGGGTTCTTTCCGAAATAGATTTGCAAGATACCGCGCTTGCCGGTCATCAATACCTCATAGCGAAGTTCGTAGATGCCGCTACGAGCTACAGGAGGCATTGTCAACATTATTTCGAAGCGTCCAACTGCCTTCATCTCGTCAGTATTCAGATTAGGCCAGTTTTCAGTCCATCCCGTGTTATAATAGACGAACTTTGTATCTTCGTTCATCTGCATGTCACGAAAATAATTGTAGGAAGTGACTGTGTTGGGTATATGCACGTGGACATAGCGCTCATCAGTAGCTTTCTTTAGTCTAATCTCATTGTTCATAGCTTCAGGGAAGAGACTCATGCCATCAAAACGCAAACGCTGACTGCCCAAGTTGTTTCGGGTAGCATCAGTAAGGGCCAGTGGCGCATCGATGGGGTAGATACAACAGTTCACGATGTCATTCAGGACAGCATCGGGCGAGTCGGTTCCCACACGACAGCCCACCTTGTCTGGGTCGCAGGATATCTCATGGCCAGTTCCATGTCGCCCATTGTCTATGTTGGGGAATCTGTTCAAAAAGACGCCTTCGCTCTCTTTACTCTCAAAGATTTTCAGCAGACGCCGTTTACCCATCGTGGAATAATACTCGCAGACAGGAATCGTATAGCCCAAACCTGGCTGGTCGCGATTATAACCATATTCATTATTATGGAAGACCAACCTGTCCACAGGAATCCTCATGGGCAGAATATGGTAGGTAGTCCACTGATAGAGCAAATTCTGCCCAGAGGTATAGTCTTCTCCTGTCGTGAAGTTGTCGTATTCCTCGCTATACTGCTTGTTGTCCAGAATCCACCGCATGAGTTTTGGCAGCAGTACGGAAGCAGGTTCATAAGGATCCAATCCCTGCTGGCGCCAGAAGTCATCAGGTTCAGCAAAGATGGTGAAGCCGTAGTAGCGATGTCTTGGGACATAGGCCGTATTTCCTTCTGCAAAACCTGCATTAGTCATACCTACAAGATCATGCACTAATCCACGCTGGTAAAGGCTTTCGTAAACTTCATCACGAATCTTGGAGAGTGTGTCTAAAAGGCCACAGGCTTCAATAGCCTTACTCATCACTAAGAAATTTCCTTTCCCATCATCAAGCATCTTGCGGATAAAGAAAGCAGCTGTGATATTTTTGGGCGCGATGACTTTCTCCATCTGGTGAATCACGCCATTCAGACACATAATGTTGCGCTGCGTAATACTGATGGGGCAGTCGCCGTTGATGTAGAGACTGTCTGGATTCTCTAAGATATAGCCGTGCACCGCCAATTTGTTTTCCATCATATTGGCCAAAGGTATTTCTGCGCGATCCGTAAGAGGGAAATCTTCTATCGCATAGCAGTTTTGGTTGTCGCCAGAATTAATGATGCTGTTCAGAACGATAACACGTTGAATGGAATCACGCTTGCGCTCAACAAAAAAGTCTTCCCAATGGGGTCCACTCATCAAGTCAGGATTCTCTTCACAGAGCGTTTGCAAGTAAGCGTCGATAGCCTCATTTGTGGGAGCAAATATGGTGTAGTGGCCGCGGGCAGCGAGCAGCTGGGCTACAGTACTCTGACTCATCGGAGAAACATTTACTTCTGCCAGCAATGCAGCGTATTGACTGTAATCCTCATGCTTCTTTAAATAAGACAGAATGGTGTCGTGCTTAAAGACGTAACGTGCTGAATCGTCCACATTCTCCTTGCATGCTGTCAGCAGCAAGATACCTGCCATTAGGGTCAACAGTAATCTTTTCATAACTTCTGGCCTCAAAGGGGCTGGTTATCGCTTCGAGGCGATTTCGTCCACAAGACATTACAAAGATATGAAATTCATGTTCCCCAAACCCATAACAAGCTTGACAAACCGACTCATTTTAATATTTCTTAACAAATTGAGCTCATCGATGAAACATTGGATTGAAAGCCATTCCTTTCAAACAAACCAAAAATTCATTACAATACATGACACATCAAGATGCCGTTAAAGATGCAACACGTTAAAAAGGGAAAGTTGACGTGTCGAATCCTGCATTTCAACACGTCAACTTCACCAATTCAACACGTGGCAAATCGAGATTCGACACGTTGCGTCTTTCCTAAGAACAGGAAGCATGATGGTACTCAACTGCAACCACCTGATTCCCAAAATGTTGCTACAAATCCCAAATACAAGAAAACGCAATGGCAAGAAGCTGTCGAGTTTTCTTTCCTCAAGAGTCACGTTTTGTCTGAAATCTTGACAAGGCGGATGCTATATGTATCCGTTTCTACTTTGTGATTATCTTGCGATTGCCCCAAACATAGATGCCTTGCTTCATCTGAGAGAGTTCCTCGCGAGTGGCATCCTCCTTCACTTTCTGTCCGCTCAGCGTGAAGACATCATGCTGAGCGGAATCCTCAAAAGGGACCTCGCCGACCTCAGTGACTGCATCAATAGGGAACAGAAGCATCAGAGCTGGTAAGGCACTGGCTGGATAACTCTCAATGGTGGAACCCTCTGCTGTAGCACGAAGGAAATTTCCATTGGAGATATTGCGCACCTTGTCGCGATTGTTCCATCCACGCTGAATATTACGAAGGATATTGCTTAGATAATTGGTCTGACCGCAATCGTAAATAAGCATGTGCATATACTGGGCAAAGATGGCGCAATAGATACCCTGCTCAATACCTGTCTCCAAAGGGAGAATGGAGCTTGCGCACATACTGCGGAAAACATAGTTTGCACCCGCTTTCGCGTAGTTGAGATACTTCTCTTCCCCTGTAATCTTGTACAGCAGGCACGAAGCACCAATATAAGTTGCCTGGTTGTAAAGGTGATCCTTGAATTCAGGGCCTCCACCATGTATTCCATCTGCCACACGACCATTATTAACCAACGTTTTGTTGGCCCATTCGTATATCTCGATAGCCTTTTCCAGATAGAACTCCTTGGTCTGGCGGACAGGATAGGCACTCGTAGGAGCAGTACGCCCCTCAGGAACCAATTGATGGAGACGACAAGCCGCAATCACAGTGGGGAAGTTGATGCAAGCCGATCGGAAATCACCTGCCTTGTGGGGCTTGGGATTATCGATGGGCTGCCATTCCCAAAACATACCTCCACCCAAGCCTTTTTCTGGATCGGCATACGAGCCAGAATCTCCTACTTTCTGCGACCCATAGAAGACACGACAGAAACTGCTTTCCGAATAAGAAAGATATGTCTGTGAGCCAAAGAGCTCGTAGGCTCGAGCCAAAGCACAAGTCCACCACATGATGTCGTCATAAACAAACCAACCTGTATTTGTGTTGCAGTCGTGGAAATTGAAATTGACATACTGACGTTTCTCACCGTCATAGATACGACGGGCCTGCGTACTGTACTTGTTGATACGAGCCTCATCGCCTTCTTCTTTTGCACGCTGATAAGCATTCAGGGCCATGTCGTAGTATATGGCCTGACACCAAATGGCAGCAGCACCGTTCCAACGATCCACCGCTCTTGGCGTTTCCGTGTTGATCTTATAAATGCTTTTGGAGGCATCCAGGAAGGCTTTGTTGAAGGCATCGTAGCAAGCCCATTCATCCTCGTCAGTAAAAGTGTAGTTGATCTGGGCTGATACGAGTCCTGCAAAGGATACCAACAAAAAAGAAAGAACCAGACGTTTCATTATCTCTTTGATTTCTTTGTTTTCTTTGACTTTTCAGGGAGTTTGTATTCCTTACTGAAAGAATAGGGGAAACTCTCTTCATTCACGCCTCTATTGGTGTTAGGTTCTGAAGACATGACGAAATCCATCTTCGCACCCTTGATCAAGTCAGAGTGATTGACGTAATTCTTGCCATACTCATTACCATTAAGTTGAAGCTTCTGGACGTAACGGTTCTTGTCACTATTGGCAGGCGCACTAATGGTAACGTCATTCCCATTCTCCAGATGGAGCACCATATCACGGAAGAAGGGAGTACCCAAAATGTACTGATCAGAACCAGGACAAACGGGATAGAAACCCATTGCAGAGAACACATACCAAGCACTTGTCTGACCATTGTCCTCGTCACCACAGTAACCATCAGCATTAGCATTGTACATACGGTTCATCACCTCACGAGTCCAGTATTGAGTCTTCCAAGGCTGACCACTATAGTTGTAGAGATATATCATGTGCTGGATAGGCTGATTGCCATGAGCATAGTTTCCCATATTCATAATCTGCATCTCACGAATCTCGTGGATAGTGCCACCGTAATAACTGTCGTCAAAGATAGGAGGCAAGATGAAGACACTATCAAGCATCTGATTGAAGACATCCTTGCCACCCATCAAATCAATAAGCCCTTGAGGATCATGGAAGACGCTCCACGTGTAGTGCCAGCTGTTTCCTTCAGTAAAAGCATCACCCCACTTGAAAGGATTAAAGTCAGGAGCCCATTCACCGCTAGCCAATTTGCCACGCATCAGATTATGCTCTTTATCGAAGAGATTCTTGTAGTTCATCGCATGCTGAGCATATACTCCTATCTCATTCTCAGATTTGCCCAAAGCTTGTCCCAACTTGTAAATGCTCCAGTCGTCGAAAGCATATTCCAAAGTACGGGCCGCACTCTCACGAATCTTATCGTAAGGAACATAACCCAGTTGGTTGTACTCCTCCCAACAACGGCGTCCACTGGAACTACGCTCAAGCATTGCATTGGCATCATGAGTGACAGCTGCCCAGAGAGACTCAATATCATATCCACGAATA
Source organism: Bacteroidaceae bacterium (assembly GCA_017427185.1). Taxonomy (GTDB): domain Bacteria; phylum Bacteroidota; class Bacteroidia; order Bacteroidales; family Bacteroidaceae; genus Physcousia. The sequence continues at coordinate 14,032 of JAFRTJ010000033.1, read as the reverse complement.
CCCTTCAAATAAGCATCTGCAACCACACTCGCACTGTTGTTGCCCACCATACAATCACGATGGCCAGGAGATGACCACTCAGGCAAGAAACCACTCTCCTTATACGCATTCACCCAACCTTCCTGCATCTTCTGGCTCATGCTGGGATACATCAGATTGACCAGAGGGAACAAGGCGCGGAAGGTGTCCCAGAATCCTGTGTCTCCAAAAAGATACCCTGGCAGCACCTCACCGTTATAGGGACTGTAGTGAACGATTTCACCTTTCGCATTCACTTCATAGAGGCTGCGAGGAAAGAGAACTGAGCGATACAGACAGCTGTAGAAAGTGCGCAGGTTATCAGGATTGTCTTGATCTTTCACCTCGAAGCGGCTCAGCACTTCGTTCCACTCCTTACGAGCAGATTCTGCAATCTCCTCCAAAGTGCTGCTGCCCAGTTCCTTCAGGTTCTGCTCTGCCTGCTCGATGCTAATGAAAGAACTTGCCACACGCACGTTGACCTGTTCGCCACGCTTGGTGCTGAATCCAATAATTCCACCAGCATGTTTGCTTGTCACTTCCTTACCACTTGCGCTGATTTTGCCTTCGTCAACCGTTGCTGTATAGGTAAAAGGTTTATCGAAAGTTACCACAAAATAGTTTCTGAAGTTTTTGGGAACTCCACCGCTGTTGCGGGTTGTATAGCCAACTATCTTGTTCTCGCCGGGAATGACCTTGATATAGGAACCTCGATCAAAAGCATCCACCACCACGTAGCTACCTTTGCTTTCAGGGAAGGTGAAGCGGAATATTGCGGCACGATTCGTGGGAGCAATCTCCGTGACGATATCGTAATCAGCCAAATATACCTTATAATAATAAGGAGTAGCGGTCTCGGACTTGTGATTGAACCAACTCGCCCGCTTGTCCTGATCAAAGACGGGTTCGCCTATTGTAGGCATGATGTTGAACATGCCATAATCATTCATCCAAGGACTGGGTTGATGAGTCTGTTTGAAACCACGAATCTTGTCAGCGTCATAGGTGTAGGCCCAACCGTCACCCATTTTGCCTGTTTGCGGAGTCCAGAAGTTCATGCCCCAAGGCAAAGCGATGGCTGGATAGGTATTGCCAGTGGAGAGCGCAGGAGAAGAATGAGAACCCACCAACGTGTTGACATAACTCACTGGATTATTCACTGCTTGCGCACCGATACCTGCTGCCAGCAAGGTCAGCGCTAGAAAAATCTTTTTCACGATGTATATCTGTTTTTTTAGGTTATTTCCCATCTGGGAGTAAAATGTCACTTTTTATGGAGAAAACGAAGAAGGTATGAAAACCTTCTTCTTTTCGGATTCATACCTTCTCTTTAATTCATGTATTACTCAGCAGGCTTCTCAGTAGGAGAAGAATTCTGATGTTGATTTCCATCTTTGTTGGGACGTGGACGGCGGTCGCGATGCTCGTTGCCGCTGCGACGCTCACCACGCTCAGGACGTGGACGACGCTCACGTTCCACATATCCCTCTGGCTTCTCAATCAGAACACGGTGAGAAAGCTTGAATTTTCCTGTCTTGGGATCTATCTCCAGCAACTTCACTTGAATCTTGTCGCCCTCTTTGATACCAGCCTCCTCAACGGTTTCCAGACGTTTCCAGTCAATCTCGCTGATGTGAAGCAGACCATCCTTGCCAGGCATGAATTCCACGAAGCATCCATAGGGCATGATGCTGCGGACTGTACCCTCGTAAACTTCCCCTATCTCAGGAATAGCCACGATAGCCTTAATCTTAGAGATGGCAGCATCGATAACTTCCTTGTTGGGACCAGATACCTGAATCTTTCCTACTCCATCTTCCTCGTCGATGGCGATGGTAGCACCTGTTTCTTCCTGCATCCCCTGGATGATCTTGCCACCAGGACCAATCACTGCACCAATGAACTCCTTGGGGATAATCATCTGCTCGATACGAGGTACATGAGGTTTCAGTTCAGGACGAGGCTCACTGAGAGTCTTCATCATCTCACCCAAAATGTGTTCACGTCCAGCTTTTGCCTGCATGAGAGCCTTTTCCAAAATCTCATAACTCAGGCCATCGCACTTGATGTCCATCTGAGTCGCGGTAAGTCCCTTGGGGGTACCCGTGGTCTTGAAGTCCATATCGCCCAGATGATCCTCATCGCCAAGAATGTCGCTCAGGACAGCATACTTTTCCTCACCAGGATTCTTGATCAACCCCATCGCAATGCCACTCACAGGAGCCTTGATGGGAACTCCAGCATCCATCAGTGCCAAACATCCTGCACAGGTAGAAGCCATCGAGCTGGAACCGTTGCTCTCGAGGATATCACTTACCACACGAATGACGTAGGGATAGTCCTCTGGAATCTGACCCTTCAAACCACGCCAAGCCAGATGGCCGTGACCAATCTCGCGGCGGCCCACACCACGCTGAGCCTTAGCCTCACCTGTAGAGAAGGGAGGGAAGTTGTAGTGGAGCAGGAAACGCTGATACTCATGAATCAGCACGTCATCTATCAGTTTCTCGTCGAGTTTGGTACCCAACGTACAGGTGGCCAAAGACTGAGTCTCGCCTCGAGTGAAGATGGCACTTCCATGAGGGCCAGGCAATGGACTTACTTCACACCAAATAGGACGGATATCAGTAGTCTTTCGTCCATCCAAGCGGATTCCTTCGTCAAGAACGCATCTACGCATGGCATCACGCTCCACATCGTTGTAATAGCGATCTACCAACGCATTCTTCTCTTCCAGTTCCTCAGGAGTCAAATCGGTGTGCTCTGCAGCATACTTCTCCTTGAATTCCTCACGGATAGTCTCGAAAGCCTCGGCGCGAGCCTGCTTGTCGAGAGCCTGCTTCGTCACGTCATAAGCCTTCTGGTAGCACTCGCTCTTTACAGCCTCGCGCAGATCCTCGTCGTTAACCTCGTGGCAATACTCGCGCTTGACGTCTTTACCCAGTTCCTTAGAAAGTTCTTTCTGCAGACGGCACATGGGTTTGATAGCCTCATGGGCAGCCTTCAGAGCAGCCAACAAGTCTTGTTCGCTCACTTCCTTCATTTCTCCTTCTACCATCATGATATTCTCTTCAGTAGCACCTACCATCAGATCCATGTCGGCAGACTTCAGCTGCTCGAAAGTGGGATTAATGACAAACTGTCCGTCAATGCGTGCTACACGCACTTCCGAGATGGGACCCTCGAAAGGTATATCACTGGCAGCCAAGGCTGCTGAGGCTGCGAACCCAGCCAGAGCATCGGGCATATCCACACCATCCGCAGAGAAGAGGATAACGTTGACATAAACTTCAGCATGATAATTGCTGGGGAAGAGGGGACGCAGGGCGCGATCCACCAGACGACAAGTCAGAATCTCGTCGTCATTTGCCTTACCCTCACGCTTCGTGAAACCGCCGGGGAAACGTCCGGCTGCGAAATACTTCTCTCTGTACTCTACCTGCAAGGGCATGAAATCTGTACCGGGAACGGCATCTTTAGCAGCACAAACAGTGGCCAGAAGCATCGTATTGTTCATGCGAAGCATCACTGCTCCATCGGCTTGTTTGGCTAATTTCCCGGTCTCGATGCTGATGGTTCTTCCATCAGGCAACTCGACTGTCTTTGTAATTACGTTCATCTAAATTTTGAAATATAAAAAGTGTGTATAAATGCACAAAAATCATGCAAAATTACCATATTTTCTTGAAACCCTACACATTAAAGCGAAAAAAGAATGTTCCGAATGACACTATTTTACGTTTTTTTACTAAACAAGGTGCAAAATCACAATAAAAGCACTATCTTTGCACGACAAAAATTGCATATCCTGAATGAAAACCAACAAAATATTCATGTTTTTGGCAATCATGCTCTTTGCCAGTTGCCAGCATGCGAGATTTCATGTCACTGGTCATATCACAGACGCCACTGATACCACCCTCTATCTGGAGCACATCACTCTGGGCGATGGTATACAGACTGTGGATTCTGTCCGACTGGACAAGACGGGAGAATTCCATCTAAGCGGTGACACGCAGAAAAATCCAGAGTTCTATCGTCTACGCATCGGAAACCAGAGCATCAACCTGGCTTTCGACAGCACGGAAACAGTCAACGTAGAGGCCAGTCTAAAGAATATGTCCTTTGGTTACAAGGTAGAGGGAAGTGGCACATGTGACACCATTCGCCTGCTCTGTCTGAAACTGGCTGAACTGGAACGTGCCGTTCGCGCCACAGCAGAGAATCGCGACTTCACCCTTCAAGAGCGTGACACGATGATAGAGCGCCTCATCCATGCCTACAAGACGGAGGTGAAACTCAATTTTATCCAGAATCACTACGACGCCACAAGCAGTTACTTTGCCTGTTTCCAGATGCTCAACGGTCTCCTTCTCTTCGACCCCATTCGAGACAAGAGCGACCTGACGTGGCTGAGAGCCGTGGCGAATGCTTGGAACGAGAAATACCCCGGTCAGCCTCGAAGCGAGAACCTCAAGAACATTGCAGCCGAGGGACGACGCAACCAAGCCAAACCCAAAGAGATTGTACTGGACTATGACAACGAGAAGGTCCGCGAACTGGGAATCATCGACATGACGATGCCTGACATCAATGGCAAGGAGCGTACGCTGAGCAGCCTACGTGGAAACGTTATCCTGCTGGACTTCACTGCATTTGCCCTGCCCGGCAATCAAGAGCGTACTATGCGATTGAGAGAACTCTACAACAAATACCACAGCCAAGGATTCGAGATCTATCAGGTCAGTCTCGATGAGGACTATCACTTCTGGGCACAACGTAGCGAATTGCTCCCTTGGGTTTGCGTCTTTTGTGAGGAAGGACTACAGAGCGACATGGTAACCCTCTATCGGGTGGATCGAGTTCCCACCTATTTCCTCATCGACCGCAACTGCGACCTGCAAGCTCGTCAAGAAGACATCCCCAATTTGGGGAAAGCCATCGAAGCACTTTTATGAGTTCTTCCCCTCTCTCCCCACCAGTAACGGTACGATTAGCAAATATTGCTGAAAGTATGTGATAATTCGTTAAAAGCTTTTGAAGGTACGTTTTTTTTCCTTACCTTAGCACTAACCTAAAGGAAAAAACATACCTAAAATATGCAAAAAAACTGCTTTTGCCTCATCCTGGCCGGTGGCAACGGAAGTCGTTTGTGGCCTGTGAGCCGAACCACAAAACCCAAGCAATTCATGGATTTACTGGGAACTGGGCGCACACTCTTACAGCAGACTTACGACCGTGTATCACGCTTCATCGACCCTGAATACATATACATCTCCACCAATATCCAGTACCTGCCTCTCGTCTACGAGCAGCTTCCTCAGGTCGATGACGTTCACATCCTGGAAGAACCCCTCCGACGAGGTACGCTTGCAGCTGTAGCATGGGGCTCGGTAGTCATCGCCAAACAATGTCCACATGCCAACGTCATCATCACTCCCTCTGACCAACTCATCGAGAACGAGCAGCAATACCAAAGTGACGTGGAAACTGGACTCCGTTTCGTTGCCCAGCACGAAAGCCTCTTGGTTACAGGCATTACACCCACTCGCCCGGAAACAGGATACGGTTACATTCAAATCGATGATTCGCAGGCACCCACACCAAGCATCAACAGAGTGAAGTCCTTTACCGAGAAACCCAACGAGGAGTTTGCGCAGATTTTCATGGAGGAAGGTGACTTCCTGTGGAACACGGGTCTTATCTTTTTCAATGTCAAGGTGATGCTCGACAGCCTCTACCAACTCGTCCCTGAGTATCGACTGGAGATTCCACGCATGATGGAAGAAGCAGAAAACGCCGATGCAAAGATGGTGCCAGAATTCTTCAGCAGTCTGCCTAACCTCAACATCGACCTCAGCATTCTGGAACGAAGCGATAAGGTTTTCGTCCTCAAGGGCAACTTCGGATGGGCCGACATTGGTACTTGGAAAAACCTCTACGACGATGTCCATGCTGACACAGATGGTAATGTCATCCTCAACACGAAAACTTTCCTCTATGACTGCCAAGACAACATCATCCGCTTGCCTGAAGGGCACACAGCCGTCCTGAAAGGACTTCACGACTATATCGTTGCTGAGGAAGGAAACATTCTGATGATATGTCCACGAAACGACATCAATGCGATTCGCAAAATGCACACAGACACCAAGTTTACCTAAGAGTAATTCCAGGAATTACAACGAGGAAGTTGTGAGGGGAAGAATGCGTGTCGTTTTTTGAAGAGAAGGCATTTTGGCATTAATGGGATTTGCACAAGTCACAAATTCTGTATATTTTTGCATTCGCAATGTATATAGAATGTGTTTTTAACATCTTTCAGTAATAGGTTATGAAGAAATTTATGATGATGGTATGCATGCTGGCAGCAACAGCAATGTATGCACAGGATGTCGACAAGGCAAAAGTTCAGTCGCAAGCCAATGCGGCCAAAAGTGCTCAGGGTGAGCTGAAAAAGGTAGATACAGGTGAGAAGTTATGGAAATTCTCTGGTGTCACAGGTCTTAATGCTGCCGCCACAGGTCTGGTTAACTGGGCTGCCGGTGGAAACAACAACGTCAATGGTGTGGTTTTTGGGCGCATGCGTCTGCTCTACCACAAGGGCAAGCTTGCATGGGACTCTAACGCCGACATGGAGTATGGATTGTCCTACATTGATCAACCCAAGGACAAGACCCAGAAGTCGAGCGACAAGTTGAACCTTTCCTCGAAACTGGGTTACGAATTCAGCAAAGGATGGTACGCAACTGCTCTGGCAGGCATTAGCACACAGTTCGCTTTGGGACGCAGTTACAATGGACTTGACGACAAGAATCCTGTCATCTCCAAGTTCATGGCTCCTGCCTATACCGATCTCTCTGTGGGTATCGACTGGAAACCCAACGACATCTTCTCGGTCTACATGTCTCCCATTGCAGGCCGCTTCACTACCGTTCTTGTGAGTGAAGGAACCAATGACAAGTACGATTATCTCTACCCTGTGGCCAACGGTGGCTTGGAACAGACGCTCAAAGAGAAGTATGCTGTTTGGAAATACGACGCGAACAACCAGAAAGACTATAGTCTGAACACCCGTGCCGAGTTAGGTTTCTCGCTCAAGGGCGCCATCAACTATACGCTAAAGGACCTGAAGGTCATGACCACGTTTGGACTCTATACTCCCTATTCCTGGGACAAGAAGGAGATCGGTCGCAACGGCCACAATCGCCCCCTCTATCGTGATAACAACCGCCGTTTTGGAAACTTCGATGTTGACTGGGATGTCGCTCTTTCGTACCAGTTCCTCAAGTGCTTGCAGGCTACGCTCTCCACTTCGCTCAGATACTACAATGGCGTAATGATTGACAAGGACGGATACTCTTGCGAGCGCGTGCAGTTCAAATCCGTCCTTGGTGTTGGTTTGGGTTACAGCTTCTGACGCTACTTTTATATTGTTACCTTATCTGGATATTTTGATATTCTCTGAAACATCATTCTCGTATTCCACCCGAACGATGAATACTCCATGATTGTCAGGGAGATAAAGTTGGCAACGATAATCGCGAACGGGAAAGTTCTGTAGTTGCTGCCCTTGCAGGGAATACACTTTGACGTGGTCTATAGGAGTATGACTATACAGGAGGTATCCGCTTGCTGTCTTTGTCAGTGTGAGGTCTGAAAGATTCTCATCTAGATTCTCTATCCCCGTAGCAGGCTTGCGAGCAATCCGATAGATGCGTGCATCACGAGGTGGAATACTGTAGCGAATGCCTTTTGATGCATCGATGGCCTCTCCTGTCCACAACTCTTTTACCGAAAGGATGTCATCTTGGGTAAGTCCCACATCCGCAAGTGCAACAGTTCCGCTTTTGTTGGGAGCTCCCAATGAGTTGCTGTAGTTCAAGACTGCTACATATACGTATTCTTCCGTGCTGAGCATGACAGTCGCTTCTGCACCTTCACCGCTATTGTTGTATTCACCGAATCCGTAGACAGGACGGAAACTTTTTCCTTCCAGGGCCAGCATCGCATTTATATCTGGATTTTGCAACAATGTTTCAGCTCTGGTGCGCGACAGCTCAGGATTCCCTCTCTGACACACGTTCTTCAAACTGAAGTTATCGGCCAACTGAACCATGCCAGAGACAATGCCACTGACGAGGCGGGCACGATTTTCTGCCAGTGTGGTGTTTTTCTGGTCGCCTTCTCCGACCAAAGGGATGCCATCAGGGTCATTGAATTGATAGAGCCGATCCGTCCACCACCCTGCAGTAATGGCATTCATGCTATATTCCGTCCATCCGATGGTGCCCCACGAGTCACAAGCCTGCCGACGCGCATTGGCATACTGGTGGGGAAAGAGCGGAGCAATGGAAAGCAGCAAGAAAACGGGTTCCCTCAATTCGTTAACTTTCTTGACAAGATATGCCATCCCTTGGTTGTATGCTTCCACGCCAGTATGTATCTTAGGGTCATAATACGAGTCAGCCTGCATCATGCCATTCGTCAAGAAGTCCAGCTTGAAAGCTCGGAAGCCTTTGTTGTACTGCTGCTTGATCCATGAGGAGATGAAGGCTCGGAAGCCTGGATGCGTTGGATCGACACAGAAAGCACCATCGTAGGAGATAGGCTTCCCGTTGGCCTTGAGCACCACATCGCGTCCCCTATAGGTCGCAGTGGATGTTTGGAAATAGACTTGGTTAAGATCGTTTTCGCTCCACCACAGACAGAAAGGGGTACCATAGCAGCTCATCATCTGGTAATCGGTCTTTGCCTGTGCTATCAGGTAACGTTCCTGCTGTTCGTTCAGGTTGCTCCACGAATCCAGACTGATGAAGTTTTCTCCTTTGCCGTTATGAAAACCTGCTGGACGAAGTGTCTGAGCAATGTATTTCATGATTGCCGCATCATCCACCTGGTTGTTCTTTTTCTCCAGCACATTCCAACTCATCCATCCCACCGGTCGTCCCTTTTCCCAGTTGTCACGTTTGGGGGCAATGGTGGTACAGGCATCGGCATAGGTTTCCATGCCATCTCGCCAATCCTTGAAATAACCTATCAGGAAACGGGAGCTGCTGATGGTCGTGCCATACAGACTCCCATGGGGGAGGACATCATGTGTGCCACCACCTGTCACGCCAGAAGTTACTTCCAAACTGCTCACTTTCGAGTCATCGGTCCCTGTGATAGTGATGGCACTTTTCCAGTGGTCATGATCGATGGATCCAATGACGATACCTTGACGAGTGTCTCCCTGATACAAGGCTGTCACTTCATAACTGGTGATGGTTGTGTTCAATCGCATGCGACCATAACGAACAAAACCATCGTTGTCATAAGGAACCCTGAGCATGCGGTTGTTGGCGCTCTTCTTCAGCAGGGTGTAGCCAATGCCTGTCTTCACAGGCATAAGCTGATTGCTGCTGATTTCCTCCGCACTTTGCAGTTCCAGGGAGAGAAGCAAATAGGGAAGTTCATTGTGCTGAGTGAAATGGAGTAGCAGCTGGACGTCATCGCCATTGTTGCATTGACTGAATAGGAAGGTATGCCTGTTTCCCTTCCCCAGCTCATCTTCCATTTCTGTTTCCTGTACCTCAACCTGAGCAAAGCTTTTAATGGACACATTACGTGCCACTCCTTCTGCCGTGGCATATTTAGCCTGGGGGACGTTTGCATTCAGCACCGCCCCCCATGTCCCATTCATCTTGTATTGAAGCCTGAAAGATTTTGATGTGGTGACATAGGTCACTTTCCAGTCACCCATTTCTATCTCTTCATTGCTTAGGATGGATGTGCTATACGCTATCAGTAACAACACCAATGGCAATTTATGGCGCATACTTCAAGTGATTAAACTTCAACGACATAGCACATTCATACACTCCGCCAGAGAACACGTCAAAATTCGAGAAAAAAGAGTTTACTTCCAATCACTCAGGTCTTGAGGATCTTCGATGATGGATGGGATCTTCTCGAAGATGGCCTTCCAGCGGGCAGCATCGAACTTGGGACGGCGGTCATAGTAATATACACCGTTCTTCTCCTGCTCCACATCAGTAATTTGGGTGTAGCAGAATCCCACGATGTGCTTGCAGGCCTTGATGGCATCAACCTCCTTTTCCAAGATGTCGAAGAACTCGTCAGGTGTCTCTATCTGAGCGCCGTAGCCCCATGAGTTGGCACGCTCCTCCTTAGGAATCCAGCCAAGGCCGCCGAACTCGTCCAACATATAAGGCTGTCCCTCGTATGTAGCCAACCATTTCTGATTTCTCATGTTGCGGTAAGGTTCCTCGCCAGTCTTGAAGGTGTGGTTGCTGACCAGTTTGTCGTATTCTCGTGTGTAGTCATGAACAGACCATATATCCGTCTTCACATGGCTGTCACCACTTGCATCATTGATGGGGCGAGTGGGATCGATGGCCTTGGTGATGTCATAGATATCTTTTGTGAAACGTACATAGTTGCCAGCCTGAGCGCCCCACGTCTCGTTGAAGGGAGTCCAAGTGACGATGCTGGGATGATTGCGGTCGCGGACCAGGATCTCTGCCCATTCTGAGATGAAGTTGCGGGCTGCCAGATTATCGTTGACATCCAACCCCCAGCTTGCTTCTTCGCCCCAGGTGAGATAACCCAGTTTGTCTGCCCAATAGTAGTAGCGCTCCTCGAAGACTTTCTGATGCAGGCGAGCGCCATTGAAACCAACAGCCTTGCTCATCTCGATATCATGTTTCAGAGCCTCATCAGAGGGAGCTGTCCAGATGCCATCAGGATAGAATCCCTGATCCAACACCAGACGCTGGAAATAGGGCTGATTGTTGAGGTAGAAGTAACCATTTGCCAAATGGATCTTGCGCATGCCGGCATAGCTGCTTACCTCGTCGATCACCTTGCCTGCCTTGTCTTTCACGATGTATTTCACATCATAGAGATAAGGACTTTCTGGGCTCCACAACTTAGGCTTCTTGATGGGCAGAACCACCAGACTTTGGTTGGTTGCCTTGACGCTCTTGGTGGCTACTATCTTCTTGCCATCCAGCACCTGCACAGTCAGAGTATTGTCATTGTTCTCCTGATAGAATTCTGGAGTAATCACCAGTTGCTCCTGATCGATGTCTGGCTTGGCAAAGACACTCTTCAGACCTTCCTGGGCAATAGCCTCCATCCAAACGGTCTGCCAAATGCCAGTGGTGCGAGTGTAGTTGCACCCTGCTGAGTAGTAACCCACACTTTGCTTGCCGCCAGGCTGCTTGCCGCCACGAAGGTTGTCGTTGACCACCATCACCAGATTGGCTGCTTGCCCTGGTTTCACATACTTCGTGATGTCTATGCTGAAAGAAGAACCTGCACCCCAATGAGTGGCTACCTCATTGCCATCGATGAAGATGGTTGCCTCGTAATCCACAGCACCAAAATTCAGCATGATTCTCTTGCCTTCCCAACTGGCTGGAGCCGTGATACTGCGCTGATACCAGATAGTGTTGATGAAGTCTATGTATCCCACACCCGACAGCTTGCTTTCAGGGCAGAAAGGCACGGTAATCTTTCCGTCGAAACCTTTTGAGTTCTTGAAATCACGCTGAGAACCTGAGCGACCAAAGTCGAAGGTATAGGTCCAGGTGCCATTCAGATTCTGCCAATCGGCACGTTCAAATTGAGGACGTGGGTATTCAGGGCGTGGAGTATCGGCCACAGCCATTTGGATGTTGCCCATCAGAGCCATTAATGCCACCCAAAGAACTTTCTTGATTGTAACTTTCATTTTTTCGTGTTTTTTTAATTATTGTTATGAATCGGTTTTGTTTCCTTTATGAGGCGTTTCCTCCATGCGAATGAGGTTCTGCGGCTTTAAAGATACATTTTTTATTTTGGAAAAAAGAATTTTCTGACTCTTTCGCATCATATTTCATGGAAAAAGTGTATTTTTGTGCTGTAAAAAGAGAAAAAGGATAACCAATAAAGAATTAATATGGGAAAAATCAGAGTCGCTGTAGTTGGATATGGCAACATTGGTCGATATGCTTTGCAAGCCTTGCAAGTGGCATCCGACATGGAGATCGCTGGCGTAGTACGCCGCAATGGTGATGAGAACAAGCCAGCAGAATTGTCTGGCTATGCTGTGGTAAAGGATATCAAGGAGTTGGGCAAGGTGGATGTGGCCATTCTGGCGACTCCCACCCGCAGTGTCGAGAAGTTCGCGCTCGAGATGCTGGCTCAAGGCATCAACACGGTGGACAGTTTCGACATTCACACGAAGATTGTTGACCTGCGCCGCAGTCTGGATGCAGCAGCCAAGAAGAACGGGGCTGTCAGCATCATCGCAGCTGGATGGGACCCTGGATCCGATAGTGTAGTCAGAACGTTGATGGAGAGTTTGGCTCCTCGTGGAATCTCTTACACCAACTTCGGACCTGGCCGCTCGATGGGACATAGTGTGGCTGTTCGTGCCATTGCTGGCGTGCGCGATGCACTCAGCGTGACCATCCCTCTGGGCACAGGAATTCATCGCCGCATGGTGTATGTGGAACTAGAGGAAGGAGCAGATTTCAAGACCGTAGAGAAAGCCATCAAGGCTGATCCTTATTTTGTGAACGATGAGACACATGTCAGCCAGGTTCCTTGCGTGGCAGACATCAATGATGTGGGGCATGGCGTGAACTTGGTTCGCAAGGGCGTGAGTGGGCAGACCCACAATCAGCTCTTCGAGTTTAACATGAAGATCAACAATCCAGCTCTTACTGCGCAGGTTCTGGTCAATGTGGCTCGTGCCACCATGAAGCAGCAGCCAGGAGCCTACACGATGATCGAGATTCCTGTTATCGACTACCTCCCTGGTGATCGCGAGGAGATTATCAGGCACTTGGTATAATCCGCTCTTTGGGGCTGGTAAATTCCTCCCAACTTTCTGTGACTTCGCCTTCGAATCCAATCTTTTCTATTGATGAAAAGATCGTTTAAGATATGGTTCCTTCTGCTGGCCATCCTCGTTCTCCAGGCATGTGCGGGGAAAGACAGGCAGGAGAGAGAGGTGATCCATCAGGCTGAGATGCTTATGCAGGAGCAGCCCGACAGCGCCCTGCATTTGTTGCAGACCCTCCAGCGGCATTCCCTCACGGGCGAGACGCTTGCCCGCTATGCGCACGAAGGGGATGAAGGAAATACAGATACAGATGATACGGTGATATTCTGAAAAAATACTCCTGCGTACATATGCGCATATATGTACTCGTGAGAATTTTCCTGAAAACATCTGTATGTATCTGTATGTTCATCATAAATATGCATCCACTCAAAAATAACCTACACCCTACACCGGACCCCCGTAACACAATGTTTATCAATAGGATACACGGGTGTAGGCTACCTACACCACCCTACATCCGTGCATATTACTGACCCTCAAGGTCTTACACGATACTGGTGTAGGGTATAGTCTGTTTTTGAGTTCATGTCAAGAAACACTTATTTTTGCTTTTGTGTTATTTGTTATGTGTATGGGATTGTGTGTCAAAACCGAGGCGGATAACATACCTGTTGATTTGGGAGAAATGGTAGTGGATAGTCTTGGTAATGATTGTGATGGTGACAGTCGAGAGTCAGGAGACAGAATAGAAGATGAAAATGATGCGAAATCACCAAAAATCAGGAAAAAAGCATGGAGTTTCCGTGCCCTCAAAACAAACTTTTCCAGGGGGACAAAGGGGGACAAAATGGCGAGAATCCCTGTGTTTATGGGGGATTGATGATGTTTTTGCATACATGAAATTTTCCATGACCTAACGCATGAGATATCAAAATTAAGCCGTAAATTTGCCCTCGAACAAACATTAAAGCAAAAAAATCATGAAAAAGATTCTTTTCTTACTCTGTATTTTATTGGCAAGCATGCATCTTGCCGCCCAGACTTACCCGGAAGGAACGAAGTGGATTGAGATACGTCTTGACACGCTGAAATATAAAGGATGGTTTTCAGAAGACGGACAACCCAATTACGAAGTCAGGGAATTTTATGTTGAGGGTCAGACAACAATCAAAG
>JAFRTJ010000032.1 GCA_017427185.1 Bacteroidaceae bacterium | reverse complement strand
TGCCGCTCCTGGTGTTGCAGCCAGCGGTCGGATTTGTAGTTGAAAGAGAGGTCTATGTCGGTGCGCTGCTTCAGGTCGGGGTTTCCCAACGTCACGTTCAGCGGGTCGGCAGCAAAGGTCTTGTTGACCAGATTTGTCATGGATGGCGAACTGCTGTTGAGCGATGCCACGAAGTTCAGTTCATGGCGGAACTCCTGCGTGTTGCGTTTCAGACTGAAACGGGCTTGCGGCAGCACATAGGTCTTGTGAATCTGCTGCTCGTTTTTCCCCACGACGTAGTCCGTGAATCGGAATCGGTTGTCCTCCAGCGTAAGGGACGGGCGGAACTGCACGTTCCAGCCCGACGTGCGTCGCCCTTGCGGTGTCTTGCTGTAGCGTTGCCATTGCCAGTCGAGCGTCAGGTCGTGGCGATAGCGGTGCAGCAGTCCCTCGTAGCTGTTGTCCGAGTCAAGGGCCCGCATCAGCATGGCTGCTTCGGAAGGAAGCCAACCGAGAGACTGGTCTGTACTTTCGTCAAGCACGTCGAGGCGATAGTGCATACGGTCGCCCGATTCGTACTTATAATTAAAGGTGTAGTTGGGGTTAAGCATGATTTCTTGGTTCCAATGCCAGAAGTACTTTGTCCGCACCTGTGCCCCGAAGTCACGCTGAGGCGATTCGTAGTAGCGGTTGCGCCAATCGGTCTGTAGCGCTTCGCCCTCGTAGTGGTTGTAGAGGAAATGGTTGAAGCCGTCCTGCCGCTTGTCGTTGTAGGAAAGGTTGCCGTCCACCGACACGCCGTCCTGCGAAAAAGGAATCTTAAAGAAACTCCAGAAGGACAGGCTGCCGTTCGTCGTGCGGCTGTTGCCCACGGCTTGCTCTCCGTTGCGGCGGATGAGGTGGCGCACGGTGGTGGCCCAATCCGGCGAGAAGAGGCTGTCGAGCACTGAGGCATAATCGCCGATCGGACTCACACCGAATGTTCCGTTCAGGAAGTTACTGTTGTAATCGCTCTTCTGGTAGTTGAAAGCGGGGGAGAGACTGAACGCATGGTGCGTCTGCAGAAAGTTGAATTTCAGGTCGTGCTGTGTGCTTATGGAGAGATTGCTGGTGTTCGTGCGGCTTGACGTAACATTGAAGACATCGCCGCCTGGAAGGAAGTTGGTTGAACTGCCGCCCCATGCGTTTTCATTGTCGGTATAGGTAACATCTGCGTTGCCGGACAGTTGGAAGCGGTCGCGCTTGTCGAAAACGGAGTAGTCTAAGCCGCCGCGCTTTGTGGATGTCAGTCCGCCCGATACGTCAAAGTCGCCCCATCCGCCGTTGCCGTCGGGCTTGCGGCGGTCGTTTACATTGTTGAGATTGCCAAAGAGAGAGAGGCGCGACTGCGGCGTATAGCGCATGGCAAAGAGACGGGCCAGGTAACGCTCCTCTGTGCCATATCCTGCCTCTGCGTTGGCCAGCCAGCCGATAGCGTATTGTCTTTTCAGACTCACGTCCATCACAAACCGTCCGTCGTCCACCTTGCGCCCCAGCAGTTTACTTGTCTCACTCTCTTCTATATATACTTTCACCTGTTGCACCATATAGGCGGGCAGGTTGTCGAGCAACACGGTGTTGTCTCCCTTGAAGAAGTCGCGCCCATTGAGCAGAAGGCTCTCCACAAACTTCCCGTTCACCATGATGCGCCCGTCGGGTTTCAGTTCAGCACCTGGCAGTTGCGCTACAAGCGCGTCAAGCATCGAGCCTTCTTGCAATTGGAAAGCATCGGCGTTGTACACCAATGTGTCGCCCTTGGTGTAGAACTTGACCTTGGTGGCAGTCACTGTGACCTCGTTCAGCTGCACCTCGTCCGTTGCTCGTGAAGTGCGGCGCATGGGAACATTCCAAAGAGAGACCTCAATCGTTTTCGATTTCCACGCTAATTTGGTGGCCTTATACACGGTTTCATACCCCTTTGACTCCAGTTTCACTAGGAAATGACCGTCCGGCTGTTGTGGCACATCAAATTGGAAGAATGTACGTATGGTGCCGTTTCCCCGATCCGTGTGCTCGTAACTCTTGGTGGTCATTACCACGGTGCTGTCGGGCCTGAGCAACGAGACAGTCACTTCGCCTTTGATGGCCTGGCGCGTAAAAGCATCCACAATGGTGCCGTTGAAGTTCACTGGTGCTTTCTGTGCGGACACTGTGAGGGCTGTGCTGACCAGCGCGGCCAGCAACATGAGTCTATGTTTCATAGGTTTATGTGATTGGTTTACTACTTCATTTCGGGCAATGATAGACTGGAATTTGGTACGCAGATGGAGTTTGGTTCAAGGCCATCAGCCCGCTCCAGAAGAAGTAGTTGCTGTTGAATATAATAATAAAGGTAGAAGGCGTGGTAGCAACCCTTGCCGTCCATCCAGCGGAGAATGGTTCGGTTGGGACTGAAATGTTCATCGCTGCTTGATTCCACATTATTCAAGGCCGAAAAACGAGCACTCATCGCTTGATATTCCTCTCGCGAACAGCGGGTGCGTACAATTTGGGCTTTGGTCGGACACCGTTCATTTAATCCCATCCACCATTCATGTCCCTCTTGGTCATTGCTGACGAAGAGGGTATCAACGGCTTGTGCGTCACTGCGACAGCGCATGGTTTCCATGAGAGTCGTTAGTTCCTGATTCAGTTCTGGCGAAATGTCATTGGTTTGTTGAGCTGGTTTTGCCTTTCCGCGCAGATGGTCTATGAGTTCTCTGGTATCTGGCACCGTGTTACAATGCTTCCACGTTGGCACAACGACGCGCACCACACAGAGGCAGTCATGATAAAAGACTGCGTGATAGAGGCTGAAGGCTCCTCCTGTGCAGAATGAGGCGGTGGCACCGAGCTGCAAGATGTTGCCATCCTTGTGTTTGGAACTTTTATATATGGTGACATCGGGGTTCCCACTTAAAGGAGCAAGAGCATCCGACCATGCAAGGAAATCATGCTGCCCGACGCCTTGCAGGAGTACGACGTGGGCTGGTGTGCGACTGACATCACCCTTTGCACCCATCCACCAATCGTAATTCTCATTCTCAGAATAGCAGAATACGGTGTCAATCACCAGTGCTTCCTTTCTCTGCTCCATCTGTCTCAGCAGGTTGGCAATGGCTGCCACACTGTCCTTGGGCAGATCACGATAGATGAAGTTCGGCTTTACATCTGAGGCCCGCTCTGTGACAATGTTGATGCTCTTGGGACTGTTTACGCCGTAGCGGAAACAGACCATTGTACGGTTGTAATCCATCAGGAAGAAGGCTGAGGTATCGCCCTGTTCGGGGTGCAGACGCATGGCAATGCGGCCCTTGAAAATCTCATCTGCCTGTTCATCGGTCATGCGATGCTTGTGAGGAAGACGTTTGATGAGTGGTTCTATATTATCAAGCAGCGTGGCTGTAGCATGGAGCGGACCATTATTGACTACATAACTACCGTATATCGTGTGGTTACGACCACAAACGGCATCAGTCACGGCACCTTCGAGACAATGCTCATTCAGATAGTTGGCAATGTCCATCACGGTCTTGTCCGTCTGGCGCTGTGCAGCCATGCCAAGAGGAATGACGAGACTGATGATAAGGGGAAATAGTCGTTTCATATCTGTTGCTATTTTACATGTTTTCAAAATCATTCACCATCGCCAGCATCTTGTCTTCCATCGTCTGCAATTCACAGTCGATACAGATGTCTTCCTGCAATTCGATGGATTCATAAGGAATGTAATTGTTTTTTGGTTTCTTGGCTACTAATGGTTTGTCTGCTTTTCTTATACACTGCTCCATATTGTTGGGGCGTGAAGTTTGTGCCGTCTGAACACAATCTTCTGCTTGTGGCTCATGTCGCATCTTGTCTGTTTGTCGGATAATCTCCACAGCCACAGACTTGGATGGTTCAACATCTCTGTCTTTTTTTTGCATGAAAAATACCCCTATACCAAAAATGATAGTAATAACAGCTGCTACCGCACTCCATTTCATGATTGCCCTCTTATTTGACGCATCCGGCTTTTGCTTATATTGCCTGATGCTGCGGAACATGACAGAGTAGTTCCGCCATTCTGCAGGAATGTCCCGATGGGTGCAGAAGTAGTCGGAAAGAAGTTGTTCTTCCTCCTTGGTAGTTTCTGCAGCCATGTAACTGTCGAGCAGTTTCTGTATGTACTCTTTTTCCATCATCTTGTCATTATGCTTATTAGTTGTAACATTCTCTGACGTGCTTTCGACATCATGCCTCGGCACGACGATTCGCTGGTTCCCATCACCTGAGCAATCTCCGCAAAACTCATATCTTCCCGCTCGCGCATTTCAACGATTCTCCTCCAGTTGTAGGGCAGTTGGCTCATGGCTCGCTGGCCGATGCTATTAGCCTCTTTATCCTCAATATATTGTTGCGGTGTGGACCAATCTGGGATGTCAGGGATGTTACCTTTTCCCTCCTCGTCACTGTCTTGCCGATAGAGAATGCGCAGGATGGGATGCCGTCGTCGGTGTTGCAGCAGGTTAAGCGCGAGGTTCCTTGCCATCCTGTCGGCCAGATGCCTCACTTGGTCGGCATTGTCTCGTAGGTCTTTGTGCCTTTCCCACAACTTTAGCAACACTTCTCCAGCCACGTCCTCAGCATCATCCTTGTCATCAAACAACGACATTGCTCTCGCCACAGCAATCTGCCGCAGTTCCGTTACCAGCGATATGTACTTTAGACGATCCATACTTATAATACAATGAAGAAGTCAAAACGCTACGCAAAATCTCCACTTTTTTCAAAAAATCTTCATTTTATGCTTTTTCACCTACCAAAAAGCGGGCGAGGATGCCCTGTTCCTATCCTCGCCCGCCTCAACTTGCCGACATTATAATGCGTTTCATCCCTGTAGGTATATCCTCACTTCTCTATGCTTGTAAGTAGAGCTACTGAGGGCTTGATTAATTGAAAAGCTCATCTAATGTCACTTCATTGTTTACAATGCTCTTGTGCATTCCGTCAGCTACGCCGAATGTCGTGACAAATGTATTCACCAGTGCTTTTGTACATTTCGTGGCTTCACGGAAGATTGTCATCCGCTGGCGTAGTTTCTTTTCGTAGGCATCCTTTAGCTCATAAGGACCGACGCTGAACTTCATCTCGCAAAGATGCACCATGCGGTCTGCACGGTCGATGATAAGGTCAATCTGCGCGCCTTCCCTCTTGGCGGGGTCTTGATTAGCCTTGTCAGCCAACCTACGCCATGAGGAAACACTGGTTGCCATTCCTGAGATGCCAAGCGCCCTCTTTATCTGTCCTACGTGGCAGAGGCAAAGCAGTTCGAATGCCCTGCCCATCCAGGCTTCTACACTGTGCGACTGGAAATTATGGCTCCACCACTGTTCATCACCCGACAGGTCTTCGGCAAGGAACTTATAATAGAATAAGGTGTAAAAGTCAACCAGCCTGTAAATGGCATCAGTTGACTTGTTAGGGAAACGAGCCATTTTGGCGATGAAGTCGCAGCGTTCCAGATTACGAAGTACTGCGGTGAGATTGCGTCCCTCTACTTTCAGAACTTTCATCATGTCGTTCCGCGTCATACCTTCTTTATGTTGACTGAGAGCTTTCACCACAGAGATATATTGGTCTGCATGTTTGAAAAGTGCCGTATATAGTTCCTCAAACTCTATGCGAAGTGGGGCATTCGGGGCAAAGCACAGCCGGTCAACATTTTGGACAAGACTCTGATTCGTCTTCAGCAGACTAAGGTAGAAAGGAACCCCACCAAAGAGCATGTAACACTGTGCTATCTGGTATCGATCCCATTTGCAGTGATGAGAGCGCAGGTATTCTTCCGTCTCTTTTAGGTTGAAGGGACGTAGATAGATGTTTGCAGTGATGCGAGCATGAAGTCCCCCTTGATTTTCAATCAGTTTGTCAACCATCCATGATGTTGCCGAGCCAGACCCCACAAAGACAATATCGTTCCGACGGTTTGCCCACCCGTTCCAGAAGTTCTCCAAGGCTTCAACAAAGTCTGACTTTTGTGTGTCTATCCAAGGCATTTCGTCGAAGAACACTACTTTTTTCCTATTGGCCGGAAGATTACCAAGATGTTCCTCCAACGCATCAAAGGCATCAAACCAGTCGGCATACTTTGGTACAGTCTTTAACCCTGCATACTGCTTCATCACTTTTCCAAAATTGCGCAGTTGAACCCTTTGCGTGGAACGATGCGAACCCACGAAACTGAAATCATAATCCATCTTAAAGTACTGATCTATGAGGAAGGTCTTTCCCACGCGCCTTCTTCCATAAACGATAACAAATTCTGAACGGTCTGACTCAATGCAGTCCCGTAGCATAGCGCACTCTCTGTCTCTCGCGATAAGTTTCTGTTCCATATTAATATCTATTATTTGCCGGCAAAGGTACAAACAATTATTGAGAAAAAGTCAATGTTTGACATATTTTTGCCCCAAAATATATAATTTTAATTGTTTTTGGGGCGAAATAGAGATAAGAAGTGAAAATCGGGGGTGACATATCGATGAAGTCTGATGTTGATGTGGCTATGAGAAAACTTGCACAAAACCCCTCATTTTGTGGTTTACAAAAGTTAAATACGTTAAATCTTCATCCTTTTTGTCCTTCACAGAACCACGTCGGCACTTTTCTACCGTTTAAAGCGCAAGTTGTTGATATAAAAGCATTTGCAAATACTCTGGCTTGTTTTACTGATGGGTATCAACGCCCTCAGGTTTACTTTACAAGAATCTTCTTACCATTTACCACATATATTCCAGGCTCTAAATCATGCAAGACAATCTTTCCTCCACGAGCATCTGTCGAAGCAATTCGTTGACCCATCAGATTGTAAACTCCAGTCTCGCCAACGGTCTGAGACACACGGGGCTCCATAACACCAGTAGACAATTCAGGAACCACACCGACAGGCAAACTCTCAGGACGGAATTCTTCAGGAAGCGAAGTGGTAAAATAAGGAACTGTAGCAGGTACATTGACTCTTGCATCGGAATAGACAAAGGCAGACCCTTCCTCGTTGAGCAGATAGCCTCCAGTCACATGATTCTGATAAGTACTTCCATAGAAGTTAAAAGCATTTGAGCTGACAAGAATCTTCATACTGCCAGACTTACAGAATTCCACATTTCGAGCTGTAAAAACTACTGTCTTACCTACAAGTTCCCCGTTGCAAGCAATCACATAGGGAGCGTTGGCACGCAAAGAACTCACATCCTCGAAAACAACTTCGTTATCATCACTCAAATAAGCGAACTCACGCAGAGCAATACAAGCTTTATCGCCCACCCAAGTCACAGGGTAACCATCAATTGTGAGTGAATCGGCCTTGAAAGGAAGAGTGACAGCTTCCCAACCAGCATCTCCATCACCTGAACGAGTAAAAGTGTGACTGAAAGTAGCATAGTTGGCTTTAAAATCAACAGGAACATAAAATGGTTCACCACTTACCAAATGAATGGAATCTGCCTTACCCGCATAGACCACATTCTTATTCTCTATACCACTGGGAATGGAAGTCCCTGCCGTGAAAGCATAGATGGTATTGGGGTTCTTATTGGCAGTCAAACGTTTCATTGACACTTTGTCCGACAAAAAGCCACAACTTGTGGCAGGCAGTAACATAGAAGTCTTAGCAGACTGACCGACAATTGAACCATCTTGTTTCCAATACAGTATTCCTGCTGTAACATTGACAGCATGATCCCATACGAGACCACCATTTGTCAACTCAGTATCCGTACCATCCTCATAGGCAGCTATAAAATAGGTACGTCCTACTTCCAAGCCATCGAAATCGAAGGGCAATATGCGAGTACGATTGGCAGGGATATCTGCTTCCACAATTTTGCTACTGCTTGCCCAACATACATTATCTGTGGTATTCTTAATCCACAATTGCAGCTTTATCTTACCGGAATAGTCGGTAGACTTATTATTACGAACCGTCACAGTACCTGTCATGCGATTTCCATAAGCCGTGGTACCTGAACCATTGCTCAGAGAAAAGGAAGCGAAAGAAAGATTGGGATTGTTAGACCCATTTGTGGTGATATTCACAGTGCTACTCCCTATGATACCTCGCCCATCACTATGTTCTGCAAACCATACGTTGTACACTCCTGTTTCCTCTGGTTTGAAAAAGAAAGAAGTGACACATGACTCACCACCCTTCAGACAAACAGCTGAACGGCAATTACTTTTACCCATATCATTCGATTTACTAGCGAAAATATGGACCTCATCGTAATACTCATCTGTTCCTGTATTGCGGAATGTAACCTTCACCTCTTGTTCCTTATTCACCTTGCAGTTCCCAACAAATTTGATGTCCTCGATTTCGAGGGCAGCATCGGGATGATGATAAGTCAAGGTAACATTCCTGTTCTCATCCACCTCTGCAAGGATGTACTCGTTGTACATGTTCATCTGAGGATGCCAATATCGATGAGTAGACAAACGGCTGGCTGGCGACAGCTTATAGGTACCTGGAGTATTCAGTTTACCACGCATACTGAAACTGTAATGCATGAAAGTGTTGGGAGACAAATTGGTAGCTGTCTGAGTGGAACTCACTACCGTGCAAGAGCCATCAGGATTCACCCTGACAATACCACAGCGATAAGTCCCTGTGGAACCTGTCCAATTGATAAAGTTACCCTCTATAGTTAATCCGTTTACTACAATATCATTGATGGTTAATGCCATATTACTCTCCACTTTTACATCATCAGGATAATTCAGGCCAATCAAAACGTCCTGCCCCATGCTATATCCGTCGCTACTGGTACTGGCACCTGCCCCGCTGCTATCACCAGGATTTAGAATCTGAAGCAGGAAATAGCCATCGCTGCCACCGCCCCATCCCCAGTTGACATGGAAAAGATTCTCTCCATCGAATCCATCAAGCACAAAGGCATGCGCTCCGCCTGACGAACTCCCGGACATGGCAACAGGATGCTTTGAAGCTATCTCATTGTAAATCAAATTGAACCATCCGTCAATAGAATACTTGTTTCGATACTCCATCGTTACGGCATCATCGAACCCAAAGTATTTGGTCATTACAGCAGGGATATTGTCACCAAATCCTGCAGCTGAGGAAGCACCATATCCCATTTTAACAGCCTGCCCTACATATAGCATTAGATCGGCCACAGCTTTCTTTTGATCTTCTGTCTCACTACCCGAATAAGTATCACACATATTGTCCCAATCTATCTTAGCACCTTTCGAGATGGAGTTTAATCGAACAGTACGAGTACCAGTAGGGGTCGAATAGGTGTTTGTATGCGAAGGAATGGCGGCTGTAGTCGCTACAGGATATTTATAGAAATTGATGACCTGAGCCAAAGCGGTGGCCACACATCCTGATACACTGGTGCCCGAGTTTCCTTGCGCATCGTAATATACAGGGCATCGGTTGTTGTAAGGACTTCCCTGATTCCATTTCGATTTCATCAAAGGAGCAACAGCATGGCGAGTTTGACTGACACGATGAGCTTTCACGGCACGACGATCAATCTGGATATTATGGTCATCGAGGTATTTGATTTGATCAGCATAGAGTTGCAGCCAAGAACGCATGTTATCAGGAATATTCTCCTCATCGAAAGTCCCAGTTTCCACATAACCCAGAATCTGGTCGGTGCGGTCATCTCCAGACACGATAACATATCCGTTATCATCGCCCACATTGAACACATAATAATACGCATTTTCCGCAGAAGAGGCATCCTTGCGAGGCGCTTTAAAGGCTAAAGATTCAGCCTTCAGGATCTTGCCATGAGCCGACAAGTATTCGCGAGCCGTATACATTGCCTGCTTTCGTCCAATGGGAGCTGGCGCCACAATTAATGGAAATAGGCATCCAATCAGGAAAATAAGAGTTTTTCTCATTTATAAGTAAAACTTATGTTTGTTATAATTTCATCACAACACGGGTATTTTGACATTCTGACAAACGCAATTATCTGCACCTCGTTTCTTCTAAGAAAACAAAGGGCGGTTTCCCACTTATTCTACTACTTTCCCTTCTACCACCTGCCATTTTTTCTGTACGGGATCGACACAGATGAGAACCTTCTGGAGATCGGTATCGTATACGGCCTGGAGGAAGTTGGGCTCGTAGGTCCGGCGTTCTTCGGACGAGCAGATCTGCTTCTGGGTATTGTCCTTTGTATGGAGATTTAACCCATGACCGTGCTCCCAGAATCGCTTCTTCGGACTGTTTGTGAGCACATACCCGTCCTCTCCGCGGCTCATGATGGCGTAGTCAAAGGTACCAGTCCATTCACCGGGGGTCGCCTCCTCCGCGTAGTGTCCGCCAGCCTCGAAATAGTTACAATAGTGCTCCATGTTGAAGTTGATGATGTCGATGGGCTGGTGCCCGGGATTGGGGCCAAAATAGGGATAGTTGCAGGGGGCTTCGTCACAGCAGTTTACAAGGGTGATAGGATGTACCCAGACCCCGTTCTCCAAGAGGTATGAGTTGAAAGTGAAACCATAGTAGCAGAATACCGAACTGAGATAGTTGCCATAGAGGTGTTCTCCTCCTATTTCGAAACCTACCCCGAAGGAGAGGCAGGCTACTTGGAACATGTCGAACTGGAAACTGTTGTTGGAACCATGCACACAGCGAACTCCCACACATCCGAGTACACCAGGGTGAGGAACCTGCTCGGTGTCGTAGTTATTCTGATCGCTGGCCTGCAGATAGCAGTCAGTGAGACGTATAGATTCGAAACGTGAACCATCCACACAGGTGATGTTCTTCTGGTTGTCGGGAAGATTGATGGCCACGCGCTCCAGCGTGAGATGGGCATCACGATAGTTACTGTTGCGAATGACGGAGTAGGTCTGTTGACTATCAAGAGTCTCATAGCACTCCTTCGAGACTGCCAGGGTGACTCCGTTGAAGTTATCCTTGCCCGGTTCCAGTGCAAAGCCATAATAGCTGGCATCCACTCCCCTAAGGGCTAATGTGGTGGAGAAGTCTTTCACACAATGGTTTTTCCCCTCTCCGTGCACAGCGATGGCGTAGTAGGGAGTACCGTCTTCGGTAGGTGTGAAGGAGTCGATCATGTAGATACCGCTCAGGAGGCGTACCTCGCCATAGCGTCCCAATTTGTTCAGGGCTTCCTGAATGGTCTTTTCGTCGTTCTTGCCTGTGCAGACGATATCTGCTGAGGCTTTGTCTGCTTCGCTGCTGTTGGAAGCCGCTATCACGATTTCGTGGTCGCCTCTGAGACGGGGCATACAGGCATGCTGCTTGGTGAGGTAATAGGTACCGCATACCGCTGCAACCATCAGTAAGAGAAAAGGAATTGTCCGTTTCATGTTATTGTTTTTTGAGTTTGATATCTGTTACAAGGAAGAGGAGAAGGTGTAGGATCCGGATCCTGCTTCGAGGATGAGCTTATCCTTTCCGGAGGAGAGTATCTGGAAGTCCTTGCTGGAAGTGACCTTTCTGCCGCTTTCCTTCACGCTGGAAGGACGGTTGGTGGGGATGTGGATCTCTGCCCGGGTGTTCGCGGGTATCTCTACGTGGAGCTGGTAGGTGCGGCCCTGCTTCTTCCAGGAAGTGCGGATGGGACCTTTCACGGTCTTGAGCTCTCCCTCTGCATGTTGAAGGGCCGAGAAGAGGCAGGGATGGATGAGGAATCGTTCGAAGGCAGGGTGGTGGAAGTCGGTGCGGATCCCCAGCACGTACTTGTAGAACCAGGAACCTATAGAGCCCATCATGGGGTGGTCGTGGGAGTTCATCTCGTCGCCAGTAAGGTATTCCCATCGTTCCCAAAGGGAGGTGGCTCCCTTGGAAAGCATGAAGCCCCAGGAGGGATAGGTAGTCTGAGTGGCCAGACGGTATGCGACCTCGGGGTATCCGTGCTCGGAGAGTACTTCCATCAGGTACTTGGTGCAGAGGTTGCCGGTGGTGAGGTGGTAGTCGCGGGCCTCCACATCGGCCACGAGGTTCCTGAGGGCCCGTTCGTACCGCTCACCGGTAGCGAGTCCCATATAGATGGCAAAGGAATTGGCAGCCTGATTGTTGGACCCATATCCTCCCTTCTCTTCATCCCAGTATTCGCGGTTGAAGGCCTCGAAGGTCTCCTTCCGGATCTGTTCGAAGAAGGGGATGTCGCTATCCCGTCCTGCCACTTTTGCCATGTCGATCATGAGGCTGGCGTAGTAGTGGAGGTAACCGGTGGAGATGAGCAGGCCCGGAGTGTCGCGGGAGACTCCGGAATTTGGATTCAAGAGAAACTCTCGGGGCGGACACCAGTCGCCATAGTAACTGTAGTCTACCAGTCCTTTGTGGGTATGCTGGGTATAGAGATAGGTAGTCCAGGCTTTTATCGCATCGAACATCTTCTCTACTAAGGTCCTGTTGCCGTAGAACTCATAGCACCGGTAGGCCATGAGGAGGAAGCTCACGCTGACCGGATCGGCGGGTCGTGCCCCGAAACGGAAGGGAGCTACGCAGGTAATGGTGCCGTCTTCTCCCTGGGTGTCTGCTACATCCTGCATGAATTTGGGGTAGAAGCGGGACATGTCGAAGTTGTAGATGGCCTGGTCGATACGGACCGTGAGGTCGTTGAGCCACCCCATCCGTTCGTCTCTCTGAGGGCAGTCGGTGGGGACGCTGTGGAGATTGTTGGACTCGGTATGGAAGATCATCCGGTGAATATCGTTCAGCAGGCGATCGGAGCAGGAGAACTGCCCTGTGACGGCCACCGAGGAGCGTACTACGCGCATCTCGATATCTCCCTCCTTCGGTTCGGAGGGAAGACCGGAGATCTGGATGTAGCGGAAACCGTGATAGGTGAAGCGGGGTTCCCAGACTTCCACTCCCTCTCCGGCAAGCGTATAGGTATCTTCAGCCTTTGCATTGCGGAGGTTGTCCTGATTCACGGTACCGTCCTCGCGAAGTGTCTCTGCAAATCGCATGCGCACTTTCTGACCGGCTTCTCCCTGTACTCGGATGCGAGCCCATCCGGCCATATTGCGCCCTGCATCCACAATGTAGTCCCCATTGGGGAGTCTCTCTATCCTGGCAGGTGCGAAGGTGTCCACAACGCGGATAGGCTCTACACGCTGAGAGGCCATCCGTCCGTAAGGCTCGTCGATATTGTAAGCAAAGGCCCAGTGCTTGTTCATGAGCAGGGGAGGCTGGAAAGGCGTATAGAGTTCAGGATTCTCTTCTCTAGGGTCGTACTGTTCCCCGTCGAATACAGTGCTGTATACTGTGCTTCCTGCCGTGACACACCGCATGTTATCCGATGTATACAGGATGGCGTTCCCGTCCTCCAGCACGGCACGGAGGAAGAAGCGGAGCTTAGGCGTACCGTACCAACCTGGAGCCACGGCAATCACGATGGTGTTCGGCTCGGGAAGGAGGCAGTCTGTGATGTCGTACGTGGTATAGTAGCATCTCTTCCCATAGGAACTCTGTGCTGGATCGAGCACATTCTCGCCCACTTTTTTGTGATTGATCTCCAGTTCGTAGTACCCCAGTCCGCTCACGTAGGCCCGGGCTTCCCTTACATTCTGTCCAGGGGCAAGAGTAGCTTTGTAGTAGAGTACTCTGCCCGGCATACCTGTCGCATAGCAGATCCAGCCGCCAGGCCAGTCCTTGTCGTTCATGAATCCCATCTCGAACGAGGCAGGAGCGGACCAGAATCCTTCTCCCTGGATCTTCGTAAAGACCTTCCAGTAATACTTCCCAAAGGTCTGCAAGGGGTTGCCCTGATAGGGGATGCCAGTAGCTTGCGCGGATTCGCACTCTCCGCTGTCCCACATGTCTCCCTGATTGGAGGCGAGCTGTTCGGGGCTGCTGGCCACCAGGATGCGGTAGCTCGTCTGTAGGATACCCCGGACGGAGGATTCCAGAGCCCAGCTGAAGGAGGGCTGGGGGTTGTCGAGACCCAAGGGAGAGGTTTCGTTGTCGCACTTCAGATCGTAGACCTTCCACTCCCTGGCTGTATCCTGGGCAAGGACATTTCCACAGGAGAAGAGGAGGAGGAAGAAGAGAAGCATTTTATGTGTTTGGGGGTGTTTTTTGAGGTTTTTGGCTAATTGCCAACCGCGTGGGCTAGACATTGGATAGTCATTGTTTATCGTAGTCCACCTAACACATGAGCTGGGCTGATAATTTAAAATTGATGATTTATTGAAAGTGGTACAAGGAAGAAACTTTAAACTCATTTATTTGAATATTTTAGAAAATCCAGTAAATATTTTGCCCCCGTCGATATCAGACAAAAACTAAGCAAGCCAACCTTATCCTACCAGATATCCTCAGGCTCCTCAGGACAGGGAAAGACCCCGTCTCGTATGGGTCGTAATCGTCGCCACCATCGATGATGCTGTTGTAGACGATGACCTCGCGGATAGAATCCAACGAGACGCTGTCGCGGAATCCGTCCCAACTGGGAGCATCGATGATTTGCTTCGCATACAGGCTATCCAGATAAACCTGAACAGCATCGTTGGTGGGAGCGAACACGGTATAGTGCCCACGGGCAGAAAGCAGCTGAGCGAGTGTGGACGAAGAAATGGGGCTCACCTTCACCTTGCCCAAAAGGTCCACATACTCGGAATAAACCGGATGCTTGGAGAGATAACTGTAAACCGTCTCGTCCTCGAAAACGTAACGCGCAGAAGTATCCACCTGCTCCGTACAACTGATCATTGCCGCCGCAACGAGCACGCCAGCGGACAAAATCCTCAATGTTTTACCTAATTTCATATAATGCACTTAGTAATTCTGCTGTTTCTGCTTTATTTCCTTTTTTACCACCTATCAGTACGGAAAGGAGCTACGTGGAAGTTACTCTTAGTCTTCAACGTGCAAG
>JAFRTJ010000031.1 GCA_017427185.1 Bacteroidaceae bacterium | reverse complement strand
TGAACTGCAGTTGATTGCGCAGCTAAAACCAAGTATGCTGAAATTGTAAACCTCACATTTTATCACATGACAGTATTACTCCCGTTGAATTCTACGGGAGCTTGGGTGTGATGAAATGCTATTACCCACCTGAGTAGTTACGGTGAATCCTAAGACCATCTATGTCAACATTTCCGGCAATGCAGTAACTATGCCCTGGCTCAAGAAGGTTCCTGCTGTCGTTCAGGGGTGGTTCCTCGGAAGTGAGACAGGCACAGCTTTGGCAAGCGTTTTGGTTGGCGATGTCAATCCCAGCGGTCATCTTCCCTTTACTTGGCCTGCCGGCTTGCAGGATGTGGGTGCTCATGCGCTGGATGCTTTTCCTGGAATCTGGCGTGATGCGGAGAAAAAGATTATCGACGAGGAGTACAAAGAAGGCATCTTTGTCGGGTACCGTTGGGCGGACAAGAAGAAGACCCGTCCCACTTTCGCTTTTGGGCATGGGCTCAGCTACACCACCTTCAAGGTTTCCAATCTTGTGGCAAAGGATAAGGTCACACGAGATGGCCGCATGACGTTTACCGTAGATGTCACCAATACAGGTGACCGCGAGGGCGATGACGTGGTTCAGCTCTACATCAGCGATCTGAAGTCATCTGTGGAGCGTCCTGTGAAGGAACTCAAAGCCTTTCAACGTGTTTCCCTGAAGCCAGGTGAGACCAAGACCGTCACCCTCACTACCGATCGCCGTGCTCTCAGTTTCTGGGATGAGGCTTCGGATGACTGGAAGGCAGAGCCGGGTGAGTTCCTGGCCTTTGCTGGTGATTCTTCCGATAAGCTTACCAGCAAAGTGAAATTCAAGTTGGAATAGACTGTTTGATTGATATGAGTTCTTCGAAGAAACTGATTTGCAGTAATATTGTGGAAGCTGAGACCCTCAAAGCAAAGTTGCTGGAGGAGGGGATTGCTTGCAGCAGTTATGACGAGAGTACAAACAAAGCGATTGTAGGTGGTTATCTTCCTGGCGCCGTTGTGCTTGTCAAGGAAGAGGATTACGAACGTGCGAAAGCCATTCAAGCCGCTGATTTCCAAGAGCGTGACAAGTCCATTCCTTGGTGTCCTATGTGCGGCAGCGAGAACGTGGTCGTGGAGCATGTCAGCAAACCTCACAGTTCCTCCTTCTACCTTTTCTTTGCCATCGTGTGTGGTGTGGTAGGAATTCTTTTGTTTCTCGTGGATTTGGCAGATAAGGCTCATTCTGATTTTTTCACTATTCTTCTTTGGATAGTTGCAGCCCTTGTCTTTTTTGCCCTTTGGCTCCATCCTACAGAGAGTGAAGTCTTTCATTGCGAAGCCTGCAACAGAAGATTCCGTAAGTAGTATATCCTCATGCTGCAGTTGTAGTTTGAGGGGTAAAGAATGTGAAAACCAACTCCTGCCTATGAAACCGTTGGAATCATAGGCAGGAGCTTTTTGTGTATATCTTGCCTTTCAGTGAAGGCTAAAGGATTCATTCGAATTCTTGCCAGCTCTTAATCTGCAGGTTATCAAGGCTTGTCTGACAGAAGGCTTCGATAAAGGCACTTGCAAGGCGGGCATTAGTAATCAAAGGGATATTGTGATCGATGGCACCACGACGAATCTTGTAGCCATTGGTGAGTTCCCGTTTCGAGTGGTTCTTGGGGATGTTCACGATAAGGTCAAACTTGTGGTCGTGAATCATGTCTATCACATTGGGCACACCAGGAACCTTCTCGTCGGGCCATGCTACGGGAATCGCCTTTGCTCCGTTCTGATTGAGATAATGGGCAGTACCTTCTGAAGCATAGATGGTGTAACCAGCCTTCACAAGAGCCTGCGCAGCATCCAGCAAGGCGGCTTTCTCTTTCGCTCCACCACTGGAGAGCATGATTCCCTTGTCTTTTGAGGGAATCTTATAACCCGTAGCAATCATGGAGTCAAGGAGTGCTTCCTCGAAGGTGTCGCCAATACATCCAACCTCTCCCGTAGAGCTCATGTCGACACCCAAGATGGGGTCGGCGTTCTGGAGACGGGCAAAGGAGAATTGAGAAGCCTTCACGCCGATGCGGTCGATGTCGAACTCACTCTTGTCGGGTTTCGTGTAAGGAGCATTCAGCATGATACGTGTAGCAGTCTCAATGAAGTTGCGTTTGAGTACCTTGCTGACGAAGGGGAAGGAGCGGCTGGCACGCAGGTTGCATTCGATGACCTTGATGTCGCGTCCCTTTGCCAGATATTGAATATTGAAAGGACCTGAGATGTTGAGCTCCTTAGCAATAGCTCGTGAAATCTTCTTGATTTGGCGAACCTGGGCGAAGGAAATGTTCTGTGCGGGGAAGACCATCGTGGCATCACCAGAATGAACACCTGCATACTCCACATGCTCAGAGATGGCATACTCTACCACTTCACCATTTTGGGCTACCGCATCAAACTCCACTTCGTTGGTTTCCTGCATGAACTGGGAGATGACAACTGGATATTCCTTGCTGACCTCGCTCGCCAGGGCCAGATAACGCTCCAGTTCATCGTAGTCATAGCAAACATTCATTGCAGCACCAGAGAGAACGTAGCTGGGACGAACCAGAACGGGGAAGTCTATGCGCTCGACGAACTGGCGGACATCATCCATGTTGGTCAATGTGCTCCATTGAGGCTGGTCGATACCCAGCTTGTCCAACATAGCGCTAAACTTGCCACGATTCTCGGCTCGGTCGATGGAGACGGGGCTGGTACCCAATATAGGTACTCCCTGACGATAGAGTTTCATTGCCAGGTTGTTGGGAATCTGACCTCCTACACTTACAATGACACCGTTGGGGTTTTCCAGATCGATAACATCCAGTACGCGCTCGAAGGAGAGTTCATCGAAATAGAGATGGTCACACATATCATAATCGGTGGATACAGTCTCTGGGTTATAGTTGATCATGATACTCTTGTAACCGAGATTGCGGGCTGTGTTGATGGCATTCACGGAACACCAGTCAAATTCCACAGACGAGCCAATCCTGTATGCTCCAGAGCCTAATACGATGACGCTCTTCTCATTGGTGTAGTAATTAATGTCATAGCCCTCTACTGCATAAGTCATGTAGAGGTAATTTGTCAGATCGGGATGCTCGCTTGCAACGGTTGGAATCCTTTTTACGGCAGGCAGGATACCCAGCTTCTTACGCAAGGCACGAACAGCGAGATTCTCATGTTCCATGTTTCCCTGACTGGGCTTGATTACGAAGCGAGCAATCTGGAAATCGGAGAATCCCCATATCTTGGCCTGTCGCAATACATCGGCAGGAAGTTCCTCTAAACTGTTGTAACTCTCAAGCACATGCTTGTAATCAACAATGTTCTTCATGCGGGACAGGAACCAGGGATCAATCTTCGTCAACTCGTGGATACGTTCAATGGTGTAACCTTCCTCTAAAGCTTGAGCGATGGCAAATACGCGCAGGTCAGTAGGATTCTCCAACTCCTCGTTGAGGTTGTCGAAGCGAGTGTGGTCATTGCCTACGAATCCGTGCATTCCCTGCCCTATCATGCGAAGTCCCTTTTGGATGAGTTCCTCGAAGGAGCGGCCAATGGACATGATTTCGCCTACAGATTTCATGCTGGAACCGATCTTGCGGCTCACTCCCGTAAACTTCGTCAGGTCCCAACGGGGAATCTTGCAGATGAGGTAGTCCAGCGATGGTGCCACGTAAGCAGAATTGGTAGTACCCATCTCGCCAATCTCATCAAGCGTGTAACCCAGAGCAATCTTGGCAGCCACGAAAGCCAAAGGATAGCCGGTGGCTTTGCTGGCTAAGGCAGAAGAGCGGCTCAGGCGAGCGTTGATTTCTATGATGCGATAGTCGTTGGTTTCAGCATTGAAAGCAAACTGGATGTTGCACTCACCTACGATATTGAGGTGACGCACACATCGGATGGTAAGGTCCTGAAGATACTTCACCTGATCCTCTGTGAGCGAGCAGGTAGGAGCCACTACGATGGACTCGCCAGTGTGGATGCCCAGAGGGTCGAAGTTCTCCATTGAAGCCACTGTAAAGCAGTGGTCATTAGCATCGCGGATACACTCGAATTCAATTTCTTTCCATCCTTTGAGACATTCTTCCACAAGTACCTGAGGAGCGAAAGTGAATGCACTTTCAGCAATTTCGCGGAATGTTTCTTCATCGGGGCATACGCCGGAGCCAAGTCCTCCCAGTGCGTATGCGGAACGGATCATGATGGGATAACCGATTTTGCGGGCAGCATGGA
This sequence comes from Bacteroidaceae bacterium, assembly GCA_017427185.1. GTDB lineage: Bacteria > Bacteroidota > Bacteroidia > Bacteroidales > Bacteroidaceae > Physcousia. The sequence continues at coordinate 22,931 of JAFRTJ010000031.1, read as the reverse complement.
TGGCCTCGTCCATCGTCTCACATGCTTGAGAAACGGGAACTTTGAGGTCTATCTTGTTGAGCTCCTTCACGAAAAGGTCTCGGTCCTCGGTATTCATGATGGCTTCTACGCTGGTTCCCAGAACCTGGACGCCGTATTGGCTGAGGATTCCTTGTTGATGGAGTTGTGTTCCGCAATTAAGTGCCGTTTGACCACCAAAAGCGAGCAGAATGCCGTCGGGGCGTTCTTTCTTGATGATTTCGGTAACAAAATGCACATTGACGGGTAAGAAATATACCTTGTCCGCAATACCTTTGCTGGTTTGAATTGTTGCAACATTAGGATTTACCAGAACTGACTGGATGCCTTCTTCACGTAATGCCTTCAGAGCCTGGCTGCCTGAGTAGTCAAATTCTCCTGCCTGTCCAATCTTCAGTGCGCCTGAACCCAGGACGAGCACTTTCTTCAACTGAGTCTTCATTAGAGTAATGGTTATATGAAATTGTTAATTTCGGCACAAAGGTAGCGAGAATTCTCTAAAAAATCAAACTTCTCAAGTGATAAATTGTAAGTGAAATATCTTATTTTTCTATAGCTTCTTTTAGAGGAGTAAATTTGTAACCTCTCTTGCGAAGATCCTTGATTAGTTTGGGGAGATGCTTGGCATAGAATTTGTCGGTTCGCTCAGGAACGGTACCCATGTGGAAGATAAGGAGGAAACCGTTGAGTCCATCCTTCTCCTCTTTATCTATGATTGTGTTATAGATGGTGTCTGAGGAACGGTAGTTCTTCATGCTGGGTGTGGTGTAGTCAGCTGCACTGGCAGTGCCTGGGGTGTAGTTGATGATTTGTAACCCCATTTCCTTGGCCCAGTCAGAGACAGTCTGATTGTAGTGCTCATAGGGTGGAATGAAGTAGGGGTTGCTTTGCTTTGTAATGCCATACTTGCCCAGTTCTTCGTAGCTCTTTTCCATGTCAGCAATGAATTCATCACGAGTGACAGACATCGTGTCGGGTTGTCCCCAAGGGAAGTAGAGTAAATGTCCGTAACTGTGGCTTCCCACGTAATGTCCCTCGTCAACCAGTTTTTTCACTACATCAGGGAAACGATGGAAGAAATGTCCTGTTAGAAAAAAGGCTCCCTGAATATGATTCTTGCGCAGGGTCTTCATGATGGGTTCGGCGCCATCACATTTATCAGCGGCAGTAAATACGAGAGTGATTCGCTTTTGGTTGGGATCAGTGCGGATGATGCCTCCCTGGTAATACACATTGTTGTCCTCAGCCTGGAGAGGGAAAGTAAGGAAGAGTGATGCAATGAATAGCATCATGATTCGTTTTAATATCTGCGTCATAATCAAAAGATTTTTTCCTACTCGCTTTTTAATGTTATGCTTCCCTTCAATCCTCCAGCTTTTGCAGAGAAGACAATGGATCCGCTCTTTTTAGTTGTCTGGACGATGGCGGTTAGCTGCCCGGCATAAGCATGATGTTGTGGAAGATGGAAAAGATCTAAGTTGGTAGGGTCGCCATTGGCAGCTGCACGAAATGTACCTTCTCCATTGACAGAGAACTTTACCAAATTCGTGGAGTGTGGACAAAGGTTTCCATTTTTGTCCACTATATTGATGGTGATGTATGCCAAATCCTGGCCATTCGCAGAAAGGGACGTGCGGTCGCAGGTAAGTTGCAAGTGATGAGGTTTCCCTGCTGTGGAGATCGTTTTAGTCAGGGCAACACTGCCATTCTTGTCATAGGCTTTCACTGTGATTTCTCCAGGTTCGTATTTCACTTGGTTCCAAATGAAACGATAGCGACGTTGAAGCCAAAGAGAATCCTTTCCTCGCAATGACTCTGCCTCAGTCTTGGAGAGCTTTCTTAAACGCCCTTGGCTTACGCCGTTTACGAAGAGTTCTGCTTCGTCGTAGGTGCTATATGCCATTACGGGTGTTACCTCACCCTTACGGTCAGGCCAAGTCCAATGAGGCAGGACGTGCAGCATAGGTTTACTACTCCACTTGCTTTGATACAGATAGAAACGATCCTTGGGTAAAGAGGCCAAATCCACAATACCAAACACGGAACTATGGCTTGGCCATGCATCAGTATCATAAGGAGATGGTTCGCCAAGATAGTCAAAACCCGTCCAGACAAATTGGCCTATTTCCCATTCATAATCATCTTCAAGGGCAAAATCAATGTCGGGCACATTGCTCCACCAGCAAGCTTCCAGATCATAACCTGTGGATTGATGATTGTCGTACATCGCATCATTCTTCAGCTCGGCAGGGAACATATAGGTGCCTCGCGAGCTGATCGTACTTGCCGTCTCGCTGCCCAAGATGAGGCCTTGAGGTAGTTTGTCGTATCCTGGAACATAGAATTTCGTGCGGTAGTTAAACCCTGGAATGTCCAGATTGGCGGCAAATCCATTCTCAAGTACGGCAGCCACTTGGTCTTGGCCACAGGTTACAGGACGTGTGGGATCCTCGCGGTGACAGATGTCTTGGAGAAATCTGGCAACTGTTAGTCCTGATGGTTTCCATTGGTTGGGAATTTCATTACCAATGCTCCACATTACGACAGAGGGATGGTTTCGGTAATTATGGAGCATGTTGATCATATCACGCTCAGCCCATTCCTTGAAGAAACGGTGGTAACCATTCTCGCATTTTGCCTCGTCCCATTCATCGAAAGGTTCAACCATCATCATGAATCCCATTTCATCGCAGAGACGAACCAACTCAGGTGTAGGCATGTTGTGGCTGGTCCGGATAGCATTACATCCCATATCCTTGAGGATGGAGAGTTGGTGACGGATGGCACTTTCATTGACAGCAGAACCTAACGGTCCCAAATCATGATGAAGGCAGACACCATGAAACTTTGTGTTCATTCCATTGATGAAGAATCCCTTATGTGCGATATATTCGATGGTCCGTATACCAAAGGAGGTAACGTAGGTGTCTTGCAGTTGTCCCTCCTTATTATATATGCGAGTTTCTGACTCGTAGAGGTTGGGTGTTTCGGGTGACCACAATTGGGGAGAGGGAATGGTAAGATTGAGAACAACAGGAAGGTTTTCCTTTACACGGATAGACTTCTCAATGCGAGTCACATCATTTCCTTTGTATTTCACGATGTTGACGATGCGGATGGGTTCATCCCCTGGATTCTCTACCGTGATGGCATTACGGACTGAGGCATAATCCTTTTCCACATGAGGAGTAGTGATGTAGGTGCCCCATACGGGAATATGCATTTCTTTGGTTTGGATTACGTGAACGTTGCGATACAGTCCAGCACCAGGATACCATCGGCTACTTTGTTCACGATTCTGTAAACGAACGGCCAGCGTGTTGTTCTTTCCATCTGGGGAGATCATGTCAGTCACGTCAACATAAAAAGAATTGTAACCATACGGCCAAAATATAGCCTCATGTCCATTCACATAGACGTGTGCTTCACTCATGGCACCGTCGAAAAGAAGAGTGGTACGTTCTGTCTTGGAAACATCGAAAGTGGTTCGATACCAACCGATGCCTGCCCACGGAAGTCCACCTGTTCGTCCTGTTTTCCATGTTGCAAGGGTCTCTCCGTTCTGTCTGACAGCAACCTTCTGTAGGTCATGCTTTCTGTCAAATGGACCTTTTATGGCCCAATCGTGTGGTATCGTGACGATTTCCCAATCTTTATCATTGAATTCGATGGATTGAGCATTTTCTGCATCACCTAAATGGAACCGCCACCCTTCTTGGAGCAAGGTTTCCGTGCGCTGAGCCGTTGCAGTGAGTGCCCATGCTGCAAATATTAGAAGCCAAAGTCTTTTCATCATTTGTGGTTTCTTTCTATTGAAGAACTGCTAACGATTGGTTGCTATTCAAACGAATTGAGAATTTGGGTGGGACGACCATTCTCGAGGAAAGCTCCCTTGTCGTAGCCCTGCCAACCTTCATAACTTTCCGGTTCCCAATAGAAAACGCCTAGGCAGTTGACATTCTCTTTTGCACGAGCCATAATGTCATTCATGTAGTTAGTGCTGGCTATCTCATAGTGGACCTGCAGGCCGCATTCTACAATCATGCAGGGTTTTTCGAAGACTTTGTAGACGTAGTCCATGTTGGAGAACGCGTCTTGGATAGCTTGGGTTTCAGATTGAATGGTTACACTTGTGTTGGTGTCTCCAGTGAAGTAAGTTTGTCCCTTTGCCGCATTTGGATACAGTGACATGCCCACGATGTCGTAGCTATGCGAGTTGAGTAGTCGCAGGTTCCATTTGTACAGGCTTTGGTCGTAAGCGTTAGGCAGATGAACCACGATCAACACATCAGGATATACGGCACGCGCTGCACTTGCACCCATTTCGATGAAACCGCGGTAATGGGTAGGGTAATGATTGTCGTCAGCTTGACCGATGGGGTAGAGCAGACCGTTGCTTGTCTCGTTGCCTATTTGGACCCATTTCACATTGATGTCGTTTTCTTTCAGTAATTTCAGGACTTCCATTGTATGGTTATAGACATCCGCGCGAAGTTGGTTATAGTCGTGTTCTGCCCATTCTGCAGGAATGGCCTGGCTGGATGGGTTAGACAATGTAGCACTATAGGGTAGGTCGAATGTGTCGCTGTAATAGAAATCGATCATCAAGTCCATCCCTAAGTCGCGGACACGGATAGCCTTCTTCAGCACATCCTCTTTGCCACAGTAACCGTCAGCGGGGTTCACCAGAACACGCAGGCGGATGGCATTGCATCCCAGTTCTTGCATTACAGCCGTACACTCTTTAGGCTCACGGCTGGCAAAACCATAGAATTTCTGCCCTTTATCCTCCATTTGAGTGCACCAACTGATATCTGCTCCTTTAGCCAGTTCTTTGACTTCGACAGGATCTTCCCCGGGTTTGGGAGTTGGCAGAGTGTCGTTCGGTTCTTCTTTTTCAGGTGTAGGTTCGATGGGGTCATCACCTCCACAAGCAGCAAGACCTATACATAGAGTTCCTGCTAAAAGCATAAATTTCAGTTTCATCGTTTGTCTTTTTTTGTATGGACAAAGATAGAGAAATATTCCGAGATGCGAAAGGGAAGAGTATCAAAAAACAAATTAAAAAGCAATCTGCAGATGATTACATGAAGTAAGTTTCCACAAATTGTCATGTTGACTTCGTTCACAAAAGATTTTTTTGTATATTTGTGACAAACTTGCGAAAAGTCGAGTGCAAAAGAAAGAAACTTATTTCTTCCTTGCCGAGACGAAGTAGTCCGCGATTAAGAAAAACGAATGAAAAATGATTATGTCAATGAATTTGAATAAGATAGTTGCGATTATGCTGATGTCGACTGCTGTTATGATGTCGTATGGAGCCAATAAACCTGCTTTCAAGATAGACAGGATAGAACCTGAATTCTGGTATGCTGGGATGAAGGAGACCCAGTTGCAACTGATGGTCTATGGCCCTCAGATAGCTGAGGCTGGTTTCATATTGGGTTCTTATGAAGGGGTTACCCTCCAGAAAGTGGTCAAATTGGACAGCCCCAACTATCTGTTGGTCTATCTTGATGTAGATCACAATGCCCAGCCTGGTACACTCCAGTTTGTCTTTAGCAACAAGAAAGGCAAGAAAACGGCAGTCAACTATGAATTGAAGAGGCGCGAGAAAGTTGGCTCTGATCGCTATGGATTCGATTCCAAAGATGTGTTGTACATGCTGATGCCTGATCGTTTTGCCAGTGGAAAGAATCTCACGGAACCTTTACCTGATATGTTGCCTTATGTGGTGGATCGCAGTAAACCAAGCTTGCGCCATGGAGGCGATCTGGAAGGCATACGTCAGCATTTAGATTACTTCACTGATTTAGGTGTGACTACACTTTGGCTGACTCCTGTTTTGGAGAACAATTCTCCTGACCACAATAACAGACAGAGCACATATCATGGTTATGCTACCACGAATTACTATCGCGTAGATCCTCGTTTCGGCTCTAATGAAGAATATAGGCAACTTGTGGATGAATGTCACGAAAAAGGACTGAAACTGGTAATGGACATGATATTCAACCATTGCGGTAGCGAGCATCCCTGGAATCTGGACCGTCCCAGTAAGGACTGGTTTAATGTACCTGAAGATGGTTCTTACATGCAGACCAGCTACAAGCTCACTCCCGTTTTGGATCCTTACGCTAGTAAGGTGGACTACAATCAAACTACTCTTGGATGGTTTGTGCGCTCTATGCCCGATTTGAATCAAAAGAATCCTCATGTTTTGCGCTATTTGATTCAGAATAGCAAGTGGTGGATAGAAACAGTCGGAATAGATGGAATTCGTATGGATACCTATCCATATGCTGACCGTCAAGCCATGTCGGATTGGATGAAAGAATTGCTTGATGAATATCCCAACTTCAATGTGGTGGGCGAAGCATGGGTAAACGAACCTGCTTATACAGCTTCATGGCAAAAGGATAGTCCTAATGCCCAGGTCAACAGCTATCTTCCTACTGTGATGGACTTCAGTTTTCACGATTGCATTACCTCTGCTGCCAGTGAGCAAACCGATGGGTGGGGAAAAGGTCTGAGCCGTATTTACAACAATTTCGCCTATGATTTTCTGTATGCGGATCCTCTTCATGTGATGGCTTTCATCGAGAATCATGATACAGACCGTTTCCTGAAGAATGAACAGAATGTACCTATGCTGAAACAAGCGTTGACCGTTCTGTTGACGACTCGTCGCATTCCCCAACTCTACTACGGAACCGAAGTGTTGTTGAACGGAACTAAGGAAAAGACTGATGGAAATGTTCGCAAAGACTTCCCTGGGGGATGGGCAGAAGACACCCACAATGCTTTCACGAAGGAAGGAAGAACTGCTGTGGAGCAGGACATGTTTTCTTGGCTCAGCAAAATTCTGCATTGGCGTCAGCAGTGTGATGCTGTCACGAAGGGTACGATGATCCACTTCTGTCCCGTGAATGGCTGCTATGTTTATGCCCGTCAGTATGAAGGCAAGGCGGTGTTGGTCATCTTGAATGGGACCGACAAAGAGCAGACTTTGCCTTTAAAGCATTATGCTGAAATAATCGGTAGCAAAAGCAATGCGATGGATTTGACCAGCGAAAAGAATTATGATTTACAAAGCGACCTGAAGCTCTCGCCTCGCGAGTCTTTGATATTACCCCTTTGAGATGCTTTTAAAAAATAATAATGTGAGAACAATGTCATGAAACGTACCTTTTGTTTGTTGCCAGTCTTGGCGCTGAGTATACTGCTGTGTTTGGTATGGTCTCCTGTCCAAGCAAAATCGAAGTTTTTGCATGTTGATGGTCAGAACATCGTTCATCCTGATGGGACAAGACTCCTGATTAAAGGGACCAATTTAGGTAACTGGATGAATCCCGAAGGGTATATGTTCGGATTCGGTAGGACAAGTTCTCCTCATTTCATAGATGAAGCTCTCTGTCAATTGGTTGGTCCCGCTCAAATGAAAATCTTCTGGAAAGATTTCAAGGACAATTACATCACGCAAGAGGACATTCACTTCATTGCCCAGCAGGGAGCCAATACCATCCGTCTGCCATTTCACTATAAACTTTTTACTGACGAGGATTATATGGGACTGTCAGATAACACGGAGGAAGGATTCTCACATGTAGACAAATTGGTGGAATGGTGTCGGGCTGAGGGCTTGTATCTTATCTTGGATATGCATGATTGTCCTGGTGGCCAAACGGGAGACAACATAGATGACAGCTACGGCTATCCTTGGCTTCTGACTGAAGAGAGTTGCCAAGAGCAGTTCTTGGAGGTATGGAAACGAATTGCTAAGCATTACAAGAATGAACCAGTCATCCTTGGATACGAGTTGATGAATGAGGCTTTAGCTACCCATTTCGATAATGAATACAAATACTTGGCACCCTTGTTGGATAAGCTTTACAAGCGTGGCGTGCTTGCGATTCGTGAGGTGGATAAAAGCCACATCGTTCTGATTGGGGGAGCTGCATGGAATTCCCGCTTTGGAGAGATAACAGAATGGGAATACGATAACAACTTGATGTTTACATGTCATCGGTACGGAGGTGAGGCGACTCCCAAAGCAATCCAGCACTATATAGATACCAAGAACAAGACGAATCGTCCTATGTATATGGGTGAGATTGGGCATAACACCAATGAGTGGCAAGCCCAGTTTTGTGAGACGATGGAGAGCAACAACATCGGTTATACATTTTGGCCTTATAAGAAGATGGATGGCAGCTGTATGGTTGGTTTCCGTCGTCCTGATGGTTGGCAGCAGTTGAAGGACTTTGTTGATGGAGACCGCAGCGACTACAAAAAGATTCGAGAGGCTCGTGCTAAGGTGGGGCAGCAAGAAGCTCGCCGTATGCTGCGAGAGTTGCTTCAGAATGTGCTTTTTACAAATTGTGAGATACAGGAGGATTATATCAAATCAATGAAATTGAAGTGAAATCAGATATGAAAACCAGACTTTACATTTCCTCTTTCGTGTTATTTTGCCTCTCTACCTTCTGCAATGCAAAGGATTATCGTTGGGATATCGCTGGGCATCATGCCGTAGAATGGAACAATCTGCGGGGTGGCGTTCCTCATGACGACCACATCGAGATGGCGGGCGAGAAGGTGGCTGTGGTTTATTACTGGGGTGTGGATGCCGACGAGCAATTCTATGTCAGCCGCCATTTGGTGTTTCCCATGCTTCGTACCATTCCAAACAATACTCATGCCAGCTGGATGCCTCATTCAGATATAAACTTTTTGGAAGGGGTGAAGACTAATAATCGTTCTTTCGGGAAAGAACATGTCAAGAAGGTCTCATTGGATGGCAAGATGACTGTTTTTAGTGTGGCCAATGGCGACAACAATAACTTCGAATTGACTCGCGTGTTCTTTCCCAGCACCAAAGAGGCTGCCGTTTGTGAGTCCTATACGTTCAAGAATGTTGGGGAAAAGACGGAAAAACTTCTTATTCCTTCTATTTATACTGTCCGCACAACCAATTCATCGGAAGGGACACGAGGGAGCTATCGTTTGGTGGCTCGCTCAGAATTCTCAGAAGACAAGGTTGTTGCCTTGAAACCGGGTGAGAGTACTACTTTCTATTGTACGATTCAGGCTTATTGTGCGAAGGATGAGAAAGAGATGCCCCTCAATGTGCCTGAAGAGCTTGCTGCACGTCAGGCTTTTGTAGACGAGGTTACTGGTAAGTTGGATTTCCAATGTCCGGATGATACCCTCAACACTCTCTTTGCTATGTCGAAGATTCGTGGTTCAGAGAGTATTTACCGCACTCGTGGCGGATTGATGCATGGGCCCGGTGGCGAGAGTTACTATGCTGCCATTTGGGCGAATGACCAGGCAGAGTACATCTCTCCCTTCTTCCCTTTTCTTGGTTATAAGACAGGAAACGAGAGCGGACTGAACTGCTGGCGTCTTTTCAAGAAATACATCAATCCAGAGTACAAGTTCATTCCTTGGAGCATCATTGCCGAGGGTGATGATGTTTATGGCCCCTTCGATCGTGGCGATGCTGCCATGATTTCTTATGGAGCCAGTCGTTATTGTCTGGAGATGGGTAACAAGGCTATCACTGAGGAGATTTGGCCTTTGATTGAATGGTGCCTGGAGTATTGTCACCGTAAAATCAACGAGCATGGTGTGGTTGCCAGTGATGGCGATGAGTTGGAGCATCGTCTCCCCAGTGGCGATGCCAACCTCTGTACCAGCAGTCTTTATTATGATGCTCTCAATAGTGCCACTTATCTTTGCAGGATGATGGGAAAGGATGCTGAAGCAAAGATTTATCAGAAGCAGGCCTCTGAATTGCGAAGGAATCTCGACAGCTTCTTCCATGCTACCGTGGAGGGTTATGATACCTATCGCTACTATGATGGCAACGATCAGCTTCGCTCGTGGATATGTATTCCGTTGACAATGGGAATTTATGACAGGGCAGCAGGAACCATTCAAGCCATGTTCTCTCCTCAGTTGTGGACTGAGAACGGAATGCTTAGTGTCAGTACGGACAAGATTTATTGGGATCGTAGTACCTTGTATGGACTGCGTGGAACGTTTGCGGCAGGCTATCCTGACAAAGCCCTTGAGTTCTTGCATAAGTTCAGTGCTTTCCGCCTGCTTGGTGAACACGTGCCATATGTGATTGAGGCATGGCCAGAGGGCGGTCAGCGTCATCTTTCTGCCGAGAATGGCCTTTATTGTCGCATCATTACGGAAGGCCTGCTTGGATTCCGCCCTACAGGTTACACCACTTTCGATCTGACTCCTCAGATGCCGACGGGTTGGGATACATACACCCTGAAGAATATTTATGCTTGCTCGCCCAATCCTTTCGACATCATCGTGGCTCGCAAGGGGAATAGTCTACAGGTGACTATATGTAGGGATGGGAAGATTTTGAAAAAGCTTTCCACTCAATCTGGCAAGAAGATTTCCGTGAAGATGTGATTCGATTACATACTCGTTAAGTGACAAGCCTTATTGTTTTAAGTTGATGAAAAATTCTATTGCAAAAAATACGATGAAGATGCGTGGATGTATCAAGTTATTGGTCATGTTGTTTGCCTTTGCAACTCTTCATGCAGCGGCAAGAGTAAATGTAGACGCTTTGAAATGCGAGGGATTGGAAAATCCCCTTGGAATCGACAATAGTGAACCGCATTTCAGTTGGAAGATTTTGTCGGATAAACCTGTCAGACAAGAAGCTTATGAGATATTGGTGGCCAGCAGCGAGTCTTTGCTCGAGACGGGGAAGGCGGACTTGTGGGAATCTGGTAAGGTAAGCTCTTCCGAGTCGGTGATGATTCCTTATGCTGGCAAGCCTTTGAAATCTAGGCAATTGTGCTATTGGAAAGTGAAGACCTATACCGATGCAGGAAACTCTGAATGGAGTAAGGTTCAGCGATTCTGTGTGGGCATCCAGGGCGAGGATCAGATGCGGGGGCAGTATGTCGGTTTGGGGCTTGGTCAAGAGAAGGCGATTCTCCTTACGCGCGCATTTAAAATTAAAAAGGTAGGGAAAACCGCTTTTCTGCATGTCAATTCATTGGGATATCACGAAGTTTATCTGAATGGAGAGAAAGTGTCGTGTGCTGTCTTGGCTCCTGCTGTCTCCCAGATGGACAAACGTTCGCTCATCGTTACGTACGATGTAACTGATTTGTTGCGAAAGGGTGAGAACCGTTTGGTCTTGTGGCTCGGATCTGGTTGGTACAAGAAGGATACCTTCCAAGCTACCTACGAGGGTCCTGCCGTAAGGGCTGATTTGGATGTATGGGAAGACGGTGCTTGGAGTCCGCTTCTCGAGACCGATGAGAAATGGCAAGGTGCAGAAAGTGGATATGTTGACTTGGGTAGCTGGAAACCATGGGGTTTTGGAGGCGAGAAGGTAGATGCTCGTCTAGTTCCAGTTGATATTACGGAGAAAAGTCTCAAGGAACTTGACTGGCAACCTGTCGAGATTGCCCAAATAGAGGGTATCAAGGCTACGCCCCAGATGTGCCAGTTAAATACGGTGAAGGAAATCATCCATCCTGTTTCTGTCACGTCTTTGGGGAAGGGCCAATGGCTTGTGGATATGGGCAAAGTGTTGAATGGTCAGTTTGAGATTCATCTGCCTGCTTTGTCGGCAGGTCAAGAGATAACGGCTGATTACAGTGACCACTTGCAGAGCAATGGGGAAATGGCAAACATGAAATCCACGGACATCTTCATCGCATCAGGGCGTGAGGGTGGCGATGTCTTCCGCAATCGTTTCAACCATCATTGTTTCCGTTATGTCCTCTTAAGCAATCTTCCTCATCGGCCTCTTGGTACGTGTGCATATCGGATAGGAATGAATGCTGATGCAATCGGGACGTTTGAGAGTTCCGATGCCGATCTCAACGCCATCCATCAAATGGTTCGCTATACCATGGATTGTCTGGCCTTCAGTGGCTATATGGTGGATTGTGCCCACATCGAGCGTTTGGGTTATGGAGGTGATGGTAATGCTTCCACCCTCTCGCTTCAGAACATGTTTGACGTAGCACCCCTCTATATGAATTGGTTGCAGGCATGGAACGATGCCATTCAGCCTGATGGAGGATTGCCTCATACGGCTCCATGTCCTTATAAGGCAGGTGGAGGACCTTATTGGTGTTCGTTCATTGTCCAGGCTCCTTGGCGTACTTGGATGAACTTTGGCGATGACCGATTGCTTGTCCGTTGCTACGAGAGCATGAAGCTCTGGCTCACGTATGTGGATGCCAATTCTCAGGATGGATTGCTCCACAAGTGGCCCGACTTGAAATATCGCAATTGGTATCTGGGAGATTGGCTTGCACCCAAGGGAGTGGACGTGACAAATCAGGAAAGTGTGGATCTGGTAAATAATTGTGCTTTGAGTCAGAGTTACAACGAATTGATCCAGATTGCCCAACATCTGGGAAAAACTTCGGACAGGCAGGAGTTTGAGCGTCGTCGCGATGCCTTGAACAAACGGATTCACGAAGTGTTCTTCCATGCGGAGACAAATACGTACGGGACAGGCACCCAATTGGATATGTCCTATCCTCTATTGGCAGGTGTGGTACCTGTAGATAAACAAGAAAAGGTTCAGGACGTTCTCTTGCATGGTAGAGACCATCTGGGAGTGGGACTCGTAGGCGTTCCCGTTCTGACCGAATGGCTTACCCGTTCTCATGCGGTGGATTATATGTATGGGATGCTCAAGAAGGAGAATTATCCTGGTTACTTGTATATGCTTCGCAATGGGGCTACCGCAACGTGGGAGGACTGGCAGACTCCCCGCAGTTCTCTCCACAATTGTTTCAATGGTATCGACAGTTGGTTCGTCCAGGCTTTGGGTGGCATCCTTCCTGTTGAGCCAGGTTACCGGACCATATTGATTGATCCCCAGGTTCCCCAGGGGCTCAATTGGGTGCGTGTGACTCGTGAGACACCTTACGGCACCGTTCTTGTCTATTGGAAGCGTACCGACGAAGGAGTGAAGGCTCATGTGGAGATACCCAATGGAACCACTGCCATTCTTCAAGGAAAAAGTATCGGAAGTGGAGTCTATGATGTTGTTTTGTAGAAAAAAAACAAGGACAGAAGCAAAAAGTGCCCATTTCATCGGGATTTTCTACTTAAAAGTGCCCATTTCATCGAAGAATATGTTGCTTCGAGGAAAATGTCTTTTTTGTCCCCCTCGGGTATCCCTTTTCTTTGAAAAAATGGTAGAAATCCATCTTTTTACCGATATTTCTTCATGGTAAGCACATGAATTTGTATCTTTGCAGCCGTTTAGATACAATTGTTTCTTTTTTTGTAAATTTGATTGTTGATAATGAGTAAAAAGATTTCTGCATTGATTTTGCTTGGTGGCTTGGCAGGGATGATGGCTTCCTGTACCGATGAGCCGCTGAATGCAGAATGTGACATAGAAGTTGTAAGCCTGCACTTCGAGGAGCCTGAGCGTCTGATGTATCACGACTATGATACACTCCAGACGGTTCCTTCCGTGGTCGATAGTGTCAGCTTCCTTGTCCGCAATTACGCCCGTATTGGTTCCGTACCTTTGACTCTTCGCGTTACGGAAGGGGCCACCCCCTATCTGATGTCTGCTGATGGGCAGTGGGAAGTGTTCCGCAATGGCAGTTCCGTGGATTTCTCTAATGAGCAGGTCCGCCGTTTCCGCATTGTTTCTCAGGATAAGGCTTGGGAGCGTTTCTACAAGATAGTTGTGCTTCACGATGTTCCGTCGGAAGGCGACATGAGTTTCGATTTTGAGGATTATCAGTTGGATCCCACTAATTCTGAGAAGTTCTATATTTGGTCCGTCAAGGGAAACGCTGTGAATGTCTTTACTGATGGCATGTGGAAGAATGGCAACCCAGGTTATAAGTTGAGCAAATCTTCTGCCAAGCCTGACGAGTATCCTTCTGTTCCGCTTCCTGGCCAGGGTCCTGATGGCAGTGCATGTCTCAAGTTGGAGACTTGCGACACAGGTCCTTTCGGTCGGATGGTCAACATGCGCTTGGCGAGTGGCAGTATGTTCAATGGCATCTTTGATGTGGCGAATGCCCTGAAGGATGCGCTCAAGGCTACCCAATTCGGATCTCCTTTCAAGCACAAACCGGTGCGTATCAGTGCGTGGCTTCGTTTCGAACGGGGCGAGACCTTCCAGGATAAGGAAGCCAATCCCGTGCCTGGTGTGGTTGATGAACCAGATATGTATATGGTTTATTACCGCAATCAGGACGAGCAGGGCAACCGTGTGCAGCTTGATGGCAACGATATTCTCTCCAGTCCCTATATCATTGGGTTGGCCCGTTTGCCGCACCACTACAATGCCGATGGTTCCGACCAGCTTACCAACTCGCCCATTCATGGCGTGACCAACGAGTGGCAAGAGTTTACCCTTGACATGAAGTATACCCAGGAGCCTGACCGCGAGATAATGGAAAACAACGGTTACAGTCTGGTCATCGGTTTCGCCAGCAGTTGGCAAGGCGCCTATTTCCAGGGTGCTGTGGGCAATAAGTTCTATATCGACAACGTACATGTAACCTGTGACAGAAATGAATAATATTCGCCCTATATTTGCTTTGCTGTTTCTCCTGCTTACCTTCTCAGCGCATGCTGAGGACCGCTGGACGGAGTGGGGACCTACCAGTCGCGAGTCCAATGCAGGAGTTATTGCCCGTGTGGGCTATACCATTGGCGGAACAACTCCCATCCCTCTGCCCGCAGAGATTCGCCGCATGAATGGTTTCAAGCCTAAGGGTGGAGTCACCTTTGGTGCCGATGCTTACAAGATGCTGAGCCGTCGCTGGGGATTTTCCGCAGGATGGCATTTCTTCTACGAAGGGTTCCACACCAGTGCCAACGTGAAGAATTATCGCATGAGCCTGACAATGGAGGGCAACACGATGGGTGGATATTTCACGGGATGCGACGTGACCAATACCGACATGTGGGGCGTCACGATTCCCATCTTGGCTACCCTGCGTCTCAGTCCTCGCTGGAACCTGAGCTTCGGTCCGTACGTCTCCTTCTATTTCTGGCAGAACTTCAGTGGAGAGGTTTACGACAATACCGATGGAATCGGGTATCTTCGTGTCGACACCCCTACGGGTGAGAAGGTGAACATGTCGCGCAACAATCCCGCCACCTATGATTTCTCTGAGAACATGCGTCCTTGGAACGCAGGACTCGAGGTCTGCTTTGACCTGAAGGTGATGAAGCATCTGAATGCATTTGGCAGTCTCGACTGGGGCCTGAGCAACATCATGGATCCCGACTTCGATGCCGTTGCCTTCAAGATGTATCCTATCTATGCCACCTTTGGTGTGGCCTACCGCTATTAAGATGTTAAATAAAGAAAACAGGATAATATGAGAAAAACTTTACTTACTTTATTTTGTGCATTCATCCCACTGATGCTTAGCGCACAGAGTGTCAAGACGTATTCAGACAATCTGATAGTGACCATCAACGAGGAGAGTACACCACCTATCCCAGCCAATGTGTTGGTGACAGATAATGGGGATGGCACCATTAACTTCGCATTGAAGAACTTCAGTTTGGTATTAGGGGAAGAAAGTGCTCCTGTAGGTAACATTGCTATTGACAACTTGAAGTTGGAGGATACGGAGGATGGACTAAAGGAATTTACTTATAATGGTCCTTTGACCATCACGGAGGGTGATTTAGAAGGTGTAGAAAGTTGGTTGGGACCGATGCTGGGAGAACTGCCCTTGGAGTTGTCGGGCAAGTTGTCGGATGACAAGCTGTATGTTGCTATTAGCCTTAACTTGATAGATATGTTGGGTCAGGTTATCTATGTACAGTTTGGAACGGATGATTTTGAGACGTGTATTAATGTAGTTCCTGCTCCCTCTAAGACGAATGTGATGTATGACCTACAGGGACGAAGATTGAATCATCCAACTTATGGTCAGCTGTATATTCTGAATGGGAAGAAATATATTAAGAAAAATTAATCAAGTACAAATATTTTAAATTCAAACAAAATGGTAAAAAGATTACTTTTATTAAGCCTTGCCGCTTTTGCTTTGGGCGCACAGGCACAGTATCAGATGGCAAACAGCGACTTCGAGGATTGGAAAGCATCTTCCGGCGAGCCTGACCACTGGCATGGCTTCAAGAGTGCAAAGGGAAGTCTTGCAGGCTGGGCCAAAGGAACACTTGCCAAGAGCACTGACAAACGACCCGGTAGCACTGGCAACTACAGCGCAGTGATTACGGCAGGATTTTACTTCGTCGTGAACAACGGTAGCATGACAACTGGCCAGTTGCAGGCAGGCAACATGTCTGCCGCCAACACCGCCAATCATGCCGAGATGGATAAGACGAGCACGGCAACCGACAAGAACGGCGACAAGTTCTACATGCCCTTCACAGGACGCCCCGATGCTATGAAGGTTTGGCTGAAGTTCACACAAGCCACACCACAGACCACATATAAGTATGCTTCGGTGAGCGCTGTCATCACCGATGGCTCCTTCTATCAAGACCCTGAGGACAAGGCCTACAGCAATAAGATGGCACAGGCAAAGAATGCACAGATAGCAACGTGCGACTGGACAGAATTCACCGTGCCGTTTGAGTATCTGAATAACAGTGTAGAGCCCGAAGCCATCCTTTGTACCTTCGGCACCAATGCCACCCCAGGCCAAGGCAGCGATGGCGACCAAGTATTCATCGACGACATCGAGATGGTTTACTACAGCGAGCTGTCCGCAGCCCAGTACAACGGAGCCGACGTCACCTTTACCGATGGCGCTGCAACCATCGATGCTGAATACAACGCTTCCCTCCTTAACCTTACAAAGAAAGGCGTGGGCGGAACAATCGAGACAAGCATTGATGCCGACGGCCTGCTGACAATCACCGTCAAGGGCGACAACATCAGCGAGGACGAAGATAACTATCACACTTATACCATACAGTTTAACGCGTCCGCTCCAGAGCCGGCTGTCGTTTCCACCAAGACATTTACAGAAGACCTGTATGTGACTTTGGGAACCAGTACTAACGACAAGCAAGTGGCCGGCGTGACAGTAGAAACACTCGAGAACGGCAACATCAACTTCGTGCTGAAGAACTTCGTACTCAACGGAATGCCAGTTGGTAACATTGCAGTGAAGAATATTGAAGTGGCTGAGGACAACAGCTTCTCCTTCAACGGCGGCATACAAATCGCAGAAGGCGATGACCCCACGGTCGAGATGTGGCTTGGTCCTGTTATCACAGAACAATGTGGTGGCAGTGTGCCTCTCGACATGACAGGCCGGTTCATTGGCGATGACCATGTCGTGGTGTATATTGCTATCGACATTGCTGAGTTCGTGGGCTATCCTGTTGAGGTTCACCTTGGCTATGCACGTGCTACAATGGCAGTTAATGCTACCGCAAAGTACGGAACGTTCTGTGCTCCCTTTGCTGTTGAGATTCCTACAGGTGTAACTGCATCTAAGGTTACTAGTGTTGATGCTAATGGCCTCTTGACTCTTACTGATTTGAGCACAACTATTCCCGCTAATACTCCAGTTGTCCTCTTCGCTGAGTCAGGTCTGGAGACTGTTGAATTGTTTGGCGTTGCAGAGGCAGGCACGCCCACCGCAGGCTTGCTGACAGGTGTCTATGAGGCCACAAAGATTACGAGTGGTTATGTTCTGCAGAACCTTGACAATAAGGTGGCATTCTATCAGGTAAGTGCAGAGGATCCTATTACCGTTCCTGCCAACCGTTGCTATTTGACGGCTCCTGCTGGTAGCGTTAAGGCTTTGGCATTCCCCGATGGTACATTGACCAGCATCTCTGAGATACAGGCTGCTGACGAGAAGGCTGTTATCTATGACCTCTCTGGTCGCCGCGTAAGCAAGGCTACGAAGGGCATCTATATCATCAATGGCAAGAAGGTGATTAAGTAAGAACACTATCCATTCCTAAAAAAGAAATATTATGAAAAGATATATTTCACCTGAGACATTGGTTGCAGAGCTGGATGCAGCTCAAAGTGTGATGCTAACTTTGTCAGCCAAAAAAGCTAGTAAGGATTCTGCTGTGCTGACAAAACGCCAAGTATGGGACGACGAAGAGGAATGGGAGGATTAATAAACGAACGAATGATTATGATGCATAAAGAAGTTAAGAATAAATATGTAGCTCCATCTGCAGAGATTATGGAGGTGGAGTTGGAAGACCTGGTAGCCCTCTCCATTGTAGACGATTTGGCAGATTCCAATAAAGAGGTCCTCACAAAGGAAGAGAACTGGTTCGAATTCCGCGACGAATGGTAATAAGGTTTATGGCAGCCTGACGGCTACCATGAATTAAGGATAAGAGAGAGAGGAGATTCCCCATTGCGAGGAGTCTCCTCTCTCTGGTTTTGTTATTAATTCCGAAAACATCGAAAAGCACGAGATTGTTGGTTAATGTTTACTCAAAAACCACTGTTCAAATTCTTTTCTCGAAACCCCTAATGTGTTGAGATTACTTCTGATTACTCTTTCTGGAATGGGATCAATATGTGCTTGAATCGTAATTGGGCGTTTTAGTCCTGGCTTTGTCCATTTTTCATGGCCTCCTCTTCCTTTTGTTCCCGTGTGGACTCTTGAACAGCCCATGTCAAATAGGAACTGCCTAAAATCCGCTAAGGGAATGTTAGACATTCTCACCATACTCATACTGATACTGGAACAGAATATTTGGTTACCTTGTCTTGTCGGAGAATGGATTTTAATTGTGTTTTTTTGAGCATCTCGCTATAAGTAGGCTCTACAATTTTTCCGTTCTTGAACTTTTTCCATCCATGCTCAAGTAAATCTTCTTCCAAAGTGCCATTCTCAATAGTGTCATCAAGATAGTCCTTTAATACAAACTCAAAGGATTTTCTTGCTTTTCTGTTTGTCGTGTCATATCCTACCAAATCAAGTTCTGGGCAATATGCTATATACATGTCCCCATTAGGATAATCCAAGTCTTTATAGACAAACACAGACACATTGATTTCGATGCCTTTATTTGATACTTTTATTGAGTTCATATTTATGCCTGATTTTTATAAACGTGATGCAAAAGTAAAAACGATTACCAATTTTTCCAAATTTTTCCGTATTATTTTTTTCTCTTTAACATTATAGGCTTATGTGTTGCGAAGTTCGTTTTTCTTTTTTACGATAGCCTTTTGCATGAAGATAATCAATTGACTACTTGTTATGTCGTAAAAGCCACAAACGAAAGCCGCCACCCAAGTACATTGAGTGGCGGCTTTCTATAGGTTCAGGTTCTAAGAACCTTTACTCTCACTTGAACTTCGTTCGAGCTCCTTTCCGTTCGGTCAAGAGCTCAAACGAGTTTGGTTCTTTACTCTCACTTAACCAGGACCTTGAACTTCGTTCGAGCTCCTTTCCGTTCGGTCAAGAGCTCAAACGAGTTTGGTTCTTTACTCTCACTTAACCAGGACCTTTTTACCATTTACGATATAGATGCGACCCTTCGTAACGTTCTGTACCTTCTGGCCCTGCAGGTTGTAGATGACAGGAGCTTTCTCGGTATCAGCCACGATATCGTCGATGGCAGTCACAGTCCACTTCAGGTTCTGAGCTTCCAGGGTCGTGTAGGTACCGTCCCAGTAAGCATTCTCGGCAGCAGCTACCTCAGCCATGGCGGCCTCATACTCCTGATCGGTGAGATCGCCACTGTCATGCTTCTTGGTCATCTCATCATTATGTGCATCAATCTTCTTGAGCACACCGATGTATGCCAACTGACAGGCTTTCACCTGAGCGAAGAGTGAACTGAAGTTCTGGATGGCAGTGTACTTCTCAGCCTCGCTTGATGCAGCCTCGGCAGCACCGATAGCCTCTTCGAGAGCTGTGCGGTAGCCAGCGTAGAAGTTAGGCGTAACACTGGTGCTCATCGAACCGCTTGTCTCAGCTTCGAGAATCGTGGTGGCACGTGCTATGTCGTCCTCCAGAGTTCTATCCAATGCATCGTTGGCAGCTTCCAGTTCTCCAAGATAGAAGAGTCTGACGTTACCCCATACGAGCCAGTCATAGTCGTAGCCTGAGCCTTCCTGACGGATACCGAGTTTCAGGGTACCGTTGGTTACCTTAACAGTCACGTTGTTGGTGAAGCGCTGACCCTTGAAGGCGAAGGCGGCACCCGTGTAGCTGTTGGGATAGAAGTAGGAGTCGTTGAATACCACGTCGTAAGGATACGTTCCAGCATTGGCAATGTAGCAGTTCACGTTGTCCTGTGCGTCATTGAACGATACGAGATCCTCCTGCAGGTTCATGATGGGAACGCTGATATCGTTGGCGTATGCGTAAGCTGTGTAGAAGCGTGCATCGTCGTTGCCAGCGGTACGCGTGTAAGCGTTCACCTGCAACTCATATACACCATTCTTCAGGCCTGTCAAGGTCTGGCTCATGTCGGAAGTATTGCGCCATGTTTCCAGAACGGGCATTGCACCCTGGATGTTGGCAGCACCAGTAGCCTTTCTGCCACTCCATCCGTTGGTACCGTTGCTGAAGTCAGCATTAGCTACCAGAATGGTGATTTCGCCGCCTGGCTGGTATCCATTACCGATGGCCTTACGGAAGAGTTCAGACAGATAGTCCTTCTCATCCTTGATGCCTTGAGTACCCAGAGGTCGGTCCTCAACGATTACCTTATAGGAACCATTGGGGAACTCGTCGCCTGCCACTACCTCATCATAGAGGTAAGACTTCAGTCTGTTGGCATCCTCGCCTGCCAGCTCATTCTCCTCCAGATAGGTCATAGCATTCTGAGCCAAATCTATGTAGGATTGATAAGCGGAAACATTCTCTGTAATGTTGGCTCTCTTCTCCTTCATAGTCTTGTAGGCTTTCTTGAATTCCTCTACGGTCTTGGCATTAGCGGCAGCTTCTATCAGTTCTCCGTAGCCTTCTAACTCAGCCTCGCTTGCGACAGCATTGCCGTACCATTCATCCTCGTCCTGCTGCATGAAGGGCTGGAATGCCATCATGGAAGTTTCATCATGTACGTCCATGTAGACTTTGTCCTTTTCTACATAGTAAACAATACCCTTAGTAGGAATGGGCATTGGAATGGGATCCTCACCAACGTTCTGACGCCATACGGGCTCATCCCAGTTACCGCCGTTCAGCGTGTAGCAGATTTCACCAGAAGCTGCCACATCGGGATCAAGAGCCTGACCCCACTGGAGGTCGCCTGTGTAGTCCACGGTAGCATAGAGGTTCAGCACGTTGGCTGTACCACGCTTAACGCCTACGAAAGAGCTGCTCTCGTTGTATTCGTAGGTACCACCACCACGGTTACCGGATTGTGGATGGCAGGGACCGAAGTAAGAAGCAGCTTCGCCAGCCACGATACAGTTACGGATGTTGTTCGTACCCGTAGAAGCCCTACCCATCAGACCAGCAATCTGGCTGAAGTCGTACCAGTCGTTGTTGGGATCCTCATACTTGCTGTCCTCCACCTTGTCCTGAATGATGTGACCAGTGAATACGCAGTTCGTTAGGTTGATGGTGCGTTCGCCACCGTTACCGATGAAGCCGCCCATGCAGCTGGCGCCGTTCGTACCAGTGTAGTGAGCATGGAACTCAACGTCGGAAATTACGTTCTCAATCGTACAGTTACCTGGAGCTGCAGTGATGACACCGGCAAACTCACCTGTGTTGACCATCTTACCCGTTACGGTCAGGTTGCGAACCGTACCGTTCAGGGTACCGAACAGAGAGGCAGAAGCCTTCTGCATGTTCACCTTCAGAGTGTGGTACTGACCGTCGAAGATACCAGAGAAGGTACTGAAGTTAGATAGTTTATAGGCCTCGTCGGTGAAGTCAATGTCAGCATACAGTCTGAAGTTAAGTTCCGTCTCGCCAGCATTCACCTTGTCGATGGCCTTCTGCAACAGGTACTGGTCAGAAATGACATAGTAACCATCGGCATCCATCGTCAGCACAGCCTCGGAACTGAGGGCACCGCAAACCGTACACTTGCCGTCCACGAAGTTGTGGGGATCCATCTCGTTGGGAGCTGTGTTGGAGAAACTGTTGCCGCCCTTCAGCTCACCGCTACAAGAGATGTTGCCCTTACCATAAACCTGCTTGTGACCGTTCGGGCTGATAACAGGTATCTTATCCGTACCAATGGTCTGGTAGAAGACAATGTTGCTTTGGTTGCCGTTCAGACGGAAGGTCAACTCACCGCTGGTCACCTGTTCAGGAGTGAGCACGGTCTCTTCCCAGTCCTTGTCTCCGTTGTCGATGAAGTAGTCCTTGTAGTTCTCCCACTCGGTGGTCCACTGTGGAGGCAGCTGATAGAAGCAGTTCTTGGCAATCACCAGATTCTCGTCGTGACGAGACATGGGGCTGTTCTTCTGCTTTCCGTCGGGGTTCTGAGACTTGTAGGCTGAAGCAGCATCCTGCTCTACGCTTTGGATGAGGGCCACGCAGTTCTCCATCGTCATAGGGCCAGTCTCAACCCAGCCCAGCAAACCGCCGAACCATTCGTTGTTGCCGCCCTGCGTGCTGCCGTTGTCCTTACACTTGAAGGAGCCGGAGAAGATCACGTTCTTCAGGTAGTTGGCCTTGTTAGCCTCGCCGAGGATACCGCCAGAAGCCAGGTCCTTGTCCTCGCCCTTCCACGTGGAAGTGATATCCACGCTTACCAGAATATTCTGCAGCGTCGTGCCACGTACGTTCTGGCAGAGGCCGGACATGCGGTGACCGTTACCAGTCAGGGTACCATCCAACCACAGGTTGCTGATCTTGGAGCCTTCGCCCAGACAGCCGAAGAGACCGCCCATACCCTCGGCACGTCCGCAGGTGTTGCGGTCCAGGTTGGTGGCAATGGTAATCTTGTGACCCTGTGCATCGAAGGAGCCTACGTAGGCATCT